>JALEYW010000043.1:0-23493 GCA_022773145.1 Bacteroidales bacterium
AGAAGGAAACAAAACGACAGTTTTGATTTCCTTCTGCCGAGCCGCAGCCTAACTTCGCGAAGCAGAGTAGTGCAAGGCGAGTGAAGAAGGAAACAAAACGACAGTTTTGATTTCCTTCTGCCGAGCCGCAGCCTAAAGGCATTAGAGGGAGCAAGGGTACGATTGGCGACCCCAATAGCACTGCATCCCTATACGCTTTTTAAAACCTCAAAAAGCATTCACCCTTTCACACGATGGCTCTTTTCCCCTGATTTTCAACTGAATCAAGTGTGAAGGCTTGCGTTTTCAAGTGTTCACAAGCGTTCACCGCCGCGTGAATACTTGAAAACGCAAGCTTTCACACGCAAAAACTATGAAAATCAGCAGAAAACACGCGCCGTGTGAAGGGGTGAATAGTTTTTTCAGGAAATCATATACGTATATACACGCGCGCAAGAAGGGGCAAATCCATACCATGGGCATGGTTGGGGAAGTTGCCCGCACAAGTCGCCGAGTAGTTTTTCTTAATCGCCGAGTTGTTCTTCCTAATCGCCGAGTTGTTCTTCCTAATCGCCGATTAGTATTTTCTACTCGGCGAGTTGTGAAACCTAATCCAGGATTTGTGAAACCAACTCCAGGACTTGTAACAGCCATCCGACGAGAAAAACGTATAGAAAAAGGGTGTTGAAGGGGTGCAAATTGTACCAAACACCGCTTCAGTTTTGAAGGATAGGAGGATATGAAGTTATAACGCTCTGGTCGCTTCGCTCTCGGTTTATGAGGTTATAATTACGCCAATTTGTCAAGGCTGACAAACTGACAAAAGCGAGAGAAGCAAAGCTCACAAAAGAAAAAACAAGAAATAAACTCACGTTTTGGCACGCTTTTAGCAATATCTCAGAGCGTCGCCGCAAAAGGCGGCCGAACAAAAGCAATAAATCAAACTTAATAACTTTCAAACTATGAACATCAAACCATTGGCAGACCGCGTGCTGGTGAAACCCGCACCCGCTGAAGAAAAAACAGCCGGAGGCATTATCATCCCCGACACAGCAAAAGAAAAACCCCTGCAAGGCGAGGTATTGGCTACCGGAAACGGCACCAAGGATGAAGAAATGGTTCTCAAAGTGGGCGACCACGTGCTTTATGGCAAGTACGCCGGCAACGAAGTAGAACTGGATGGCGAAAAATATATCATCATGCGTCAAAGCGACGTTCTCGCCGTTTTGGCTTAAGGGGTGTTCTATAAATTAGCTTGAGATGATTCTGCGGCTATCGCGCCGTAGATTGCTAATTTGAATGAAGGAGCGTAGCGAGCTACGTGACTGAAAGAAAATCAGTAAGATACAATGCGAGAGTCGTAGAAACAGCCAAGCTTATTATAGAATACAATACCCCTAAAACTAATTTATAGAACACCCCTTAAAACAACAACCGGAGCCAAGGAACCGATAACTAAATCCCAAGCTCGATTAAAACAACAACAAAACCATGGCAAAAGAAATTATATATGATGTAGACGCACGCGAACGTCTGCGCGAAGGTGCCGATGCACTGGCTAACGCTGTTAAAGTAACACTTGGACCGAAAGGCCGCAACGTGGTGATTGACAAGAAATTTGGCGCACCCCGCATCACCAAGGACGGTGTGAGCGTGGCCAAGGAAATCGAACTGGAAGACGCTTTCCAAAACGCCGGCGCACAGTTGGTGAAGAGCGTGGCCTCGAAAACCGGCGACGATGCTGGCGACGGTACAACCACGGCCACCGTGCTGGCTCAGGCTATCCTGACCGAAGGCATGAAGAACGTGGCAGCCGGTGCTAACCCGCTCGATGTGAAACGCGGTATTGACAAGGCCGTGGCCAAAGTGGTGGAAAGCATCCGCGAGCAGAGCGAACAGGTGGGCGAAAGCTACGACAAGATTGAACAGGTGGCTACCATCTCCGCCAACAACGACGCTGAAATCGGTAAACTCATTGCCGACGGTATGCGCGCCGTGAGCGTGAACGGTGTCATCACCATCGAAGATGCCAAGGGCCGCGACACGGTGCTGAAGACCGTGGAGGGGATGCAGTTTGACCGTGGCTATCTTTCGGCTTACTTCGTGACCGACCCCGAAAAGATGCAGTGCGTGATGGAGAACCCCTACATCTTGATTTACGACAAGAAGATTTCCAACATCAAGGACTTCCTGCCTATCCTCGAACCCGCTGTGCAGAGCGGACGTCCCTTGCTGGTCATCGCCGAGGACGTTGACAGCGAAGCACTCACCACGCTCGTGGTGAACCGCCTGCGTACACAGCTCAAGATTTGTGCTGTAAAGGCTCCGGGATTTGGCGACCGCCGCAAGGCTATGCTGGAAGACATTGCTGTGCTGACAGGTGGCGTGGTCATCAGCGAAGAGAAAGGATTGAAACTTGAACAGGCTACCCTCGACATGCTGGGTACGGCCGAGAAGGTGACCATATCTAAGGAGAACACGACCATCGTAAATGGTCAGGGCGCCAAGGAGAATATCCAGGAGCGCATCGCCCAGATCAAGAACGAAATGGCCAACTCTACCAGCTCCTACGACAAGGAGAAACTGCAGGAACGCCTTGCCAAACTCTCCGGCGGTGTGTGCGTGCTCGAAGTGGGTGCAGCCAGCGAAACGGAGCAGAAGGAGAAGAAGGACCGCTGCGACGACGCGCTCTGTGCTACCCGTGCAGCAGTAGAAGAAGGCATCGTGACGGGTGGCGGCGTGGCCTACATCCGCGCTCAGGAAGCCCTCAACGACTTCTGCGGTGACAACGCCGACGAGACGACGGGTATCGCCATTGTGCGCCGCGCTATCGAAGAACCGCTTCGCCAGATTTGCCGCAACGCCGGACTGGAAGGTGCTGTCATAGTGAACAAGGTGCGCGAAGGCGAAGGCAACTTCGGCTACAACGCCAAGACGGAAGAGTTCTGCGACCTGCGCGCAGCCGGCGTGGTTGATCCCGCCAAGGTAACCCGTGTGGCACTGGAGAACGCCGCTTCGGTAGCCGGTATGTTCCTGACCACGGAATGCGTCATCTGCGACAAGAAAGAGGACAAGCCTGAAATGCCGATGGGCAACCCCGGCATGGGCGGCATGATGTAATAGCCGGCACTTCAACCGGAACCCGATAGGGAGCCGGAACGTATCAGGAAAGCAAGCACACCGCACGCTGCGGCACGACTGCTGAAACCCACCTGATGCGTTCCGGCTCCCGATTTTTTGTTATTGCTTGAACAGATTTTGTGCCTTTTCTGCTAAGTAGTACATCAATAGAATATTTTTGCCGCAAGGATTATAAAAACCTTTAAACGACTGTCGCGCGGTGCGCATAAATTGTATACTTTTGCCCGATAAAAAACTCACAGACATGAACTGCCCTTCGCATATTATCCTCGTATTTATTTTACTTTTGACATTGTTCGGCTGTCATCACCCGTCCGAAAAGGACGAAGTGGCTCTGACCGACAGCGTGCTGGCACAAAACGAAACATTGCTGCTCAACAATCCGCAAAATGCTTACCCGATACTTGCTTCGCTGCAAAAGGAACTGACGGACAGTGCTTGCTGGTGGCGACTGGAGGTATATAAAGCCACGGCCATGTACCTGATGGGGAAGACAGATGAGACGAAGAAAATATACCGGGATGCACTGAATTGGTACCGGACGCACGAAGGTAACGAGTGGCTGGAAGGCGAACTATGGAACCACATGGGAGTCAATGCGCACAGCAGCGGCGATTATAAGCAGGCTATTGTATACTACGAGAAGGCACGCAAATGTCAGGCGGCTTTTCCGAAAAACAAAAAGACGCTGAACATCACCATCAACATGGCAGATGCCTGCATGCAGATGGGACAAATGGGAAAATCGGCCGGCTATTACCACTATGCCCTGTTTCTGTGCGACTCGCTCAAACTCCCGCTAAAACGTAACTCCATCTACTCCGGATTGGGGCAGGTGTATATGGAACTGGAGAACTATCCGACGGCTCACCGCTATTTTAATTTGGCGGGTAAGGACATACAACATCAGGAAGCAGACAAACAGCTTTTCTACTACATGGCTTTGGGAAATTGTTTCTACTATGAGGGACGATATGATGAGGCCAACGGGGCTTTTCGCCAGGCTTTGACCATCAGCAGGCAATCGCAGAGCCGTTTGCACGAACTGTTGTGCTATGGAAACATGGCGGAGGTGTATCTGATGCAGGACAGTACTGCACGCGCCGAAGAAATGCTCAAGCTAAGTTTCAGGATGAAGGAGGACATGAAGCTGTTACCTTCACAAATCCAATTTTATTTCCAAAGTCTCAAGGCCGATTTGTCCATAGCCCAAAATCATTTTGAAGAGGCCCGCCCGCTACTACGGCTGAACGCTGACTCTATCATGGCACAGTCGCCACGCTACTTGATGCTCCACTACCGCAGACTGCAACACTATGCCGTGAAGGCTGGACGATGGAAGGTGGCTTACGAGATGCAGTGTAAAAGCAATGCTTACTCGGACTCGCTGAATAGCCGCCAAAGCCGCTACAACGTGCAGGAACTAAGCGAACGTTATGCCCGCGACACGACGCTCCTGCGACAGAAGATTGCACTCGCGGACTACGAAGGTCAAACCGTAAAACAACGCTACCTCATTCTTATCATCGTGGCGACGGCACTCATTCTGGTGCTGGCCTGCACGCTGATTATCTTCGTGTACCGACGCCGCACGGAGGCACGGCTGAAGAAGCAGATGGAACGAATTACGGCGCTGCGCATGAATGTGGTGCGCAACAGGGTGTCGCCTCACTATATATTTAATGTGTTGGGTACGTTGCTGCCCAAACTGCAAAGGTATCCCGAAGCGGTGGGGCCGGTGGATATGCTGATTGACGTACTGAGGGGCAGTTTGCTGGCATCGGACAAGGTGGCGGTGCCGGTGAACGAGGAGCTGCAATTAGTGAAACGCTACATCGAACTGTATCATTACAGCCATGGCAACCATCCGAAAATAACATGGGAGATTGACAAGGAACTGATGCAACAGAATATTCCCATACTGTCCATGTCGCTTCAAATTCCGGTGGAGAACGCACTGAAACACGCTTTTCCACAACCGAAAGATACGGATGTCATTCACATCTCCGTGATGAAACGCGACAATGATTTGCTGCTAAGCGTAACGGACAATGGGCAGGGGTATCACCCGGAAAGTGTGACGCCAACAGGCCGCGACACGGGAACCGGACTGCAACTCATCATGAGAACCATACTCATTCTCAACGAATATAACCACCGCGAAGCTTCTTTCCAAATAACCAACCAGCCGGAACCGCTGCAAGGAACGCGCGTGGAACTGGTGATGCCCATCGACTACCAGTTTTCTTCTTTGGGCTGAAGACGGGAACAGGGAACAACGGTAAGGAACGATGGAAGAAGTCTACTTCCTTCCCAACATTGGACGCAACGATCTGCCTTTCACCACCCTAACATATAAGGTATACTCATGTGCAAAGACAATAAGCCGACTTGTTGTTGTCAAGGCCACTTCCACGACAATGATACTCCGTCGTCATTTTGGAAATCCCTTTTACCGGCCTGCATCTCTGCGGCGCTGCTACTCTGCGGCCTGGCATGTCAACTCCAAGGCATTCCGGGCTTGGCAACGTATGTCTTGGCTTATCTTCCCGTGGCTTGGCCGGTATGGCGCGAAGCATGGGAAAAACTTTGTCAGCGAGATGTTTTCAATGAATATACTTTGATGATGACGGCCACCCTGGGGGCATTCGTCATTGGAGATTATCCGGAAGCAGTAGCCGTGATGCTGTTCTACGCCATTGGGGAATTTTTCCAAGACCGCGCCACCCGACGTGCCCGACGCGACATCCGGTCGCTGGTAAGTCTGCAACCTAAAACTGCGACGGTGAAACTGGCATCGGGAGTGCTGCAATCGCGCTTGCCGGAAGAGGTTGCACCGGGCGAAACCATCGTGGTGAAAGCGGGAGAAAGGGTGCCGCTGGACGGAACGCTGCTGATGGAGTCGGCAGACTTTGACACGGCAGCCCTTACGGGCGAACCGCTACCGCGCACCCTGCACCGAGGCGACGAGGTGCAGGCGGGCTTGATTGCCATGGGGCAGGCTGTGAGCCTCCAGGTGATACGTCCGTACCAGGACAGTGCACTGCAACGTATACTCCACTTGGTAGAAGAAGCCACCAAGCGAAAAGCTCCGGCAGAACAACTATTGAGCCGTTTTGCCCGCGTATACACGCCACTGATTTTCGTTCTCGCCGTATGCACGGCCGTATTTCCGCCACTGTTGGCTCATGCGGATTGGGAAACGTGGCTTTACCGTTCACTTGTTTTCCTGGTAGTTTCCTGTCCCTGCGCCTTGGTGATAAGCATTCCGCTCTGCTACTTCCGAGGCATCGGCGTGGCATCACGTTTAGGCATTCTGTTTAAAGGAGGCAACTACTTAGATGCACTGACCGATGTCCGCTGCATGGTGTTCGACAAAACAGGTACGCTAACTCAGGGTAAGTTTTCGCTGATTGAACTGATCCCCACTCCACCCTTTGACTCCACGACACTACTGGCGACTTGCGCCGCCGTGGAACAGCACAGCACCCACCCTATCGCTCAAGCTATTGTGGCTGCTGCCCACAACCAAATGCCCGGATGGGAACAGAAGATGCCTATTCGGGACATCGTGGTGAAAGAACAGGCGGGTGCAGGGCTTCGCGCCACGATTGGCCAACAGACCGTGCTGGTAGGCAAGGCGGCGTGGCTCGAAGAGGAGGGTGTTTCCCTGCCTCCCGAATGGAACTCCACCGACAAGGTTACCTCGGTGGCCTGCGCCATCAACGGCAAGGCGGCTGGTTTATTACTGTTGCAGGACTCTCCCCGACCTGGTGCCGCAGAGGCTGTTGACCTTCTACGCCGATTGGGTGTGAAACGCTTTACGATTCTCTCGGGCGACCGCAGCGCTCATACAGCAGCCTTGGCCCAACAGATTGGTATAGAGGAGAGTTATGGCGACCTGCTCCCAGCAGATAAAGTCCGCCGTTTTGAGGGCATCAAGCAAACTATGGCGAAAGGAAAGGTGACGTTTGTGGGCGATGGCATCAATGATGCGCCCGTATTGGCATTAGCTGATGTGGGCATCGCCATAGGAGGAGGCGGAAGCGATGCTGCCATCGAAACAGCCGACGTGGTGCTGCAAGACAATAGACCTTCACGCTGGGCTGACGCCGTGTGGATTGCCCGAAGAACCCGCCGCTTGGTACAGTTCAATATTTCGTTGGCTTTAGGTGTCAAAACGGCTGTCATGCTCGCCGCCGCACTCGGATGGGCCGGTCTTTGGGCTGCCGTATTGGCGGACACGGGTGTGGCACTGCTTTGCGTGGCGAACATTTATACTTTATCCATCAGAAAAATGCTTTGACACAAAAAGGAAAGAATCATCTCCTTCCTTATATATAGAAAGAAGATGAGGTCGTAAAGTAGCTTTCACCGTTTGCTTGAAACGACATAAAAGCCATTTTACGACCTCATCTCTTATATCAATACTACGCTGTTCCAAACAATGCTGTCAGAACCAGTGTTCTTAATCTAATGTGTTCTTCTCGCCCGAAGGGAAGATGACCTGCGGCTTAAAGGTTTTCGCTTCTTCGGGGGTCATCTGCGCATAGGCCATGATAATGACCTCATCACCCACCTGGAAGAGCCTAGCGGCAGCACCGTTCAGACAGATGCATCCGGAATGTGCCGGCCCGGTAATAACGTAGGTTTCTATGCGGGCTCCGTTGCAATTATTCACCACATGCACGTGCTCGCCGGCCACTAAGCCACTGGCTTGCATGAGAGCCTCATCAATAGTTATACTGCCCATGTAGTGCAGATTGGCTTCTGTTACGCGAGCACAATGGATTTTTGATTTCAGTATGGAAAGCAACATGGAAGATCGAGTAATTTAGTAAAAGCTTCCTTAAGCCTCAACTCCTTTATATTTAATATTGTCTATCAAACGGACGGGACGTTGACCACAATACACTGTGATACAACCTACCACAAGTTCTGCATCGTCCCACGATGTAACGGGTTGCAGAGTCGTTCCATCCACAATTTCAAAATACTCTACCTCCAACCCTTTTGTGGCATTCAGCGCACCCACCACCAAATCATGGGTTTCGGCCACTGTATGTGTTTGGGCAAAAGGCACACTGCTTTTCAAAGCTTGGGAAATGCACACGGCAGTGCGGCGTTCCTCATCAGTGAGCAAAGCATTTCGTGAACTCAAAGCCAATCCGCTCTCTTCACGAACAATGGGACAAGGGCGCAACTCCAAGCGGAAACCTTGGTCCTTAACCATGGCGCGAATGACAGCTATCTGCTGATAATCTTTTTCACCGAAGTAGGCTCTGTCGGGCTTGACCCAAAGGAAGAGCTTGCTGACTATCTGGCAAACACCGTTGAAGTGTCCCGGCCTGCGCGCTCCTTCCATCACGGAGTCGATGGGCGGATAGCTGAAGCGGCGGTTGTCGGGTTCGGGATAGGCTTCTTCCACCGTCGGAGCGAAGACAATGTCTGCCCCGAGGCTCTCAAGCAAAGTACAGTCGGCTTCCAGCGTGCGTGGATAGTTCTTTAAATCGGTAGGGTCGTTGAATTGCGTGGGGTTCACGAACACACTCACCACGGTGCAGTCGTTTTCGGCTACGGCACGTTCGACCAGCGAGGCATGTCCGGCGTGAAGGGCTCCCATGGTGGGGACCAAGCCGATTTTTTTGCCTGCGGCGCGTTCTTCAGCTAAAATAGCCTCCAAATCGCTCGTCTTTTGAATAACTTTCATTGTGCAGTATTTGAAGAAGAATGTGCAGTAATTGTAAAAGAATAAGAAACCAAAGCCTCTGCGGCTCGGCTACATTTTGCTCGGCGGGGTGTGAATTCCTCCCCGCACAGTTTGGAAGCACCCTTCAGGGCTTCTTCCACTCTTGGGGCTGCAAAATAACACATAAATTATGAGATAAAGCCCAAAAACGTACGACAAAAAGGCTTTATTTAACAAGAAGGCAATCTCAGAAAACAAGTTTGAGGCTTGTAATCAGTTTTTTTTACTAACTTTGCCTTCAAAATTAAGTAACGGTTTACTTACCACGATGTTTTTACCTCTTTTGGACCGTTCCATCGGCACATAAAGATTATAAACAAACCGCATCCGGTAAGGAAACCATGAAGAAAATCAAGATGAAGTCTAAGAAAGTATTATTCATTACCCAGGAAATGGTACCCTACGTCGGTGAGACGCCTATGGCTCTCGACGGACGTAAATTACCTCAGGCCCTTCAAGAACAAGGCTGCGAAATCCGCACCTTTATGCCCCGATGGGGAATCATCAACGAGCGGCGCAACCAGCTACACGAGGTAATACGCCTTTCAGGAATGAACATCATTATCGACGACACCGATCACCCACTCATCATCAAAGTTGCTTCCATTCAGGCTGCACGAATGCAAGTGTACTTTATCGACAACGATGACTACTTCCACAAGCGCCGCATGATGGTTGACGAGGAGGGACAGGAATATCCCGACAACGTGGAAAGAGCCATATTCTATGCCCGTGGGGTTTTGGAAACTGTCAAAAAACTGCGTTGGTGTCCCGATGTAATCTACTGTCAGGGATGGATTTCCGCCATTGTTCCCTTCTACATCAAAACGGCTTTCCGCGAAGAGCCGCCTTTTGCCAATGCCAAAGTGGTCTATTCTCTTTACAACGAGATGCCCGACAGCAGAAAGGCTGAACGCTTTGCCGAATGCCTGCAATATCGCGATGCTACACTTGAAACAGCCCAAGCAGCCGGAATTGACTTCACTACACCCGACACTCTCGCTCAACTGGCGGTAGCTTTTAGCGACGGCATTATCGAAGGCGAAGCCGGTGTACTGCCCGAAATGATGGCACGGGCCAAGGAGAAAGGACTCCCCATCCTTGCAGCACCTGATTCCGAAACTATGGCCACTGCCTATAACTATTTCTTCGACAGTCTTGTTGACTAAGTTTGTTTTCCCGTAGCAACAAGGCATCCAAGCCGACGGGTTGATGTTCAAAGACAAGATTTGCACGCTACATGGCTTATCGTTTCGCTTCTTGTCGCATAAACCCGTCGGCTTTTCTATGTAACTGAGTGTAGCATCGGTTATGTTTTTTCTTCAGCCAAAAACTTCTTCCTTACAACGACCCAATCAAGACTTTTTCCATGAACAAAATGCTTTGGCCCTTGCTCACGGCCGCCATAATCTTCGCCGCCTGCGATGACAACACCCAAATGATTGGCATGGACATGATGCCCGATGGCGACAATATCACCGCCCAAGGGAAAGTCTACACCGTAGACACGCGCACCGTACAGGTTGACTCCGTACTGGCCAACACCAGCACTTGCTACTTGGGAAGCCTCATCGACCCGGAGCTGCGTATCAAAACCACGTGTGACTTCCTCACACAGTTTCACCTGCCCGAACAGTTCAGCCTCCCCCCCATCGACCGCCTTATTAAGGATAAAGAAGACAACATCGTGGCCGACTCGTGCGACATACGCCTGTATTTTGAAGAATACACCGGCGATTCCTTGGCTACCATGAAGCTATCTGTACAGGAACTGAGCAAGGACCGCGTGATGGAAGAGTCGAAAGCATACTATTCCAACATCGACCCATCCATCTACGTGAAAGGCGATGAGGGAGTAAACAAAACACTCACGTACAGCGTAAAGGACCTCTCACGCCCCGAAAGCGAAACTTCGGGCAGCACTTACTATCGCCAGATTGTGGTGAAACTGCCTCAAGAGTACGGAACAAAACTGCTGCACGACTACTACGAGCACCCGGAATACTTCACCAACTCTTACCAGTTCATTCACAACGTATGCCCCGGTTTCTATTTCCAAAGTGCCGGCGGAATAGGCTCCATGGTAAAGTCGAAGATGATGGCACTCAATGTTTATTTCCAATATCATGCGCAAACCGATGCAGGCAACGACACCATCATCGACGGTATGCAGCGATTTGGAGCCACGGAAGAGGTTATTCAAAGCACACGTACTGATAATGAATATCCTGGCAGCATCACTTTTGACGAAATCAGCCAACATGCTTGCACGTATGTCAAGTCGCCCGCCGGCTTCTTCACCGAACTGACTCTGCCCGTGCACGAGATTGTGGCAGGCGAGCATTACACCGACAGCATCAACCAGGCGCAAATCACCATCCGAAAATATCTTTCTTCTGCCACCGGTTCGGAAACGCCTCTGCCGGCTCCCACCTACCTACTTATGGTGCGCAAAGACAAGATGAATGAGTTTTTTGAACAGAACAAGCTTCCCGATGGCAGCGACGCCTACCTGAGCAGTCAGTTCACCTCGTCGAGCAGTGCCTATCAGTTTGCCAACTTCTCACAGCTCATCACCAACCTACGCATTGAGCGCGACAAAGGATCCGGCGTCAAGCCCGGCGATGACGAGGCCACGCGCAACTCCCGCTACGCCGAATGGGAACGGCAACATCCTGACTGGAACAAAGTGATGCTTATCCCCGTGGAAGTTACCACCATCAAAAGCAGCAACTATTACGGTCAGTCATCAGAAACCATTCAAAGTGTACGCCACCAGCTGGGAATGAACTCAGCCCGTTTAGAAGGCGGTCAGGGACAACCGCTTCAGATGCAAATCATCTATAGTCGTCTTAACCGCAAATAAGCATTGTCCGGCATGAAAGCCTTAATCTTTGCAGCGGGTTTGGGAACACGACTCAAGCCCCTCACAGACCATATCCCCAAAGCCCTTGTGCCCGTTGCCGGCCGTCCGTTGCTGGCACACACGCTCGAACGATTGGAACAGGCCGGCGCTACGGAAATTACCGTAAACGTTCACCATTTCGGTGATCAAATCATACAATATTTGGCAGCGCATCCGGCCTCCATTCCCGTACACATTTCGGATGAACGCAGCGCTTTGCTCGACACTGGAGGCGGACTTCGGCAGGCTGCCGCACTTTTCCGTACAGCACCCGAAGCCCCCATACTGATACACAATGTAGACATATTGTCGAATGCGGACCTCAGCGAGTTGTACGCCGCATCGCTCTCACACGATGCATTGCTGTTGGTCAGCCGGCGCAAAACCAGCCGCTATCTCCTGTTCGACGATGAGATGCGTTTGTGTGGCTGGACCAACATCTCTACCGGCGAGGTGCGTACTCCCTACCCCCAATTAGACATGAGCCGGATGCAGCGATTTGCCTTTGCCGGCATCCATTGCTTCTCGCCACGTCTGTTGCGCTTCATGGAGAGTTATCCCGCCGCCTTTCCCATCATGGATTTCTACCTATCCGTCTGCGCTCAAGCAGATATTAGAGGTTTTCTCGCCCCGGAGCTTCAGTTGTTAGATGTGGGAAAACAGGACACGCTCCTTGCAGCCGAAGATTTCCTTCGACAGCCCCCCACGGCATAGGCCGAAATAACACTATATACAATCTTATCTCTATATGTGACAAAAGGAAGAGAGCCACGACTTGAGCTCCCTTCCTTTTACTTTTCTAAACAATACCAATTCACGGCAACCTATACTTGCCAAATGGATACGCACTCTATGACGCTATTACCACCCTATTTCTATCGCAGCCGGGAAAAGGCGCTCCGGGTCGCCAAAAGCAATAGCGGAACGCAGTAGGGCTGCAGTGGATAGTTTGGGAATGCCACGATACACTTCGCGTCCATTGAGCGAAATGACAACCGTTTGCCGCAAATTGACCAACTGCTCATGAAGGAAACAGATGATGCGGCCATGTTCGGCGGGGGTATAAGTCTTATGGAACTTCAGTTCAATGCCATAAACGGGATCTGTTTCCACACACTCATATTCCACATTTTCCACCACAATGTTGATTTGATTATCCTCCACCATTACATCGTATCTGGTGCGCAAGAGGCTGTCGGGCCGTTGCAGTACCAACAGATTATAGAAGCCATTACGATGTCTGCCATCCATTTCATAATCTTCCCAGGTGAAACACTTCGGCCACGGATTTCTTTCAAAATGCAGCAGCCAGGGTGTAGTTTTGGAGTAATCAATGTGGTGTCCCTTGCCGGGTATCAACTCCACGCGGTGTCGATAACCTGCGGAATAGAGGTTTTCCAAACTGTCGAGTGCTTCTGCTGTATAGCGAGATAGCTTGTTGCGATAGAAACCGCCATCTTCTGCTCCTGTCCGCAAGTAGAAGCCGATGTTGGACAGGTTTTCGGCGGGAGCATTCTTCAAGGGTTCTCCAGCTGCCATAGGTCCGGCAGCCGCCAGATAGTCTGCATAGAACGAAGCCAGGCGTTGGCTGCCATAACCTCCTTCGGAAATGCCGAACAGATAGAGCCGGCGCGGATTAACGTCGGGGCGTAACAAGAGTTGGCGGAACAGTTGTTCCCAAGCATACTGTTTGCTACGTTGCCACCAACGGTACCAGCCTTGTTCGTTGGGAATCTGCGGGATGAAATAGAGAGCGGGTGCATCCTGGAAAGCAAGCGCAAGCTTCAACCCCGTTTGCCATTCCATTTCTTTCGGCCCCGACCCATGGAGATAAAGAAAGAAAGGATAGCCAGCCGAAGGACAAACGCCTTTAGCTCCGAAATAGAAGGGCATCACGGCATGTGGTTCCAATTCTTCCGGTAACTTCCAACTGTGGGGTACTGCCAGGTTCAAGCTGTCCGGCGCTGGCAGCGGCGTGCCAAAGTTTTCGTCTTTCACCAGTTGGGCATTGGCGGCACACCATGCCTGCCACACCTGCCGACGGTACGCATCGATATTTTTAAGCGAGAAGGACTTATGGGGAGGTTGCACTTTCTCGTCCGGAGCCTGCAACGCTTGCTCCAGCCATTGTTGATAAGCATCCTGCGCGGACAGTGAAAGTCCCGAAACGACCCAAAGGAAAAGAAGGGAAAAGCGAAATTTCATAGAAAGAAGATTTTGGTTTCAGCGTGAGCACACGGCATCAGTCATCATGGCCAAATCATCGGCCGAAAGTCCTGCTGCCTGCAGCAATGCAGCATCATCGCAGAGAAAATTCTCCGAAAGTTGCTGCGGCATGGCTTTGCGGTATCGCTCCACGGCCTCGGTGGGGTTTCCCAGCAACCACGCGGCATGGCCGGCGTTGAGCCAGTCGGCAGAGGTAGGTTCGTCGGCCAGCACTTTCTGATAGTAGCGCTCGGCTTTGTCGTACTGACCTGTCAGCAGGTAACACCAGGCCAATGCACGATGCGGAAGTGTGGAATCAGGGTCGAGCCAGTTGGCCTTGAAAAGGTGTTTGAACGCCTCATCGTAGCGTTTCAGATGGATACAGCACTCAGCCAAACGGAGCGAAGTGTCAGCATGGTCGGGTTCGAGGGAGTCGAGTTCTTCGTAGCAGTTAAGCGCTTTGTCGTATAGCCCCTCATTACGCCACAAAGCGGCCAAGCGGCGCAAGGTCCAGACAGAATGAGGCTTCATGCTGTCGGCTGTGATGTAAGCCTCCAATGCCTTCTGTTTTTGTCCCGTTTGTTCCGCACAATACCCCATGCGCTGATATTGCCCCGCAGTGCAGGCATCCGGGTTCATGCGACTGTAAAGACCGAAAGCCAAAAGCCATGATTTGTCCTTGAAAGCCAAATCAGCCATGCGTCCGAGAAAATCGTTTTCTACAAGCAAACTGTCGAAAGGCGGATAGTCTGCCAAAAACATATCAAGTTTGAAAGGATTGACAAAGGCTTCGCGATGCACAAAGAGATGACAGAAACGGTAAAAACCTTGTACATAGGAACGAAGGGCTTCCTTGAAAGTCATTTCTGTCGGTTGATTGGCCCAGGGTTCAGTCCCCAACGAGGCATCTCCTCCCATCGCCTCGGCCAGCTTCTGTTTCAGTCCCTCCCCCATTACGTTTCCCGGCAACATGGAAGCCATGAGGCAAAAAGAATATTTGTCAGAGTCGCACAGGGCCGCACCGCGGATAAGGAGGTTGATAGTGGGATTGTTGCGGGCATCAGCCGGTATGTCCGGATGTCGAAACGTAAAAGGCCAGAACCAATTGGCTGCCACAGAAAAGAAGGGGAAGCGTTGCTTGAGCATTTTGAAAGTGCCCATATACATATCCGCGCCACGCTGTTGCAACTCCGCAAACTCGCGCAGGTAGCCCGCCAGTTTGGAAGGCGTTCCGTCCTCCTCCCACTCGGGGTTGAGATCAGCCTCGCTCAGTTTGTCTTTCAGTTCCTCCAGTCCGAGCGTCTGATTGAGGCGCAAGCCCTTCATGCGCTTCATCACTTCTGGCATCATCTCCTTTTGCAATCCTTGCTCAATGCGTTGCGTTTCGAGAGTCAGGAAAAGTTGGGCTTGCAACAGCTCAATCTCTTGCCGGAAACCGGCGGCATCGGACAACAGCTGCAAACGCGACACTACGTCGGGATAGAAATTCACATGCTCTGCATGGATTAAGTGCACAAAAATCAGGCCCACCATGGCGCGCACCCTCAACATGACATCAGAAGAAAGGCACAAGTCAATCAGGATGCGATACTTCGCCACATCGAAAAAGCGCATCGCACTCAGCGTAAGCGCACTGACAGCCAAACAGGATCTATACAATGCATCATCATCCCGAGGCGTAGTGAACCAATCGCTCCACGCTGCCTCTTCAGCAGGAGTAAAAGGTGCCGAAAGCCACAACAGATTGAAAAGCTCCTGCTCTGACCATCCGGATTGCGGCAGCATTTGCTCACCTGAAAAACCCTCGCGGAGGGGTGAAAGCTTACGATATGTAAGGGCATAAAAGGACGATTCTTCTGCCAGTTCGCCACGTCGTTCCAATGCAGTGCTCAATTCGTAAGCTCGCACCACGAAATTGCGATACATGGCGTTTCGCGCCGGGTCGGCGGCTCCGCGCACCATATAGTCCAACAGTTGCCGATAGGCTTCGGTCAGGCGCGCCAACTCGTCGGCCTCACTGCCTGCTTTCAGGAGAGTAGCCATGCCACGCAGCGATTCGAGAGCCGAAAACAAACGATTGTCTGCTAATGCCTTGCGGGCATCGGCCAAGAGGTATTTGTAGGTGTCTGATTGGGATTTGTCCATGAACTATCAGATATAACAAACTCAATATTTGATGGTGTCGGCCACCGAAGCCGGCAGTCCGTATTCGCGTTGCAAGATGGCAGAATAAGCTGCATTGCCCTTTTGACGCAACGAGTCGAGTGCCATGTTCCGAGCCTTTTGCAGCAACTCCACTTGCCGACTTGCCCGAGGTAGTTTATGCCACTTTTCTCGTGCCACGAAACAACCGTTTTTCTCCTCCGCCTTCCCTGTATATAGCACCTTACAACCGCCGGCAGAAGCCCAGGAACCGTAGGGCCAACAAAGCATGGCAGCATCCACTTGACCGGATGTCAACATGCCGGTGCGCAACTTCAGGTTATTGACTTGTGTACAATACACATCACTCAGTTGAATACCGCCCCTTTTTAAAGCTTGTTCCATAGTGGTCAAAGCGGCCGAATGCCGGCTTGCAGCCACGGTACGTCCGACTATGTCTTTTACTTTGGCTATGCGCAATTTCTTCGGTACGTAGAGCTGCCAAGCCGTCGCGGTCTGCCAAAGGGTAGTTACGCGGCCGGCTTTTTTGCCGTAGGCTTGCAGATACGCAGGTTCCGTCCATCCCACATCGGCCGACTGTCCCAGCAGCGCGGTGTCACACTCCAGTTGTGAGCGATACGTGGTTATCTGCACGTGAAGTCCCAAGCGGCGGAAAATACCGGACTGCCCGGCATAATAGAACGGCAGGCAGTCCCGATTGGGCACCAACGCTAACCGCAGCACGGTGTCAGCGGGCTGGGCTTCGGAAGGCTGCGGTGCGGCCACGGGGGCTTGCTTCTGACAAGACATGAGCAGCAACAGCGCAATAAGGAACAGGCTGTGGCCTTTGAAAAGAGTAGACATGAACGAGTAAATTAGAAACGCTTTTTCGCCAATAGTCAAAATAAAAGCCCGCGAAGCCGTTGCTTGGCTCGCGGGCCTTTGTGTCAATAAATCATCCGGCGTAAGATGTTATCCCTTGATGGCAGCAATGCCGGGGAGCACCTTACCCTCGATGGCTTCGAGCAATGCGCCGCCACCAGTAGATATATAAGAAACCTTGTCGGCCATGCCGAACTTGTTGATGCAAGCTACAGAGTCGCCGCCACCGATGAGCGAGAAAGCACCCTCGGCAGTAGCCTTGGCAATGGCATCGGCAATGGCACGGGAGCCGCCGGTGAAGTTGTCAAACTCGAATACGCCGGCAGGACCGTTCCAAAGAATGGTCTTGGAACCTTCAATAGCATCGGCGAAGAGCTTGCGCGTTTCAGGACCTGCATCAAGCCCTTCCCAGCCTTCGGGAATAGCTCCGGCAGGCACCACCTGCGTATTGGCATCGTTGCTGAAAGAGTCGGCAGCCACACAGTCAGTACCCAGCACGAGGTTTACGCCCTTGGCCTTGGCCTGCTCAATGATGGAGAGAGCCAGATCCAGCTTGTCGTCTTCGCAGATAGAAACACCGATATGGCCGCCACGGGCCTTGGCGAAGGTATAAGTCATACCGCCGCAAAGAATCAGGTTGTCCACCTTGTCCATGAGGTTTTCGATGATACCGATCTTGGTCGAAACCTTGGAACCACCCATGATGGCAGTGAATGGACGCTTGATGTTGTTGAGCACGTTGTCAACGGCCTGCACTTCCTTCTCCATGAGATAGCCCAGCATCTTGTGGTCAGCATCGAAGCTGTCGGCAATCACGGCAGTGGAAGCGTGGCGGCGGTGAGCCGTACCGAAAGCGTCGTTCACATAGATGTCGGCATAAGAAGCGAGCACCTCGGCAAACTTCTTCTGGCTTTCCTTCATGGCCTTCTTGGCGTCGGCATAAGCGGGATCTTCCTTGTCAATGCCTACGGGCTTGCCTTCTTCTTCAGGATAGAAACGGAGGTTCTCCAGCAGGAGCACTTCGCCGGGCTTCAGGGCTGCAGCAGCCTCGCCAGCCTTGGCGCAGTCGGGAGCAAACTGAACCTGCACGCCGAGGTGCTGGCTCACAGCCTCCACAATCTGTTTCAAGGAGAACTTCGGGTTCACCTTACCTTTGGGCTTGCCCATGTGACTCATGATAATCAGCGCGCCACCGTCGGCCAACACCTTCTTCAGTGTGGGCAGCGCACCACGGATACGGGTATCGTCGGTAATTTTACCATTTTCATCAAGAGGCACGTTGAAGTCCACACGGACAATCACTTTCTTGCCCTTAAAATCGCAAGTTTCAATAGTCATAATGATTTATTTATATGAGGGAAAAATAAAGATTCGGAATGTAAGCGCGGTGTCGCCTACACCACGCAGGCAAAAGTACAAAGTTTTTGGAAACTACTATAATATACGCATTTAAAAATAGGAGTATCCGCCAGACTTTTGCGCCCAAAAACGCCACTTACTTTTACTCGGCAAAAGCCTTTGCCAAATGGTCGAAGAGTTCGTCCTTGCGGTCAATGGTATGCGTACGGAATTTGCCGCTGATGCGAGCCAGTTTGGTGCCGTTCTTTGTCAAGGCGTGCTCATCGGTAATCCAGTCCTCCGCCCGGCGGTCATCGTCGAAGTCTCCGGCGGTTACCTCCGGGTCGTAGCGATAGTGCAGGCGGCGCAGTTCTACATGAGCCTGGCCGTCCTGTATTTGCGCCACAAACTGATAGTAGAAACGCACGCGGTGAATCTGCCAGTTGGTACGCTTGAAATACATATACTCTTCGATGCTGGCCGCCACGGTGCCCGTTTCGGGGTCATACTCCGTAATCCGTGCCTGAGGCAACTGTTCGGGGCCGTCCACCAGTTCGCGCTGCACGAAGTCCTTGATGATTTCAGCAATTTGCCGGCGGCTTTTGCCTTGCAGGCTGTAAGTGCGCTCAAAACGGACGAAACCGTCCACCACGGGTACAGTGCCGGCGGCATAACGCTCGGTCACTGGCTTTTGAGCCTGGGTCTGGAAAGGGAAGAGGCACAAAGCGAAAAGAATGATGAGAAGATTTTTCATAGAAGTATGGAATGAGAAAAATGAACAGATGGGGGAAAAGCTGCGAAACCCGAACTGCGCTGCCAACCTGTAGCGTCAGGAAATGCAGCCAATAATGTCGTGTACATCGGCCACGCCATGCGCATCGAGCCACTCGTTCATGCCGTCAATCACCTTCATGGTCACGGCTGGGTCGATGAAGTTGGCAGTGCCAATCTCGATAGCCGTGGCACCGGCCATCATAAATTCTATGGCATCGGTGGCGTTCATGATGCCGCCCAGTCCGACCACGGGAATTTTCACGGCCTTGGCCACCTGCCACACCATGCGCAGCGCAACGGGCTTCACACACGGACCGCTCAAGCCTCCCGTACCGATACTCAGCCGCGAGCACCTGCGCTCCACATCGATACTCATGCCCATGAGGGTATTGATGAGCGAAACACTATCGGCTCCCTCGGCTTCCACGGCACGAGCTATTTCGGCAATATCCGTTACGTTGGGCGAAAGCTTTACTATCAAGGTTTTATCGTATACGCTTCGTACTGCCCGCACCACACTTGCCGCTCCTTCACAGGTGACACCAAAGGCCATGCCTCCGCTCTTCACATTGGGGCAGGATATGTTCAGCTCGATGCCCGGAATGGCGGGCAGCGCAGCGATGCGGGCAGCACAGGCTGCATAGTCCTCGGGCGAATGTCCGGACACGTTGACCAACACATTGGTCTGCAAATCCTTCAACTGCGGATAAATCTGTTCACAGAAATAATCGGCTCCCTTGTTCTGCAATCCCACACAGTTGAGCATGCCCGAAGGGGTTTCCGCCATGCGCGGATAATCGTTGCCTTCGCGCGGTGCCAAAGTGGTTCCCTTGACAATAAACCCGCCCAGGCGGTTCAAGTCAACAAAATCGGCGAACTCCAAGCCGTAGCCAAAGGTGCCGGAAGCCGTCATCACGGGATTTTTCAAATCCAATCCGCCTACCTTTACATTTAATTGAGCCATGACAATAGTTTTGTATTAAACACGGGACCTTCTTTACAAACGCAGACATTGTGGCCTCCGGCCGTTTTTTCCACACAGCACAGACAGGCGCCCAGTCCGCAAGCCATCAGATTTTCAAGTGAAGCTTCGCAGGCAACGCCCACGCTGTGCGCCCAACGGGCCACGGCCATCATCATGGGCTTGGGGCCACAAGTAGCCACTGCATCAAACTGTAATGTTTCCAACACACTGTGGTTTGTCACGAAGCCCTTCTCGCCCAACGTACCGTCCTCGGTGGTGACGCAAACGGTGCCGAACTGCTCGAACTGCTCCAGCTGCATGAGGTCCTGCGCACTGCGCCCTCCCAAGAGAAAAGTGGGCTCGCAGCCCTTGCGGCGCAGACATTTACCCAGTTGCAACAGCGGAGCCGTACCTACGCCGCCTCCCACAAGCAACACTTTGGCACCTGCAGGATAGTCCGTAGAGAAACCGTTTCCCAGCGGATAAACACAGTTGAGCGTATCGCCCGGTTGCAACTGCGACAAAGCGCGTGTTCCCTCTCCTACCACATGAACCAACAGCCACAACTCATTCCGGTCCTCATCGACATAATTGATGGAAATAGGACGGCGCAAGAAGGTTTGAGGTGAATGGGCCACCTGCACTTCAACAAACTGTCCCGGAAGCATCTCCGGCAGCGCACCGGAAGGCAGGCAGAGCTTCAGCAGTACGTAATCCTTGCGCGGAGTTTCCACTGCAACCACCGGCAGGTCGTGAACATATTTCTTCATGTATGGTCGAGATTAAATTTATATTTTTGGAGATGTGCTTACAACCAATCCAAAGTTCTTTCACGGAAAGCGAACACGAACAAGGCTATGCTTTGCCACATCACTCCTGCAAAAGTATAAATATATTCTTCACGAAACGCCGCCCAAAGCGTGAAATCACACCCAGCATTCTTCTTTTTCATCTCACCCTACCTTGCGACACGCCGATAAAGCTCGCTTTTCGTGCTTTTTCCGATGAAAAGTTACTACCTTCGCAACACGGAACTAAAACATTCACTAACTAAAAGCACTCACGAAATGATATTGGAAATATGCACCGGAACCGTCACCGGTGTGGAGGTTGCCCGCCGGGGAGGCGCCCATCGCGTTGAACTTTGCAGCAGCCTTGAAACCGGCGGGCTGACACCGTCTGCCGGACTCATGGAGGCTGCCTGCGGCATGGAGGGCTTCAAAAAACACGTGTTGATACGACCGCGCACCGGTGATTTCCTGTACAGCAAAATGGAAAAGGCGGTGATGTTGGCCGACATCCGCCGCGCCCGGGAACTGGGTGCCGACGGCATTGTGGTGGGGGCACTGACCGCCGATGGCCGGATCGATACGGACTTCATGGAAGTGTGCCGTAACGAAGCCCCAACCCTCTCATTGACCTTCCATCGTGCGTTTGACCTCGCAGCCCGACCGCATGAAGCTTTGGAACAAATTATCGCCTGTGGCTTTCAGCGTGTGCTCACTTCCGGACAGGCCGCCACGGCAGAAGCTGGCATCCCCCTTCTGCAGCAAATCATCAAGCAGGCCGCCGGGCGTATCATCATCATGCCCGGTTGCGGCATCACACCGAGCAATGTGCAACGCATCATCAGAGAAACCGGTGCACAAGAAATACATGCTTCGGCAAAAGGTCTGATGAAAAGCAACATGCGATTTCGTTTGCAGGACGCTCACATGGGAATGGCTACCAATGATGAATACCAATGGACAGACACTTCAGAGGAAACAGTGAAAGCTCTGAAACTGGCCCTCTCTGTTTCCGGCCACGCCTTCAAGCAACGAGAAGGCTGATGGCAGATGGCAGGATGACACCACACACGTACTGCCAGTCCGATTATGTTTACCGGATTTCAGCTTCACAACCGTATTTCCCCTTCTCTCTATACGTATTTTAACCGGCGAAAAAAACGTTCATTCATTCATAAAGCAGATTTTTTTACTCTGAATATCAGTACTTTTACGTATGAATGTTTGACCAATAGAAAGTTTCATTGATGTTCATCGAATGGTATACGCCCAAACGGCAAAAGCAAAAGCCCGACCATAGACAAAACAACAGATAAAACATCACAACCTTACGACCGGCGCCTTTTTAATTCATGAATAACGAAAGCCTCAGTCTATGACAGTTTTAAAAATAAAACATTCATCATAAAAACCATTGAAAATCAAGCAAGAAACACACCCTAATGAATGATTGAACGTTTTTCTGAAGGGGGAAATTACGTATTTAATATACGCGCGTGAGAGGTGGGGACTGTCAAGGAGATTGCGACAACAAGTCCAAGGATAGAATTTACAACTCGGGGACTTGTTCATCCTACTCCCGGACTTGTGAAGCACAACCTAAGGACTCTGCGCGGAAACGCCATCCGGCACGTCAGCACCAGACAGGGCAAGCGACGCGATGCAAGCGTATCGCAAGTACATACAAGTTCATGCGGTCACAAGTCAGAAATCAGAAGTTCATCAGCAGTACATCACAAAAAAAATTCAAAAAATCATGCAAACATTTTGTCATATAAAAAATAGCCCGTACTTTTGCACCGTTTTCCAAAAGAAACGAGAGCCGCGACTTAAAGCAATGCTCAAACGAGAGCCAAGCAACTGGCTGTAAGTGAAGATGCAGACAGCACAGAAGTTTCGGAATGTTCACACGCTGACAAATACGTTTCATGGAAAATTACACGGGCGCTTAGCTCAGCTGGTTCAGAGCGTCTGCCTTACAAGCAGAGGGTCGGCGGTTCGAATCCGTCAGCGCCCACATCACCGTGTAATGGCACATCGGAAATGGAATGCCAAGTTTCATTTCTCCGGGCGCTTAGCTCAGCTGGTTCAGAGCGTCTGCCTTACAAGCAGAGGGTCGGCGGTTCGAATCCGTCAGCGCCCACAACGCCAACAACACAGTGAAGTCAACATTTTGCAGATGCACACGGGCGCTTAGCTCAGCTGGTTCAGAGCGTCTGCCTTACAAGCAGAGGGTCGGCGGTTCGAATCCGTCAGCGCCCACATCCAAGCAAAATGAAACGACAATTACATACCTCATGAGTGAGGGCGCTTAGCTCAGCTGGTTCAGAGCGTCTGCCTTACAAGCAGAGGGTCGGCGGTTCGAATCCGTCAGCGCCCACAATATCCTATTAAAAGACTGTAACTTTCCGGTTACAGTCTTATTTGTTTTCCCAACACGGCACTCTGGCCCTGCCACCTGGTTACTGCGTAACTCGGTTATCAGGGCACAGTAGAAATTTAGTGGGGAATAATTTGGTAAGAGGCCGAACTATTTGTTGTTTTGCAGCATGGAAACGAATTACATGCAGATGCTGGCAAGCGTTGTATTGCCGTCAGAGATATTGAACTACTTCTCAATTGTAGG
>JALEYW010000006.1:0-13228 GCA_022773145.1 Bacteroidales bacterium
AAAGCCCCCAAGCGTAATATAGAAAACTGCTGTTCATCGTTATATATTTTTTAGTGGTTATTCAAATATACAACAAGTTCAGCGGTTTTCTTTTTTGACTATATATTTTTGCGTTCATCACTCGAAATGTCGGATGAACCATTTTTTTCTGTGTTTTCTTTTGGTTGTTTGGGGAGAAATATATACCTTCGCAGTGATTTTGTAACATGTTAATTATCAATGGTTGTTTCCGTTTTTGCGACATATGTGCAACATCCGGTGCTAACGCATTGATAGTCAGTTAAAGTCGTTTTCGAGGAGGTGAAGTAAAATTTCGAGAAAGAAAACGAAACACAGCATAAATAATACGCAGAAAGCGTGCTACCAGCCCGGTTTCACGCTTTTTGCATTTATAGGGTTGTCCTTTAAGAACGTTTTCGTTAAGCCAAAAGACCCAAGGGAGCTTACTCACTTGGGCTTGGCGAGAAAACGTCTGTTGAAACGAAGTCAAATTTTCATCCAAAAAAACTAAAAACCATATACAGCATGAAAAGTCAAAACATTGTGAAACTTTCTGTACCCTTTTTGTTGTTAATGATATGGGTGAATATTCCCATCTATGCTCAAACTTCAACCAGTCAGGCGATGTTGGCTTTGGAAAAGTATCAAAAGGCACTTACCTATATAGGTTCTGAAAATCAGCACGAGCGCAGTCAGGCATTTAATCTTTTAGCTCAAGCAGCCGATGAGGGAGTCATGGAAGCTTGTGCGCTCATGGGTTTATTATATGAAGAAGAAGGCCTGTTTTCGGATGCAGCCATGTTTTACGTAGAGGCACTCAACATGAAAATCGTAGCTTCAGAAAAAAACGATAAAGTCAGCGCTGTTTTCAATGATAGTAGGCGCGGGTTCCTAAGGTCCACCCTGATAGATGTCACTTCAAGAAGCCCGATAGAAAAAAAGATATTGATATGGGGCTTTCCGTAAAATGGTCAAGTTGTAATTACAACGCTTCCAATATAGAAGGAGCCGGCAGCGTAATGAACCATGCTGATGCAATCAAAATAAACGAAGAGGGATATCGGTTGCCCACTTTAGCAGAATGGGAAGAACTAATGCAAAACTGTATATGGATTCCAGCTGTGGTGAGGGGAGTCAGTGGGTTTATGGTATATGGCAAAGGAGAAAGTACACTCGTTTATGGAAAGCAGCCTGACAATGTAATGTTTTTACCAGGCGGTTATACTAATCTGTTGTATACAGAAGGAGGCAAAGATGGATATTATTGGACAAGTGATAGTCTGGATGAAACAAAAGGTCGATTCTTTACGTTCTACAATGATAAGACCTTAGATACCGGAAGTGCTTCAAAAGACCTTCAATTCAGCGTCCGATTAGTCAAATCCAATTGATTTCAAAGAAAATTGCACTTTAAAGAATTGATATATTCAACCAACGGTTCGCAAGGTCTCAAACGAAATTGGCGCTGCGGATAATAGGTATATCCAGCGTGAACCTGAAGTTTAAAAGGATTGAACTTAGCCCAACTTTGCCCGCAAAAACTTTTTTTCGTCTTTTTTTTCCTCCCGGGAACTCCCACCAATCCTTCCACTCCCATACCCACGTTGAGTGGCGAAGATGCGACCGTCACGAACGATGATGGCTGCAACGACCACTATGTGTTTACGTTTATTCATTATTATGCTATCCATTTGAAGTCCTCCATTAGTTCTTCAGGAAGTTTATTGTCCATGTGTATGTCATAAAGGATTGAACCATTATCGGTTACTCCTTTACGAGGATTGTGCAACTGCCCAGTACCGACAAATGTAAAAGGAAGTGTTATTCCATTCTCGCTTTCTACTTTTCTTACAAAGACAAAAGCCTGTTTCGCATTCTTCTGAAGATTTTCGTCCTTCTCTTTGATGTGAGCAATACTTTCCCATTGGAACGTCTCGTCATCAAGAAATTTGTCTTTGTAATTCAAATGCTCTTGAACAGTATCATCCTTCTTGAGACCTGCAAAAATGTATATGTTGCCATTCTTGTAATATGTGCCATACTGGTTGTGCTTCGGATTCTCCAGAATCTTGAGTAAAGCCTGATCCTGACGATAATCCTGCCACAAGAGGAAATCCTCTTCATTCTGATAACGGGCACAATATTGCTTCAAACCATATTCCAACAGGTCTTCGACATAATCGATAAATTCAGGTTCAAGTTCACACGCAAATGAAACTTCACCATTAGAACGTACAATCACACCGCCCTCTTGCATAAATCTGAGTGCATGGTCAACATGTTCGTCCGTGCATTTGGGGATTTCGTCATTCAGTATACTTGTAATCTTGTTTTCCTTAGTTTCACCACCAAATATTTGTTTTACAATCATGTACTCATGACGTCTGACAAGGGGCAGAAGGCTTGAGAGATAATTTATTGCACGTATCTGTTTTTCCGTAAATGACGGCAACGTTTCTTCCATGATTACATGCTTTAGGAAGTTGTAATACGACTCAGTCTTACCATACCCCGGGGCTTTGATCTTCATAAACTTCAACAGGTTCGGTGCATAGTCGCTATTAAGATAATCAACATGCCTTGGATAAGAAGGAGTCTTGAGGAAACTCTTGAAATTGTTGTAGTCATTCTTAAGGTATTTGATTCTGTTGAAGTTTTCCGAATCAATGTAGCTGATAATCTCTTCCTTTGACAGATCGTCAATATGAATCTCAACACCATATTCTTTCAACCCAAGGCATGCAAAATCCTCACGCACCATTGATTTGAGTAGTTTTTTCTCAAGGATGTAGTTTCGCGATAAACTACCAAGTGCAAGGGCAATATGTACACTTCGCTTGTAGCTGTTTCCAATGAAGTCGAGGATTGTGACGTATGGTTTATTCGTATACTTACGGAGGCCACGACCAAGTTGCTGGATAAATATGGTACTTGACTCCGTAGGTCGAAGGAACAGCACCATGTTGACGCCTGGAATATCGACACCCTCGTTCAGAATATCTACGGCAAAGAGTATCTCTAAATCTTTCTGGTCGCTTTGCAGATCGTTGTAGGCACGTATTCTCTCACCGGTCTTATTCTTTCCAGTTAGATAAGCTGTGTGATAATAATCTCCCAAGTTATCAGCCATCATGCGTGCATGTTGGATGTTGCGACAGAAAGCAAGAGCTTTGAGTTTCTGTCCCTCTTCACGATGCTTCTCTATCTGTTGATGGATGAACTGACAATTCTCGGGAGTAGAGATTTGCGAAATCATTCGTCTTTCCTCGGAATCCGTAAGTCCATAGTTCACAAGTTCATCACGTATTCCAAAGTAGTGGAATGGCACGATGAGGTCGTTGATGATAGCGTCACGCAGCCGAAGTTCGTATGGTATGTTGTTGCCAAACAGCTCTACAACATCCTTGTTGTCCATTCGATTCTCTGTGGCAGTAAGGCCAAGTAGAAACTCCGGTTCAAAGTATTCAATGATACGCTTGTATGTATCGGCTACGGCATGGTGACATTCGTCGATGATGATGTAATCAAATTCCTTCTTGCCAAAGAGTTCCAGCGACTTACACATCGATACATTTGTTGTAAAGATGAAGTCAGCATCCAGTTCCTTTGCTTCGCCCGAATACATACCGCAATATTTCAACCCGTTAAAAACCTCTTGGAAAGTTTCAAGTGATTTGCGAAGGATAGAACCCTCATGTACGACATAAAGGAGTCTCTGCGGATTGAAATTCAATGCATCAAAAGCCGCCAGATAAGTTTTGCCACTACCTGTTGCTGAAATGACCAGCGATCGGTTTACACCAATGGCTCTATTCCTGTTCAGTTCCCTCAGAGCTTTCTTTTGCATGAAGTTTGGTTGGATTCGTTGCTCCACGAGGTCGTAATCCATATCCCAACGTTCGATGGCGAAGTTTATCTTCTGAGCATAAGCATTTATGAGTTCCTGTTCCAAGGGTTTTGTCTCGTTCCACAACTCATTGAACTCTGCCATTATGTTTGCGTAAACCTCGTCATTCCTTTGGCATTGTACAACAAGGTCCCATTCTATATTCTTCAGCAAGGCATAGCGAGTTATATTTGATGACCCCACAATAATCTCCTGGCGGTTACCAAAGTCAAAGATGTACCCTTTGGTGTGAAAACCATTAGTACTGTAACTCTTACTATCAACAAAACATTCATCATCCAGATGACATTCAAAATTAGAATATGTCAGAGCCAATCGCAAGAAGAAATTCAACGATTCTACATCCGTAAAGTTCTGATAGGTCGAAGTTATCAGTTGGCCCTCTGCTCCACGTTCAATAGCAGCCTTTATGTCATTGGCCAACAAAATCAATCCTGCCTTTTTGATAAAACTCACAGAAAAGCTGAATGAAACACACTCTCGCAGGTTCGATTGGATAGTAGCGAGAAACGTTGTGTCTGTATAATTCGTAAGAAACTTTGAGTTCATATTATTTATAAAGCTCAGGAAACTCGTACTTTATGCCGTGGCGATTGCCAACCATGAAAAAATGGTTTTTGTTTTGCGGAACACCATAATCAGAAGTCCACAACACTTTTGAGTTCACCTCATAATCTACTGCCCTAAAGCAATTCTCAATCATGGAGATGAAAGGTTTTAGGCGTCTCATGTCAGTTTTCCCTTGTCTGCTCCTCTATTTTTTTAGCCGGATGGCGGGAGTGAATATCGTAGGCCGATAGCTGTGTTTCCTCCTTCAGGACCCGGGGTTTGCGAAGTTCGCCGTGTTCAGTCGAAGATGGCGGAGCCGATGCGTACCATGGTGGCACCTTCGTCCATGGCGAGGTGGTAGTCGTGGCTCATGCCCCATGAGCGTTGGCAAAAGGCTGGGGCGTCGGCGAAGAAACGCGCTTTGACTTCCTGGAAATAGCTGTAAGCGGTGTGGAACTCTTGGCGAATTTGGGCGGTGGCGTCTGTGTGGGAAGCCATGCACATGATGCCACACAGCTTCACGTGGTGAAGGTTCCGCCATTGGCCTTCGGCGAGCATGGCAGTGCATTCGGCAGGCGTGAAGCCATATTTTGTGGCTTCTTGTGCAACGCGCAGTTCTAAGAGGCAGGGTATGATGCGTCCTACTTTGGCAGCTTGTTTCTCTATTTCCAGCAAGAGTTTGAAGCTGTCGACGGCATGGATGAGCGAGATGTAGGGGGCGATATACTTCACTTTGTTCGGTTGCAGGTGTCCAATGAAATGCCATTCGATGTCGTTGGGCAGCTCTTGGCGTTTGGCTTGCAGCTCCTGCACGCGGCTCTCGCCGAACGCCCGTTGCCCTGCTGCGTAAGCCTGGCGGATGGCTTCGGCAGGGTGGTATTTGGACACTGCTACCAGCTCCACGCCGGGGCGGATGTCGGCTTTGATTTCTTGAAGATGTACCATGTGTGTGTTGTCTGAGGTGATGAAGCCCCCGGTTTACGCTTTCTCTTGTTCGGGGATGTAGCTCTCCCGTTTGGCCTGCACATAGTGGAAGATGTCCATGATGGCCGTTTCGGTAACGGAAGCGATGGTGTAGTCCATCATTGAGCCTTTCATGCCTTCGTCGAGTCGTTTGATGGCATCGCGCAGGTCGGCGGCCTGAATGAGGAGGTTTTGGGAAGATTTCTTTTCTTTTCCGCTCTTTTCGTCCAATGTGATGAATACCAGTTTGGCGCGGAAAAATCGGTCTGCGCTGTCGTCGCCGGGAGCTTCGAAAATCTCGGCGTAGCGGGCGCGTTTGATGTCGCTCACCTCGAACACGCCCGTCATGAAGGGAGTGATTTCCTCGATGATGCGGCGTTCGGCCTCGGTAAAATTCAGTGCATCCACCAAGTAAGGTTCATTGACTTTCTTTACCAAACCATTTTCCATGGTTTTCTCGTATTTCACCTTGCATTCAAACCATTCGTTGTTCATTCTTCGTGATATGTTTTAGTTGTGGTCAATAAAATGTGTCGGACCGGTTTGTCGAACCGGTTCGGCGCGGCGTGCGAAGTTATATATTTATCGCGACTTGTCCCTTTCCCTTCGTAAATTTTCCGTAACTGATGGCATGGTGCGGGCAGCAGTGGTAACAAGCTAAGCAGTGCGTGCAATGGCTGCGCCACAGGGGTGTGCGCGCCACGGGGTCGAGCCGGGTGTTGTGCAACGGGCAGAGTCGGGTGCAGCGTCCGCAGCCGGTACACAGCGAGGTGTCGGCGTGGAAATGGCGGTCGGAGGTGAGGAAACGGTTGAACAGCGGACGCAGGACGTAACTTTTCAGTCGGGGCCAGCTGCCGGGCACCACATCTTCGGGGCTTGACGGCCGTTGGTGTGCAATGTTGCGGGCAATGGCGTGCAACCTCTTTTCCGCCTCGGCCGTTTTGGATTGCTCCACGCGGGGGGAGTCCACATCGAAGCCCGGCAGACACACGTAGGTGTTGCGCATTTGTACGGAGTAGACGGCTGCGAGCCTGTAGCCGCGTTCTTTCAGTGCGTTGCGCAGCAGTCGGTCTGTACAGCCTATGTCATCGCCGCAGGTCAGCACCGCATATACGTGGCGCGGGGCGTTTTTAGGTGCCGGAGGCAGCTGGCGGATGAAATGGCTTACCACTCGGGGCAGCCCCCAGGCGTAAACGGGGAAGACGAAGCCCAATGTCTGCGTCTTGTCTGCAGAGATACGTTCGGGGGCTGCTTCCGTCATGAGTACCACCTCATCCTTCAACTCCTGAGCCAGCAGTCGTGCCGCCCGGAGCGAGTTGCCTGTGCCTGAAAAGCAGTAAATCATTTGATAAGTTTTTTGTTGAACACAAAAGCGTCCTTGAACACCTGTGCGGCTTCGGGCGTGGGTCGGTCGAAGATACCGAACATCGTGCTGCCGCTTCCGCTCATGGCAGCATAGAGTGCCCCCATGTCGTAGAGTGTCTGTTTGATGGCCGCCAGTTGCGGATGGGCGGGAAACACAGAGGCTTCAAACTCGTTGACTATCGTTTCGCGCCATTGTTCCATGGGAGCTTGGACCAGCTCGTTGAGCGACGTTCCGCCTGCTCTTGGCACCACGTGGGCATAAGCCTCCTTGGTCGATACGAACACTTCGGGCTTGACCAGTAGGATATATTTTCCCTTCAGCGACAGCGGGGTGGGAGACAGCTTGTCGCCGATGCCCGTGGCAAATGCCGGACGGCTTGCTACAAAAAACGCACAGTCGGCTCCGAAAGCGGCCATGCGCCTTTCCATCTCAGCCTGCGACAGTTGCAAGTCGTAAGCTTCGTTCAGCGCAGTCATCATCGCTGCCGCATCACTGCTTCCTCCGCCCAGTCCTGCACCGGTGGGAATATGCTTGTAGAGAAAAATCTCCAGGGGGGGGAGGTTAAACTCTTCTTTCAGAGCTATGAAAACCTTCACCACCAGATTGTCCTCGTCGCGTCCTGCCAGTGGCACTCCCGCCAGGCTGAGGCGGTAAGGCGCCTCCTCATTTTTCAGCTCCTTAAACTCCAGGTTGTCGTAGAGTGGGATGGGGTAGAAAATGGTTTCCAGGTTGTGGTATCCGTCGGGTCTGCGCTCTACGATGCGAAGCCCGATGTTGATTTTACAGTTGGGATATACTAACATTGTCTTTGCTTTTTATGGGGAAGAGTGGGTGTCTGAGTAGGCCGTGGAATGATGAAAAATGGCTATCAATAGGAGTACGCTCCTCAATCCGTGAACTATTATTTTCTACTCCAGGACTATTTTTTTCTACTCCAGGACTTGTAAAAAATAGTCCAGGACTTTTTTATGATTTTTTTTAAATAAAAGATTAGGGTACACTTATCGCATCTCCCTGACCCAGACCCGGCCGGCTGCACCGTCGGCATAGGGCAATGCCTCGAACGTTACGCGCGGTGCGGAGGCATCCTGCGGCGTGCCGGCTTCGCGAAACATATCACCCTCCAACTGTGGGTGGCCCGAAGGGGTGAAGCGGGAAGAGAGGCGCAGCGGCTCGTGTGCCACAAAGTAGTGGCCGTTGGTGGGCGTGGCCACCGTGTAGACCACGGGGCCGAGCTGCAGGGCCAGCTCGCCGCGTCGGGTGAGTCCCGTGGCGGCTGCGGCGTGGCGAACGTACTGAGGCTGAAGGGGAAAGTCGATATAAATCTCGTCCAACGAACGCCACACGCGGTCAATCACTACATAACCGTCGGCATCGGGCACCACTTTTTCCTGCTCGTGGCCGTTCACATAGATACGGGGCAGGCACGCCGTGGTGTCGACATAGGCGAATGCCGCCAAGGCAGGGCGGCGTTTGGAAGCCCAGTCCGGCATGCGCAGATGCACCCTTAGGGGCAAGGGCTCTGCCAGTCGGGAAAGGCGAAACTTCACTTGTCCGCTCCGGGGCATGTCGGTGATTTGGTCGAGGGCGAAGTGGTGCTGTTGCAGGCAGAGGTTGGTCGTGGCATTGGTGTAAAGGTTCACGAAGAAGTCGCGCTCGTCGTTCGTAGTGGCGTAAATCACCCCCGGCACGCCCATCAGCACTTCGGCGGCCGCTCGCAGGTCCTCCGGTTGCTTGGCGAGAGTGCTGTCGGTCAGGGTGCGGAGTACGGCATTGTAGAGGCTGCGTTCCATCATGTCGGCATGGGCTGCCTTGCCGGTGAAGAGCCACATCAGGCCGTTGAGGTTGAAGCCATAGGCTGCCGGCAAGCCCTGCCCGTCGGTGAGTTCGTCGTCGCCGCCCCCCACCACGTTAAGTTCGGGCTGCACCTTTTGCCACACTTCCTCCACCTTGCTCTTATGGTCCATGGCTCCGGGAGCCAGCTCCAATCGGGCGGCTCGCACACCGGGGCAGACAGTTTGTGCCATGGTGCGGAAGTCCTGTCCGCCGTAGGCCCAGGTCATCACGCTGTCGGATGGCACGTAGCGCAACGGCAATGTTGTCTGTCCGGCGGCAGTCATGGCGTAAAGCAGGCAGCAACAAAGAGTCAAGAATTTATACCACGTTTTCATATTTCCAAAATTTTGATGCGCATGCGCCATTCGTTGGGCGTGCGTCGCGATTCTAATAGTTTTTTGCGTGCCATTTTTCGGCTCTCCTCACAGACTTGCGCCTTTGAGAGCAGGGGAAACACGCGCCGGGGCCAACGGATGAAAGCTGCTTGCAAGGCCCAGCCCACGGCCATGGCGGCATAGTAGCCCGCAGGCCGCACAAGGACAAAGGCTTCGAGCACGCGGTCGGCCCACTCGTCGGTGAGGAAATGGTCCATCAGCATCACCACACCAAAGCGTTGGCCGAATTCGTCGCTGCTCCGCAAGTAGGACTGAAGAAAACGCCATCCCTCGCTGCGGTGGCGACGGATGAGGGTGAGCGAAGCACATGTCATGTCGCACAAGGCCCAGTTGTCGAGCAGGGGAACGAGCTGCGCCACGCGAGGTTCCCAGAGGGCATAGTCCATTCGTGCATAGCCCAGCACGAAGCCGTGGAGGGCGATGTTTTCATGGCTGAGGTGGGTGAAAGCCTCGCCGGTTGCCACGTCGGGGTTCTCGCGTAAGAGTGCTTTGGCCAACTGTCGCAGTTGGGGAATGCGCACCCCGAGCAAGGGACGGTTCAAGTTGGGAATGAGCTTGGCACTGAAGGCGGCATAATCCGGCTCTGCCAGCATGTGCAGTCGTCGGTCGATGGCTTCAGAAGTGATGTTTTCCATGCTGAGGGAGGTGTTAGTGCGGCAAAATTAGTGTTTGCGCCTGTTACTTTGCCTTTATTAAATTCTTTTTTGCCTTTATCAATTCTTTTTCTGCCTACATTTGCAGCGACTTCATACATCCGCATCATGAAACGCTTCCTTCTTTTTTGCTTCGCGCTGTTCTGTGGCTCGTTGGTTTGGGCCCAGACGGACGACACCGCTCGTAAGCGGGATTTTAACGATGCATTTATGCACGCCTCGCCCGACAGCCTGCGTGAGGATACGCTTTCGTTGCCCGTTTCGCCCTCTGATTTCGACCTCTCGCTGCCATTGTTGCCGGCTTCGCCCTCTCCGTTTTTCTGTTCGCCGATGGGCTATTCCTGGGCTCCCGACTATTGGGGCGGCACGCCGTGGCGGCTCCACGAGGGCTTGAATGCCCAGTTTGGCATGAGTCTCAGTGTGGGCTTGGGCAAGCATGCCCCCTCCGGAGTAGGGTTCGGGCAATCGTTGGCCATGGCCTATGCCTTGCCGATAAAGGGGCGTTTCTCCGTGGCAGCCGGCGTGTATGCCCACCACATGGACTGGGGCGGCTGGCGCAGCACCGATGCCGGTATTGCGGGCATTGTGGGTTATAAGGTCAACTCCTGCGTTTCGCTCTACGCCTATGGCAGCCGAACGTTCCTGCCCAAGGAGAAGGACCTCCGTTTCCGCCACAACGTCTTTCCGTTGTATTGGGGTGAACCCAAGGAGCGTGTGGGGGCAGCCGCGGAGTTCAAGCTCGGAACGAACGGGATGATTGGCGTAAGCGTGGAACATCGTTCCTACTGACTTCAAACACTTACTTAAAAGCAAGATTGAAGCATACTATGTCCTTAACTTTAGAACAACAATACAGCCTGCTGCAAAAGGAATACGAATTTGAGAAAGCGGCTTTCCGTCGCGACACGGCCGTTATGGGCGTTGACCGCAAGGTGAAACGGGGCGATTGCTGGTTTCCCATCACAGTGGGGCGGGGATATTACAACTCGCTGGACCGCTTCGTGGTGGAAATATCCCGGACGACGGATGAGGAAATAGAACACAACTTTGAATATGGCCGTCAGGTATGTTTCTTTTCGCGCAGTGGAAACGGAGAAATCCGTTACCTGAATTTTCAGTCCACGGTGAGCTTCGCTGAACCTGACCGCATGGTGGTGGAACTCCCGGGGGAGGAGGCGCTGAGTAGATTGCAGGAGTTGGAAATGGCGGGGGTGCAACTGAGTTTCGACGACTATTCCTATCGCACTATGTTCGATGCGTTGCAACGTACCATCCGGGCCAAGGGAAACCGGGTGGCGGAGTTGCGCGACGTGTTCCACACCCCGGCCCCGCTGCATTGGGGTGCGCAGCCGGCCGTGCCGCTCAGTCTTCCCTGGCTCAACCCCTCACAGGAACAGGCCGTGCGCGATGTGCTCTGCGCCCGCGATGCGCTGATTGTTCACGGCCCTCCCGGCACAGGAAAGACGACCACGCTGGTCGAAGCGGTGTGTGAGGTGTTGCGACGCGAGCCCCAGGTGATGGTGTGTGCACAAAGCAACACGGCAGTCGATTGGATTTGCGCGCAGCTTGCAGCTCGTGGCCTGAGCGTGTTGCGCATTGGCAATCCGAGTCGTGTGAACGATACGATGTTAGCCTGCACTTACGAGCACCGTTTCGCCGCCCATCCAGACTATCCTTTGCTCTGGCAGGTGAGGCGCACCATCCGGCAGATCTATGCCGGGAGAAGGAATAGCAGACCGGCCAACTTCCACCAAAAAGTGGCCCGACTGCGCGAGCGGGCCGACGAGCAGGAGGCGCGCATTCGCCATGAGTTGTTCGATGGCTCGCGGGTGATAGCCTGCACGCTGACCGGGGCGGCCCATTCGTTGCTTTGCGGACGACATTTCCATACGCTGTTCATCGACGAGGCGGCACAGGCGCTGGAAGCGGCCTGTTGGATTGCCCTGCAACACGCCGACCGCGTTATCTTCGCCGGAGATCATCAGCAACTGCCGCCCACGCTGAAAAGTCCCGAGGCACTGCGCGGCGGGCTGGGGTGTACGCTGATGCAGCACCTGGCCGAAACGAAACCGGAGTGTGTCAGGCTGCTCACGGTGCAGTATCGCATGAACGAGTCGCTGATGCGTTTCTCCTCAGAGTGGTTTTATGAAGGCAAACTCCAAGCTGCGCCGGAGGTGCGCCACCGTTCTTTGCTCGATGAGCTGGACACGCCGCTCGTGTGGGTGGACACGTCGAAGGAGATGGCGGAGCACGATGGGGAGAAGGAGCAGACTGAAGAAACGTTTGTCCGCGAGGAATTTGTGGGTACGAACTACGGACGCATCAACCGCACGGAGGCACAACTGACGCTGCGTGCGCTCCACGACTATGTGGAGCGTGTGGGCCGCAGCCGGCTGTTGGACGAACGGGTGGACATGGGCATCATTTCGCCCTACCGCGCACAGGTTCAGTACTTGCGCGGACTACTCAAAAAGGACGACTTTTTGAAACCGTTGCGCCCGTTGATTACGGTGAACACGGTCGATGCGTTTCAAGGGCAGGAGCGCGATGTGATACTCGTGTCGTTGGTGCGGGCCAACGAGGAGGGGCGGATAGGTTTCCTTTCGGATTTGCGCCGCATGAACGTGGCCATCACCCGGGCGCGCTACAAACTGATTATCCTGGGCAGTGCCGCCACACTCTGTCGCCACCGGTTTTATCGCAAGCTCTTCGAGTCGTGCGTGGTCAGGAAGCCGGATGTACCGACCTCAACGCAGGACATTTAAGCCGTTGACAGGAACAAAAATTATCGCTCTCCGTCTTCCCCCCCCTTTCCCATTATCCACACCCAGGGCGTAACCCCGTTTTCGGAGGCTGCGCCCTTCAACTATTTATTGTCACGTTGTATGAATTTTTGAGGGATGAGGTGATAAGGCTGAAGCTTCGTGAGCTGAACAACACTTGCCAAAAGGGCACGGGGCAATTTGCCCTTTCCAACCCCAATTATTCACGCTTTCTATACGCTTTTTTTATTCTCGAAAAAAAACATTCATTCCTTCACACAAGGCATGTTTTCCATTGAAAATCATTGGCTTCAAGTGTGAAGGCTTGAATTTTCAAGTATTCACAGCGCAGGGCTCGTTTTTTCGTTTATCTCCTGATTGCCAGCGGCTTTCCGGTGTGAAGGCTTGATGTTTCAACCCTTCACCTGCATTCACCCTCGGTGTGAATGCTTTGAATTTCAACCCTTCACACTCAAGCTTCTTGGAAATCAGACGAAAACGAGCATCGTGTGAAGGGGTGAATGCTTTTTTCGGGAAATAAAAACCGTATATACGCGCGCGCGAAAGGGGCATTATAAAATGTATAATGTATAATGAGGGCTACGCCAATGGGGGCGGCGGTCTGCTTCGTCCTGTATGTCGGTCGTAGACTTCATTATAAGTAGGTGTTTAAAATTAGTTTATATTTATATGATTAATCAAAGTTTGCATATATCATCTGTCCCCTCTTGGGCGCATTTAGTTTCTTGTTTTTTCGGTCACATAGCCCGCTATGCTCCCTCAAAAAAAGAAACTAA
>JALEYW010000023.1:0-7873 GCA_022773145.1 Bacteroidales bacterium
CGTGGAGCCAGACTTTTGTCCTTAGCTTCCTTCCGATTCCCCTCGCGGTGGACACCGTTGCCTCGGACTATGCGCTTCCCGCTATCGGGGCGCGCTCGGGACTTTCACCCATTAGATTATGCCCATGTCGGGCGAACTAAAATGCAAATAGCGTGTAACTCATTGAGCTACACGCTATTTGATAGCGTTTTGTTATGTCTTTACCTATCGGTCTCATTTAACCTCCTCGAACTCGGCGTCTTGGATGTCGTCATTCTTGCTACCGGTGTTGTCCTGACGGGGCTGCTCTGCGCCTTGGAAGCCGGCACCTGCGCCGGGCTGGGCACCGCCAGTCTGCTGGTACATCTCGGCACTGGCAGCCTGCCAAGCATTGTTGAGTTCAGCCTTTGCCGAGTCAATGGCGGCGAGGTCCTGGGCCTTGTGGGCCTCCTTCAGTTTGCCGAGGGCGGCTTCGATGGCACCCTTCTTGTCAGCCGGCAACTTGTCGCCGAGTTCCTTCAGTTGGTTCTCTGTCTGGAAAATCATGGAGTCAGCCTCGTTGATCTTGTCCACACGTTCGCGTTCCTTTTTGTCAGCCTCGGCGTTGGCAGCGGCTTCAGCCTTCATGCGGTTGATTTCGTCCTCCGAGAGGCCGCTGGAGGCTTCGATGCGGATGGTCTGCTCCTTGCCCGTAGCCTTGTCTTTGGCAGAAACCTTCAGGATACCGTTGGCGTCAATGTCGAAGGTTACTTCGATTTGGGGCACGCCGCGGCGTGCGGGAGCGATGCCGGCCAGGTTGAAGCGGCCGATGCTCTTGTTGTCGCGGGCAAACTGACGCTCGCCCTGGAGCACGTGGATGGTCACTTCGGGCTGGTTGTCCTCAGCGGTGGAGAACACCTGGCTCTTCTTACAAGGAATGGTAGAGTTTGCATCGATGAGCTTGGTCATCACGCCACCCAGCGTTTCGATACCGAGCGAAAGGGGAGTAACGTCCAGCAACACGATGTCGCCCACACCCTGCTCCTTGTTGAGGATGGCACCCTGGATGGCAGCACCTACTGCCACCACTTCGTCGGGGTTAACGCCCTTTGACGGAGCCTTGCCGAAGAATTTCTCCACGAGGTCCTGCACAGCGGGAATACGGGTGGAACCGCCGACGAGGATTACTTCGTCGATGTCCGAAGTGGAAAGTCCGGCACCCTTCAGTGCAGCTTCACACGGAGCCTTGCAGGCTTCGATTAGGTTGTGGGCCAAAGCCTCGAACTTGGCACGCGTCAGTGTTTTGACCAAGTGTTTGGGCACACCGCCTACAGGCATGATATACGGCAGGTTGATTTCCGTCGTCGTGGAGCTGGAAAGTTCGATTTTGGCCTTTTCAGCAGCTTCCTTCAGGCGTTGCATGGCCATGGGGTCGGCGGAGAGGTCGGCACCTTCGTCGTTCTTGAACTCCTGAACGAGCCAGTCGATGATCACGTGGTCGAAGTCGTCACCGCCGAGGTGCGTATCGCCGTTGGTCGAAAGCACTTCAAACACGCCGCCGCCGAATTCCAGAATGGAAATATCAAACGTACCGCCGCCGAGGTCGAACACGGCAATCTTCATGTCCTTGTTGGCCTTGTCGATACCGTAGGCGAGGGCTGCAGCCGTAGGTTCGTTGACGATGCGCTTCACGTCAAGACCGGCAATCTGTCCGGCTTCCTTCGTGGCCTGGCGTTGTGAGTCGGAGAAGTAGGCGGGCACGGTGATCACGGCTTCCGTCACTTCCTGTCCCAGGTAGTCCTCGGCAGTCTTCTTCATCTTTTGCAGAATCATTGCCGAGATTTCCTGCGGGGTGTACTGTCGGCCGTCCACTTCCACGCGGGCCGTATTGTTTTCGCCGCGTACCACTTTATAAGGCATACGTGCGATTTCTTTCTGCACCTGGTCGTAGTTCTCACCCATGAAACGCTTGATGGAGTAGATGGTGCGGAGCGGATTGGTCACAGCCTGACGTTTGGCAGGATCGCCCACCTTGCGTTCGCCGCCTTCCACGAAAGCTACCACAGAAGGAGTGGTGCGTTTGCCTTCACTGTTGGCGATAACCGTAGGCTCATTGCCTTCAAAAACAGATACGCAGGAGTTTGTAGTTCCTAAGTCGATACCAATAATCTTTCCCATAATTGTATTTCTTTTTATTTGTTATTATTCAATGTTGGATTAGTCCCTTTGAAGGGAACGCTCTATGTTAAGCAACTTGCGTGCCAAACATGCAACTCCAATAAATTTTTATCACTGACAGCTTGACAAAAATGCACAAGAGGGCATGGAAGAACCAATTTCTGCCAAGAAATACAGCTGCAAACGGTTGTTTTTTGAAAATCCGCGTAATTTTGCATAAGCTTGGCTCTGCTCTCACTGGCACAACCATTGTACCACATAGTGCGTGCAGTTTATGCCTTAATTATATAATAGGTGTACGGAAGAAAGAGAGCAGAGCCAAGCTCGCTTGAGTTATGCCGAACGCAGCCAACCTTATGTAAAGTCTGTCATATTTGAACACCGTGCCATACCGTCACTTTTTTCATCAAAGATTTAGTTATGCCCGTTATTGAGATACAATCGCTTCAGGAGCCGGGAGTGGAAATGTTCTCTTCGCTCACCGAAGCCCAGTTACGCAACAAATTAGACCCCGCAGGCGGAATCTTCATCGCCGAAAGTCCCAAGGTAATTCGTGTAGCTTTAGATGCCGGCATGGAACCGTTGGCCTTGCTGTGCGAGCGGCGCCATATTGTAGGCGATGCGGCCGACATCGTTTCGCGTTTGCCCCAGACGGTGCCCGTCTATACCGGTTCGCGCGAGCTGTTGGCCAGCCTGACCGGTTACACTTTGACGCGCGGCGTGCTGTGCGCCATGCGCCGCCCACGTCCTGTGTCCGTTTCGGCAGTATGTGCCGGGGCGCGCCGTGTGGTAGTCATCGACGGCGTTGTCGATACCACCAATATCGGAGCCATTTTCCGTTCGGCTGCCGCATTGGGCATTGATGCCGTACTGCTCACCCCCACTTCCTGCGACCCTTTCAATCGGCGTGCCGTGCGCGTTTCCATGGGCTCCGTCTTTCTGGTGCCTTGGACGTGGGTCGATGCAGATCTTGCCCAGTTGCACGAGTTAGGTTTCCGTACAGCTGCCATGGCACTGACGCGCCATTCTGTCAGTATCGACCACCCCAACCTGCGGCGTGAGCCCCGTTTGGCCATCGTCATGGGCACTGAGGGCGACGGCCTTTCCGCCGAAACCATCCGCCGTGCCGACTATGTGGTGCGCATCCCCATGTCCCATCAGGTTGATTCGCTCAACGTGGCCGCAGCTGCTGCCGTGGCCTTCTGGGAGCTGACAAAACGCGATGACCCCGCCTGACAGCAGCAGCCGTAGTTCGTTCTTCGGGGTGTTATTTGCTCTCTGCATCATCCCGCAGCCCCATTTCCTGACACCAGACTTTCGCAAAAAATGTCTCTTTTCCCGTTTCTTTCCGGTGTCAACTTTTTTTAATATTCCGAGATTGATTAGGAAAAGGTAAATGGTTAATTTCGCCATGCAGTCCCTGCCTTCCGGCACCGACATTTCAACGATTTCGTTAAGCCAAAAGACCAAAGAGAGCTTGCTCGCTTTGGCTTGGCGAGAAATTTCACTTTTTTAGAACGATTTCGTTAAGCCAAATGAGCAAAGCCAAACTTGTTTGAGCTTTGCCATGGCGAGAAATTGCACTTTTAAGAACCTTTTTACCAATCAATCTTTTTTATATGGAAACACAACTCTTTTGGCTCGTTCCCGTAGCGTCCGTGGTAGCCTTGCTCTTTGCGTGGCACTTCTACCGCGACATGAAAACCAAGTCAGAAGGCTCCGAACGGATGCAGCACATCGCTTCCGCCGTACGCAAGGGTGCCATGTCCTACCTGCGCCAGCAGTACAAAATCGTGGCTTTGGTTTTCGTCTGCCTGTCCCTTCTTTTTGCCATCATGGCCTATGGCTTTCAGGTGCAGAATGCCTGGGTGCCCATTGCTTTTCTCACGGGCGGTTTCTTCTCCGGCCTGGCCGGCTATCTGGGCATGAAGACGGCTACTGCCGCTTCCGCTCGCACAGCCCACGCCGCGCGTACCTCGCTCAACGGCGGTTTGCGCATAGCCTTCCGCAGCGGAGCCGTTATGGGACTGGTCGTTGTGGGACTGGGCTTGCTCGACATCTCTTTTTGGTATCTTCTGCTCAACGCCGTCATTCCCGACGGCAGCCTCCCCACCACTAAGCTCTGCATCATCACCACCACCATGCTGACCTTCGGTATGGGTGCTTCCACCCAGGCACTGTTTGCCCGTGTCGGCGGCGGCATTTATACCAAGGCGGCGGATGTCGGTGCCGACCTCGTGGGCAAGGTGGAGGCCGACATACCCGAGGATGACCCGCGCAACCCTGCCACGATAGCCGACAATGTGGGCGACAATGTGGGCGACGTGGCCGGCATGGGAGCCGACCTCTACGAGTCCTATTGCGGCTCCATCTTGGCCACGGCCTCCCTCGGAGCCGCCGCCTACATGATTTCCTGCGATGTCAGCCTGCAGTTGCGTGCCGTGGTCGCCCCCATGCTCATCGCGGCCATAGGCATACTCTTCTCCATCATAGGCATTTATTCCGTACGCACCCGCGAGGATGCCGACATCCGCGCCCTGCTCCGTTCGCTTTCCTCCGGCACACTGCTCAGCAGCGTGCTCATGGCGGCCGGTTCGTTCGGCGTGTTGTGGCTCTTGGGGCTCAACTGCTGGTGGCAGATGGGTTGCACCGTTGTCGTGGGGCTCGTCGTCGGCACCATCATAGGCCAAGCCACGGAATACTTCACCTCGCAGTCCTACCGCCCCACCCGGCGCGTTTCGGAGAGCGGCCAGACCGGTGCCGCCACGGTGATTATCTCCGGTTTGGGCTTGGGCATGCTCTCCACCGCCGTACCCGTTTTGGCCGTGGTTTTAGGTATCATCGCCTCCTACCTGCTGGCTTCGGGCGGTGAGTTTTCCAACATCTCCATGGGACTTTACGGCATTGGCATGGCCGCTGTCGGTATGCTCTCTACCCTGGGCATCACCTTGGCCACCGATGCCTACGGCCCCATTGCCGACAATGCCGGAGGCAACGCCGAGATGAGCGGGCTTGGCGAGGAAGTGCGGGGGCGCACCGACGCCCTCGACTCGTTGGGCAATACTACCGCCGCCACGGGCAAGGGATTTGCCATCGGCTCTGCCGCGCTCACCGGTCTGGCCCTGCTGGCCTCCTATGTGGAGGAGGTACGCATCGGGCTGGAACGTATCGGCACGCACACGCTTGAAATCGGCGGACGCTCCGTCGCTGTGGCACAGGCCACCATGCAGGATTTCATGGCTTACTACGATGTCACATTGATGAACCCCAAAGTCCTGTCGGGAATGTTTATTGGTGCGATGATGGCCTTCGTCTTCTGCGGCCTCACCATGAACGCCGTGGGTCGCGCCGCCGGGAAAATGGTCGATGAGGTGCGCCGTCAGTTCCGTGAGATAAAGGGTATCATGACCGGTCAGGCCGAACCGGACTATGGCCGCTGCGTCATGATTTCCACCAAAGCGGCCCAGCGCGAAATGGTTTGGCCTTCGTTGCTGGCCATTGTCATTCCCATCGGTGTGGGCTTGATTTTCGGTGTCAGTGGCGTACTTGGCTTGCTCATTGGCGGCCTCAGCGCCGGCTTTGTGCTGGCTGTGTTCATGGCCAACGCCGGTGGTGCATGGGACAACGCGAAAAAATACGTGGAAGAAGGCCATTTCGGCGGCAAGGGCTCCGATGTCCACAAGGCCACCGTTGTGGGCGACACCGTAGGCGACCCCTTCAAGGACACTTCCGGTCCCAGCCTGAACATCCTCATCAAACTGATGAGCATGGTCAGCATTGTCATGGCAGGCCTCACCGTTGTATGGAGTTTGCTCTAACTGTTTTTTTACGTAAAGGGACGTTGCTGCCGACAGGACCCAATTGCCGGCAGCAATGTTCCTTTGTCTTTGTTTCTATCTCCCACCTTCTCCCCGGGAGCAGTCTTGGTACGATGGGGAGGCCGCAGGGGGTGTTCAAAGCTTTCGCGCGCGCATTATATATATACGTAATTAAGCCAATTCTGCAAGGATGAGCTGGAGGATTTAAAGGCGTATTCGGAAGTGCATAGATGATCAGGTTGTTGAACAATATGAACTCACTTTAAATCCCCACTATAATATGATGTTTTCCATAGTATCTTTATTTCGATGAGGTGTTATATATAGTTATATGTGAACTACCGCTAAGCTAAAGACTTAGCGGTAGTTCACAACAAATCCCTCAATATCTGTGTATTTGCCTTGTCCACAACAGCATTATCCAATGATGCCAGATAGATTTGTGTCGTTTTTTCCGAGTCATGTCCCATACCTTCACTGATAACCGAAATGGGAATATTCTTACTCTTGGCTATGCTTGCCCACGAATGACGGGCGACATATAGGGTTAGCGGAATGGAAATGCCTGCCAATTCAGCCACCTCTTTCAGATATTTATTGGTGCGACAAAGCATGTTCTTGTACTGGTTACGGTTGTCGTATGGACGTTTGAGCACCGGCAACAGATAAGGACTGCTGTCGTCCGTTTGGTGCTTGTCCACAATATCCTGCATACATTTCTCCCACTTGATGAAAAGTTGTTGTCCGGTTTTGCGCCTTCTGTATGATAATATGCCGTTCTGCAAATTTTTCTTCTTCAAATGGGCCATGTCTATGAACGACATGCCACGGGTATAAAACGAAAAGAGGAACATATCTCTGGCAAAATCCCAAGCCGGCAGTAAAGACAAATCCAAATTCCTGATTTTTTTGATTACCCTTAGCGGGAGGGCACGCTTGACGGTTTTGTCAACACCCGTATATACATGCTTGAACGGATTGCGGTTCCCTGTCAGCCCCTTCTCCACAGCACGGTTATATACAGCTCGCAGTATACGCAAATAGAACGAGCTGCTGTTCTTTGTTACTCCTTTATTGTGTAGCCATGCCTCGTACATCTGCATCATGTCTGAATGGATGTCCTCTAACAAGACATCTTTATTTTCGCGAAATTGCATGAAACTCCTCAAAGTGGCACGATAGGTTTCCGAAGTACGATGTTTTCCCATTTGATTTAATCGAGCCATCACGCCGTTCATGAAGTTGAACAGCGATTGCTCACCGGCAGACGCTTGGAAAGCAAAAATAATGTCATCAGCAGTGTATCCGGACGGTTTGTGTTCCAAGCAAGAAACGATTTTTTCTAATCGTCTGACATCCCAGTCTATTCGGTCGCGGATAGATTGGAGGTCTCCATACCGTTCATTATTGACGAGTATCACGGCACAGCTTCCATCGTCCCATTCATGCGCATAGATGCGGTAACCCGTCTTCAACTGACGGACAACGCGCTTATGGATGATTTGGTAATAGATTACCCCTTCCTTGCCTATAATCGTAGATGGCCTGAATTTCACCTTTACCGAAGTCATAAATCCAATGTTTTCATGAAGGGATGTTCTAAAAACCAATGCTATGGACTGTATCATTCTGCAATAGACATGGATGCTTCTACGGCACGATAGCCGCCACATCATCTCAAGCTAATTTATAGAATACCCCTTAAGCCATAAACAGTGCCCCCTATTCCAGCGCATCACTTTTGTATAACCGGCGGCACAAACCAGCACAAACCAGCACAAAAGAAGGCGCGACTTCGTCGCGCCTTCCCTTGCAGTGATCCGCTTGGGGCTCGAACCCAAGACCCCAACATTAAAAGTGTTGTGCTCTACCAGCTGAGCTAGCGGATCAGACCTCTTTGCTGTTAAGCGGTGCAAAAG
>JALEYW010000029.1:0-45369 GCA_022773145.1 Bacteroidales bacterium
GTGGAGCCAGACTTTTGCCCTTGGCTTCCTTCCGATTCTCCTCGCGGTAGACACCGTTGCCTCAGGCTATGCGCTTCCCGCTATCGGGGCGCGCTCGGGACTTTCACCCATTAGATTATGCCCATGTCGGGCGAACTGAAAAAGCCCCGTTGCTCGGTATGAGGCAACGGGGCAATGACGTGTTATTTGCCGAAGAACGATTATTTCACAGCAGCGGCCAATTCGGCACCGGCTTTGAACTTAATCACCTTTTTGGCTTCAATTTGGATTTTTTCCTTGGTAGCAGGATTGATACCGGTACGTGCGGGACGCTCTGTTACGGCGAATGTACCGAAGCCGAGGATGGCCACTTTGTCGCCTTCTTTCAATGCGCCGGAGATAGCATCAATCACGGCATCAAGAGCTTGCTTGGAATCAGCCTTGCTTAAACCGGTGGCAGCAATGGCATTTACGAGATCTGTCTTGTTCATTGTAAAATATATTAGATATAAAAATATGTACGTCGTTGCTTTGGGAAAAGCGGATGGTGCAAATCCAACGCGAACCATTTTGAAAGAAAGCGTTTTGCTCGCAGTTTCAACGGCAAATATAGAATAAGGAGACGGGTTCGGCAAAATGTTTATTTACTTTTTTTGTCTTCAAACCTCAAAAAGGGAAATTTTGCCACCGAAAAACCTTTTTCTATTGCTTTTCAGGCGTTTTTTATCGTGGTTTGGGTCAAAAATCAGATGACAACCACTTTTGCTGCCACGCTTTCCGACCCATCGGCATTGGCCACGAGTATGAAGTAAACACCCGGTGCCACACGTTGTCCGGTGGTCTGGCTCCGCACGTCCCACACGAATGATCCGCCGACGGCTGTACCGCGTGCCACGAGCTGCGAGCCGGCACTAACAATCTTCACCTCTGCCTCTTCCGTCAGTCCGGTGATGGTGACGTTGCCGGAGTAGGCAGGCCGTACGGGATTGGGGTACACCTTGACGTTATCCTCCACCAGTTCGGGCTGAACCGGCGTGATGTTTGTCCTATACGAACACAGTCCGACGTCAGTGCCTATCATCAGTTCTCCCGTTTCGGGATGGATGGCCAAGGAGTAAATGTTGTCAGAGAGGAGTGGCGAGTTGTCTGCCGTGAAATGCTCCAAAACCTCCGAGCCGTCGGGACTGGCGAGATACACTCCCGATCCGAACGTGCCAAGCCACTTACGATTTCCCTGATCCACGACCAATGCCGTTACATCGATGCCTGTGAGCAGATAATCGGCGTAGTTCGTGCCATCGTTGCGCGGCACTTTGGGCTGATAGACGGAAAAGGCCGAAGTATTGAACCAGCTCTCGGGATTTTCCACGGCATAAACGCCCGAAGCGCAGCCAAACCAGATTTGTCCCGTCAAGTCCTGACAAATATCTTTGATTTCGAGCAATTCACATTTCGTTCCGTCCTCATTGATGGCAGCACTGCGGAACACGCCTCGGTCGTCGGCCGTATTGTCCGGCGTTCCGCCGAAGTCAAGTCCGTAGAGCCCCGACTGCACTGAAGTAGAACGTCGGGACGTAACCCAAACATGATTGTCTTTGTCCACCATGATGCGTTCCGGGGTGGAAGCTTCTGAAAAATTCGCATCGAACAGCGATGTCCAGGTGCCGTCTTTTTTCAACACCTTGAGGACCTTGTCCATTTCATAGTTCGTCATCCAGAGATTTCCCTGCGCGTCATACGCCAGTCCGTCGACAATGGCATAATTGGGGTTGTTACGTCCGCCGGGAGCTATTTCTATGGGCGAATTAGAGGGGTTATAATGCTTCACAAACTCAAAGTTGCGAAATTCGAGCAGCCCCGATGTGCATGAAATGAAATGGTGTGATGCGTCTTCAGGGTCCTGCACGATAGACGTAACGTTTCTGAACACCGTATTGTCATTCATGGTAAATCCCTTTTCGGGAAAGAAAGTCCATTTGCCGTCCTCGTAGACCATGGCCGTAGGTTCGAACATCTTCCCCGCCGTGTAGTCCATGCGTCCGCCGGCCACGAGCAAGCGGTTGCCGGCAAAACTGAGTTTGTAGCAATAGTCGCGTCGCGGTCCGTAGCCTCCGATTTTCGTTCCCGTGTCGTCCAGCAGTTTGTTTTCGAGGTCGGCTTTCACATTGAGCAGCTCTTTTGATTTATTGACGAGCCAGTAGGTGCCGTCGGAGGTATATGCCACGGAAGTGCAGATACCATCCGTCGGTATGCGACTTTGCTCTTTGAGGAGGTTGTCGGGAGAAACGGTCAGGAAGAGGGCACTGCCGACAAACTGAATGTGGTTGCCCACCACGGAGCCTTCGGACACGACAACGTAGCTCACGCGGTCGAAACTGCGCGTGCCGTCGTCCCGACGCGGTCCCATGTAGCAGATGCCCGAATAATTGTCAGTCAGTCCCGCCACGTTGGGCACCAGCAGGAACGTCCCTTCTCCATAGGGCACAAAGGCATTGGCCGGGAGGTCGTATGCCTTGGTCCACTGCGAGGGGTCGTAGAGATTGTCGGCCAATTGGCCGCAAAGAATGCTTTGGTCCAGACTCACGTACACCTCGCGGTCCATGACCACGGCACTTTTCACGTTCTGCCCCAGCCGATAAAAGCCTTTCACCTCGGCCGCGGGCAGATTGAGCACGATGACGCCATCCGTAGTGGCGAGTGTAGCCCAGTTGCCGTTCACCGTGAGGTTTTGCACCTTGATGGTGCTCTCGGTGTAGTTTTTCACCTGCGGCATATTGACCACTGTCCCGTCGGGATAGTAGAGGTCGATATTATTGTTCTGGTAGAGGATGACCAAGCATTGTTCCGTATCGCTCCACCCCATGTAGCTGACGCCCTTGTCGGAGAGGCCGCTGAGCTTGTCGATGAAGTCCACCGACCGGTCCTCGGGATGGTAGGCGAAGAGGTTGCCGTTCATCAGCACGTAGAGGGTCTGCCCGGTACTGACGACCTTGGTGGCATCGTGGTAAGCCAGGTGGAGTGTCCAAAGCGAGGGGTCGGTTGAGGCGCGCCCCGTCAGCCACGTGCAACAGCAAAGGCAGAGGGTAAGGAGGAAGGTTTTCATGAATAAAGGAATAAAGAGGTGTTCTACTGTTTCGCTATTCCGGTGTTGCGGTCTACTTTGCCAGCAGGAAATCGGTCAGTTTTTTCACGGCCCGGGCACGGTGGGAAATGCAGTTCTTGGCTTCTACGCCGAGTTCGGCAAATGTTTTTTCCCCGCCTTCGGGTGCAAACACGGGGTCGTAGCCAAAGCCCTCCGTTCCGCGCTCCTCGGTGGCGATATGCCCCTCCACGATGCCCTCAAAGAGGTGTTCGTCGGTGCCCTGGATGAGGGCGATGACGGTGCGGAAGCGTGCGGCGCGGTTGTCCTTGTCATGGAGCTCGGCCAGGAGCTTGCGGGTGTTGGCCACGGAGTCGTGGCGGTCGGGATAGGCATAGCGCGCCGTATGCACGCCGGGTCCGCCGCCGAGAGCCTCCACTTCGAGGCCGGTATCATCGGCAAAACAGTCGAAACCGTAGCGTTCCTTCACCCAGCGCGCCTTGATGAGGGCGTTTCCCTCCAGTGTGTCGGCCGTTTCGGGAATGTCGTCGTGGCAACCAATGTCGGCGAGCGAGAGAATTTCCATCTGCCGGCCGAGAATGGCGCGTATTTCAGAAAGTTTGTGGACGTTGTTGGTGGCAAAGACAATTTGCATGGCGAAAGTTTTGTTTTTTTATTACTCTTGAACGATTTCGAGCGGGATTTGGCGCAATTCGGCTGCCGTGTCGGTGAAAGAGCTCCAATAGGAGCCGATGATGCGCTGCGTGGCGGCAAGGCACCAAAGGTCGACCACGGCCTCGCGCATACCGTCGAGGGTGTCGCGCCGCACTTGTGTGCGCTGCGTGATGATGCGGTCGGGGTATTCCTGCACCAGGGTGGCCTTGAGGGCATCGTCGTCGGTGGCGAGGAAGAAACGCACCTTGAAGTCGCGTTTGATTTCGCGGTCCATGGCACGGCGGAAGCCTTCGGGAGTGCTGCGCGACATGCTGACCGTGTTGTCCGTGCGGCGGATGTGTACACCGACGGTGTTGCGCGCAAAACGTGCCTTGATGCGCTCAATGCGCTGCATGAGTTCGGGACGGGGCTGCAAGCGCGCCAGGCAGTCGGGGGAGTAGTGGCACAGGGTGGAGCAGGTGGAAAGGTAGATGCGCCGGTTCGACGTGGCCAGACGGAGAAAGTCGGCAGGGGTGGCAGGAGCGTAGTTGGCGTGTTGCACGCTGTAGCCGAGAAAGAGGCGGACCAGTGCGGGAAGCCACAGATTGCGCCGCGTGATGGGACGAGCCCACCACCGGCGATGCACCACGCGGAAATTTCCCATGTCGATGGGCACGAAGAGGTCCTCGAACCAGGCTTTGCACTCGGCGTTGCACTCCCACTCCACCGTGATGGAGCCGGCTCCTTCGGTGCGTGCCTGAAGGGCGGACAGGAGTACGCGCAGGCGGTTGCACAAACCGCCTTGAGGAACAAGGGTTAACATGAAGAAATGGAGGGAAGAGATGTAGAGAAAGAAAAGGATTGGCCGACAGTGCTCACCGACACAGGCCGGGTGCAGCACTGCACCACTGCGAAGCCACTCTTTTTTTTCCAAACAAAAACGGAGGAGGACAAGCCAAGGCACTTGCCGCGCCGGCCTGCTCTCCCCCTGATAATATTCTTATTTCTTTTCGGCCTTTACCTTGATGCGGTCGAAGCCTTCGCCGAACACGCCGATGACCTTCGACTGCGACACAAAAGCCGCCGGGTCTATGCCCTGAATGATGCGGAAGATGTTGGTGCTCTCACGCTTCTTGGCCAGCACCACGAGCACCTTGCGCTCTTCCTTGGTGTACCATCCCTGACCCTCCAGCACTGTCACGCCGCGATGGGTGGCACTGATGGCCGAAGCTATCTCGTCGTAACGGCGGGAGAAGATAAGGAACTGCACCGACTGGCGTCCGCGATCCACCACGTAGTCGAGGAGCAAATTGGTGATGATGAGCGTGGTGTAGCCGTAGAGCAGTTTGTCGAGGCTGCCCGTTGGGGTGATGAGCGAGGAGGTGATAATCACCAGGTCGCAGAGCATCATCATCTGTCCCAGCGTAACGTCCTTGTACTTGTTGATGATGGCAGCGATGATGTCGGTGCCGCCGGTGGAGCCGTTGCTCAGGAACACCATGCCGATGCCCAGGCCCTCGATGGCCGCACCGATGATGGTGGACATGGTGATGTTGTCGGTCACTACCTGCGGCAGTCCGCTGCGGGGGTTGACGTTAACGAACATGTCGGGCTTGTGGCTCGCGAGGTATATCATCACTTCCTGCACCGCACCGAGCAGGAATGTGAGCATGAACACGGCGTAGATGGTCTTGACGCAAAAACGCCAGCCCAACACCCTCACAGCAATGGCCAGCAGGATAATGTTGACCATAAAGAAGGTGTACTGCACCGGAAAGCCCGTGGCGTAGAAAATTACGGCACCGGCACCGGCCAAGCCGCCCGTGGTGATTTCATAGGGCAACTGGAAACAGGTGAAACCCACCGCATACATGAACAAACCCAGGGTGATGACTACATAGTCGCGCACATCCTGAAAAATAGAGAGCTTGAAGGCCATGATCCTATATTATAATGTGTAACGGATGTTCTGATGGGGGAAAGACCGGCCGCGAACGGTTTCAGCCCTTCACCACAATGTTGACAATGCGGCCGGGCACCACGATGACCTTGACCACCTGTTTTCCCTCCAAGTACTTCTGTGCCTGGGGAGAGGCCAGTGTGGCGGCCTCGATGTCGGCCTTGGAGGCGTCGGCGGCGAAGTCGAGGGTGAAGCGCGTCTTTCCATTGAAGGAAACGGAGAGCGTGACGGTATCCTCCTTGAGGTATTGCTCGTCAAAGACGGGCCAAGGTGCGTCGCACACGGTTCCTTCGTGACCCAAGGCGTGCCAGAGTTCCTCGGCAATGTGCGGGGCGAAGGGAGCCAGGAGGATAACCAACGGTTCGAGCACCGCGCGGCTCGCGCACTTCTGCTGCGCCAACTCGCCCACGGCAATCATGAAGGCGGGCACGGCTGTGTTGTAGGAGAACTCCTCTATGTCGTCCGTCACCTTGCGGATGAGTTTGTGGAGCGTTTTGAGGTTTTCCTTGGCCGGCGCCTCGTCAGTAACGGCCCAGTCGCCGTTTTTGGGATAGAAGAGTGCCCACGCCTTGCGCAGGAAGCGGAAGCAGCCATCGATGCCGTTGCTGTCCCAGGGCTTACTTTGGTTGATGGGACCGAGGAACATTTCGTACAGGCGCAGGGTGTCGGCTCCGTACTTTTCGACAATCATGTCGGGGTTGACCACGTTGTACATCGACTTGCTCATCTTTTCGATGGCCCAGCCACAGATGTACTCGCCGTTCTCCAACACAAATTCGGCATCGGCATATTCGGGTCGCCATGCCTTGAAGGCTTCGAGGTCGAGGCGGTCGTTCTGCACGATGTTGACGTCGACGTGAAGCGGGGTGACGTCATATTGGTCCTTCAGCCCGAGGCTGACGAAGGTGTTGGTGTTCTTGATGCGGTACACGAAGTTGGAACGTCCCTGAATCATGCCTTGATTCACGAGCTTCTGGAAGGGCTCTTCCTTGCAGGCCACGCCGAGGTCGAAGAGGAACTTGTTCCAGAAGCGGGAGTAGATAAGGTGTCCCGTGGCGTGCTCCGAACCGCCGATGTAGAGGTCCACTTGCTGCCAGTAGGCGTTGGCTTCACTGCTCACCAGAGCCTGGTCGTTGTGGGGGTCCATATAGCGCAAATAGTAGGCGCTCGAACCGGCGAAACCGGGCATGGTGGAGAGTTCGAGGGGGAACACTTTCACGCCATCGATGTCGGCATTGTCGACCACGGTGCGTGTTTCTTCGTTCCACGCCCATCGTGTGGCGTTGCCCAAGGGAGGCTCGCCCGTTTCGGTGGGCAGGAACTTGGTTACCTCGGGCAGTTGCAGCGGCAGGCAGTCCTCGGGAATGAGATGGGGCTGTCCGTCTTTATAATATACGGGGAAGGGCTCTCCCCAGTAGCGTTGGCGGCTGAAGATGGCGTCGCGCAGGCGGAAGTTCACCTTCACGCGGCCCAGGTTGTGCTCCGTGACAAATTTCTTGGTGGCGGCGATGGCCTCGGTAACGCTCAGGCCGTTCAGGCTGAAGCCGTGGAGTGCCTGTACGCCTTCGCGGGGGCTGTTCATCACCGTGCCTTCCTTGGCATCAAAACTCTCCTCGCTCACGTCGGCTCCTTCGATCAGGGGAATGACGGGCAGGTTGAAATGGCGTGCAAAGGCGTAGTCGCGCGAGTCGTGTGCGGGCACGGCCATGATGGCTCCTGTTCCGTAACCGGCGAGTACGTAGTCGGACACCCAGACGGGTATGGCATCGCCCGTGAAGGGGTTGATGGCATAGGAGCCTGTGAACACGCCCGTAACGCGCCGGTCGGCGATACGCTCACGTTCGGTGCGTTTCTTAGTGGCTTCGAGATAGGCTTCCACCTCGGCGCGCTGAGCGTCGGTGGTCAGCTGAGCCACCAGTTCGCTTTCCGGCGCGAGAACCATGAAAGTCACGCCGAAAATAGTATCTGCGCGCGTGGTGAAGATGGTAAATTTCACATCGCTGTCCTTCACGGAAAACTCCATCTCGGTTCCTTCAGAGCGTCCAATCCAGTTGCGTTGCGTTTCCTTGAGTGAGTCCGTCCAGTCGATGTTTTCCAGTCCGTCGAGCAGACGTTGCGCATAGGCCGACACGCGCAGACACCACTGTTTCATTTTCTTTTGCACCACGGGGTAGCCTCCGCGTTCGCTCACGCCGTCGACCACCTCGTCGTTGGCCAGCACGGTTCCGAGTTGCGGACACCAGTTCACCATCGTTTCGCCCAGGTAAGCGATACGGTAGTTCATGAGCACCTGCAGCTGCTCTGTGCGCGTCATGGCGTTCCATTCGTCGGCCGTGAAGTGGAGTTCTTCGCTCTGAGCCACGTCCAGTCCTTCCGTACCCTTCTCCGCCAGCCTTTTCTCCAGGTGTTCGATGGGCTTGGCCTGTCCGCAGCGGTTGCAGTAGAAAGAGTTGAACATCCGGGCGAAGGCCCATTGCGTCCAGTGGTAGTATTTCGGGTCGCAGGTGCGCACCTCGCGTTGCCAGTCGAAGCAGAAACCTATCTTGTCCAGCTGTTCGCGGTAGCGGGCAATGTTCTGTTCGGTGGTAACGGCGGGATGCTGTCCCGTCTGTATGGCATATTGTTCGGCAGGCAAGCCATAGGCATCGTAACCCATAGGGTTGAGCACGTTAAATCCCTGCGAACGTTTGTAGCGTGCATAAATGTCAGAAGCGATGTAGCCGAGGGGGTGTCCCACGTGCAGTCCGGCTCCTGAGGGATAAGGGAACATATTCAGCACATAGAACTTTTTCTTGTCAGCATTGGGTTCTACGTGATAAGTTTGTTCGGCAGCCCATCGGGCTTGCCATTTCTTCTCGATTTCTCTAAAATTATATTCCATGGAAGTGAAATTCTTGTTTTTCGCCGGCAAAAGTAGTGCAAGGCGAGCGCAATGAAAAGAAAAAGCTTGGTTTTTTCTTTTTGTACTGAGCCATAGACAGGCTTCGAGAGAGCGAAGTATGCAAGGCGAGCGCCGTGAACACAACTCCACTTGAAAGCCGAGGTCCACAACTCGACGAGTAGATTTTACAACTCGACGAGTAGAAAATTCTATCGCTGCGACAGAAAATCCTACTCGTCGAGCTGCGAGGCCGAAGCCTCAGCCGGGAAGCAGCCAATGACCATCCGGAGGACGAAAGGCAACCTATCATCTTGCCTGCCTTGCATAGAAAGAAAAAACACAATAACGGCCTGCTCGACTTGAGGGAGCCGTTATTGTGTGTTCATGAGACCAACGAGCGACAGGAAAAAGTTGTCTTTCGTTGTCCGCGTTGTCGTCTTTGCATCAAGAAGTCAGCCTTCGCGCCGGAAGCGGTGGGTGAGATCCGTCAGCTTTCCGTCAGGCTCCACGCGGTAAAAGCGTTGGTTCGTGTCGGGCGAGTTGAGCGGTCCCAGCTTTGCCACATACGGCCCCAGCTTCAGGTAACTCAGTGCAGCCACCATCTGCTGCGTTTCGGGCACCCGGGTGCGTCCGCTGTACCACCCCGTGCGCAGACTTCCACCACTGCGCTTTCTGACTGCTGCCAACAGTCGCAAAACCTCCTGGGGGTCGTTGTCGCCTCCCATCAGTGCTACGCAGGTGATGCTCCCCTCGTAACTGTCGGCCAGGGCCAAGAGCCGCTCCTCCGTGAGTTCCTCGCCGATGTCGCCCTGCAACGCCGCGCTGTGGCAGCCCGGGCAGGCATTGGGGCAGAGGCTGAGGTTGACAGCCAGCGTTACCTCGTCGGGGAACTCCTGAAACACGATGTCGTGCGTAGTATATTTCAGCATAAGCAGCAACAATAGGTCAGACCGGCGAAGTTATGCCTCCACCCGCTGGTAGTAGCGGCGTGCGGCCTCCTTCTGACGGTCGAGCGAGAAGTTTGACACGCGCTTCAAGTAACCGATGATGCGCGTCAGGTAGTCCACATTCTTCGAGTGGCAGTGGGGACATTCGCGGAGGTGCTGCTTCGTGATGTGGCCGCACTCGTTGCAGAGCGTGTTGGGAATGTTGAAGGTGAAATAGTTACATCCCTCCTTCGCTGCCACGCGCAGCAGTTGCCGATACTGCGGTGCGGAAAGGTGCTCGTCGAGGTTCATGTGCAAGGCCGAGCCGCCCGTGAGGTGTTCGATGTAGCGGCGGCCATGGAGGCGGAACTTCTCGATGATGTCCGTTTGCGGGTCCTCCACCACGTAGAAGTAAGAATTGTAACACTCGCGCGGCACATAGTAACCGTCCTCGCGGTCCCAGCGTGCGTGCTTCACGCCCACATTCTCGGCCGGAATCATTTCGCAGTTGAACATCACGTCCTTCGTGCGGTACTGCCGGTTGAGCTTCTCCACGAGTCCGAGCACCTCGCCCACGAAGTGTTCATATTCCGGGTTGTCGCTGATGGTGATGCCCAGGCTCTCGGCGGCCTCGACCATGCCGTTTACGCCGATGGTGAGGTACTGGCGTTTAATGTTCACGTAGCCTGCGTCGAACAGCGGCAGCATCCCTTTCGCCAGCATTTCCTTGAGGTTCTCGTTGTACGCCAGCTGCACCTTGTGCATGAGGTCGACCACCTCGTCGAGGAATTCCACGTAGGAACGTCCCTCGCGCGTGGCCTGCTGCACGCAGCGGTTGAGGTTGACGGTGAGCACCGACTTCGAGCCCGTGCTTACGCCCCCCGCGCCCAGGGTGTAGCTGAAGCCGTTGTCCTGTATTTCGTTGCGCAGGCGACAGCAGGAAGCCAGGCTGTCGGCGTTGTCGCTCATGTAGGTGAAAAAGCTGTGGCCTTCGGCATACATTTGTGCCGTGAAGTCGGCATATTCCTTGTCGCGCACGTCGCCGTTTTCGGAGAGCAGGGCCATGGTTTCCACGGGGAAGGTCAGCACGGCCTTGGTGCGCTCCTCGTTGAACCAGCGCATGAAGCGGCGTTGCAACCAGTCGAGCGCGGGCCACGAGGGGCGACTGCCGTCGGGAAAGCGGAACTCGCCGAAGATGCTCTCGAAGTAATATTTGTCGTAGTAGGAGATGTTCCAGAACACACTCTGGAAGTTGCGTGCCCCTGTGGGCTGGTTGATGGAATAGACTATCTGTTCGAAACAGTCTGTGATGACCTTGTCGATGGTGCGGCGGCGCAGCGAGAGGTCTACCACGCGCTCGGGTTCGAGATAGTAGTCGTCGCCATACTCCTTCGCGATAAAATGACTCATGTACATGAGAAATTCCGGCGTGGCGCAGGCTCCTGAGAGCATGGACGAAACAATGAACACCATGTTGACGAAGCCGCCGCAGAACGACTTGAGGTTGGAGGGCGCAGTGGAGTTTCCGCCAATGTCCTTCGTACCGTTGAGCAGCCAAGGGTACATCGTAATCGACGCGCAGTAGTTGGCGAGCGAGGTCTCGTCGTTCTTATATATATAATGGTGTTTGAGCAGGTACATGTAGCGGTCGCTCAGCTCCTTGCCGTACATCTGTTTGATGCGGTCGGTGAGCAGGCGACGGTTCAGGCGGATAAAACTCTGCTTGGGCAGCTCGCCGATGAGCGTGGCAATGTTCTTGTTCTCCACATTGGCGTTGGCGTCGTATTTGGAACCGGTGGCGGGATTGGCGGAGTTACAGTAATTCACGAGGAAGCGGACTTTGTCGGCCGTTTCGCGGTCATCCTCGTGCTGCTTGCGGTAGAGCATGAAAGCCTTGGCCACCTGGAAATGGCGTTCGGCCATGAGGGCCACCTCCACCTGGTTCTGGATGTCCTCCACGCTCATGCCGTTGCAGAAGCGGAGCCGTTGCATGATGCGGTTCAGGGCCTCGGCATCAATGGCCTTGTTTTGCGAACGGAAAGCCTTGAGCAACGCGGTTTTTATCTTTTCCACGGAAAACGACTCCTGCGAGCCGTCGCGTTTGGTGATGAAGAAATTGTCGGTACACATATTTTGCGGTATGATTAGCTTGAGGTGAGTAGCCCTGTCGGGGAGAGTGGTTCAAGAGCCGCACGAAGTGCCTGCCGAAGCCCTGCCATGGAGGGTTCCAAACGTTTTTTGAGGCATGGTGTGGGAGTTTGTTTTGGAAAACTTTTTCAATTACGAAAAATAAAAAGTTGTCCGTTTTGGAAAACTTCGCTTCGTTTACGTCTGTCTGCCGACAGTTTCAATCGAGGTGCTCATTCTGAAGTACAAAGAACGGTCAAGGAGCTTTGAATTCAACTTGTTTTACTATGATTATCAGATGTTTTTATTTCTTCAGATGAACTTGCAGCGACGAGTCCTTATTTCCCTTTTTCGGACTCCGAAACAGGCAATCGGAGTGCTCTTTTTGGAAAACATGGGCAAAGATAGAGCAAAGAAAGTTTCCCGAAAAACAATTTCAGTGATTATTTTTCAGAAAACTTTTTGGCTTCCCGTAGTATAAATTCAGGTAAACGAAACAAGGGTCTTGAAAGTCAGGGAAAAAGCGCGGTCGAAACGATGAGGGGCGGCGGTTTACACGTGCCGACCTTCCCGACGAGGCCGACAAATCGCCGTCGCAATCCGTCATCGCAAGGAGCCATATCGGCACTTGCCGGAAGATGGCAACACATCACATTCTTTCAAGACCGAAGTGCTATTGTATCTTGAAAAGGTTGCGATTGATAATGTCATGGTGGTAAAAGCTACAATATCTCTATATACTCCGTTACCTGTTCTCCCGGATAAAATGAGGGAAGAGTGCTTCTCCGTGGACGGGCGAATAGTGAAATCCCTGATAGGAGAAGGCCTGGAGTTGCTCCGGCCGGGTGATTTCATTTTCCAGCACGAACCTCACCATGGCTCCGCGACACGTTTTCGCCCAGACGGCCTGCATTTTGAGCCTCCCGTCCGGTTGGCGAACGTAGAACAGGGGATGGACCACCTGCACTGTGGCCACGACGCGCTTCCAGTCGAACAGGTGTTCGTACTCCTCCGTGGAGAGGTGGAGCAACACGCCGTCGTCGGCCTGCACCTGCCGTATGAGCAGGTCGGTCAGTTTGTCTTTCCAGAATTGGTGGATGGGTTTGTCGTGGGTGCGCTCCAGCGTGACGCAGTGCTCCATACGGTAAGGAACGATGGCGTCCATGGGACGGAGCAGGCCGTAGAGGAAGCACGTGATCCAGAGATGTTGCTGCGCAAACGCCAAGGCGCGGTCCGGAAGGGTGTTTGCCTTCAAGTGTTTGTAGGCTTGTCCGTTGTAGGCCAGGAGGGCGGGCATCGTCGGCGCCACGTGGAACTGCCGGTAGCGCAACAGGTTCTCCGCTGCCAGCTTCCGGCTGCATTCCAGCTGGTCGGCGAGTTCGTCCACCTCCATCCGGGCCATTTCGGCAGCCAGTTCGTCTGCCACCTGCTGGAAGAGCGGCGTGGACAGGGCGGCCCTGTCCGCCCTGTCGTACATGATTTTTGCGTTGGCCAGGAGTATTTGCATCGGGTATGGCTTATTCCAGATACGTATAGCCGTACAGGCCGGAGCGATAGTTGGAAATGAATTCCTTGCCCTCCTCCACGGTGATGCGTCCTTCCTTCACGGCCTTGCTCACCCAGGTTTCGAGGCGACGCACCAGGCGTTTGGGGTCGTACTGCACGTATTCGAGCACGTCGGCCACGGTTTCGCCGTCGATGGTCTTGTCTATGCTGTAGCCGTCGGAGTCCACCGTCACGTGTACGGCGTTGGTGTCGCCGAAGAGGTTGTGCATGTTGCCCAATATCTCCTGATAGGCTCCCACAAGGAACACGCCGATGTAATAATGCTCGCCCTCGCGGATGGGGTGCAGGGGCAGGTAGGACGTTTGCTGGTTATAGTTGACGTAGGCCGAGATTTTGCCGTCGGAGTCGCACGTGATGTCCTGGATAGTGGCCGACCGCACGGGCTTCTCGTCGAGCCGCTCGATGGGCATGATGGGAAAGAGTTGGTCGATGCCCCACGAGTCGGGCAGCGACTGGAAGAGGGAGAAATTGCAGAAGTATTTGTCGGACATCATCTTGTCGAGCTTTCGCAGCTCGTCGGGCACGTGTTTCTGATGGTGAACCAGTTCACTGATTTCGTGGGATATGCTCCAATAGAGGCTTTCGATTTGGGCGCGGGTCTTGAGGTCGATGATGCCGTGGCGGAAGAGGTCGAGCGCCTCGTCGCGTATGTCCTGCGCGTCGTGCCAGTCTTCGAGCATGGAACGGGTGGAGAGCTTGTCCCATATCTCTGTGAGGTCGTGAACGAGCTGATGGTCTTGCTCCGTGGGGTGGAAATCCTCGTCCATGTGCGGCATGCTGACGCTCTCCATGACGTCGACAATGAGCACGGAGTGGTGTGCGGTGAGCGAGCGGCCTCCTTCGGTGATGAGGTTGGGATGGGGAATGTGGTTCTTGTTGGCAGCGTCGACAAAGGTGTATACGCAGTCGTTGACGTACTCCTGGATGGAATAGTTCACCGAACTTTCAGAGTTGCTGGAGCGTGTACCGTCGTAGTCCACGCCGAGGCCGCCGCCACAGTCAACAAATTCGATGTTGAAGCCCAGTGCGTGGAGCTGTACGTAGAACTGTGCCGCCTCGCGCAGGGCGGTGGAGATGCGGCGTATCTTGGTGATTTGCGAACCGATGTGGAAGTGAATGAGCTTCAGGCAGTCGTGCATGCCCATCTCGTCGAGCATTTTCAGAGCTTCGAGCAGTTCAGAGGAGTTGAGGCCGAACTTGGAGGCGTCGCCGCCGCTTTCCTGCCACTTGCCCGTGCCGGAGGCGGCCAGCTTGATGCGGATGCCCAGGTTGGGACGCACGCCGAGCTTTTCGGCGGTCTGGGCGATGGTGTACAGCTCGGGCAACTTTTCCACCACGAGGAAGACGCGCTTGCCCATTTTCTGACCCAGCAGGGCCAGCTCGATGAAGTTCTGGTCCTTGTGGCCGTTGCACACGATGAGGCTGTCGCTGTCCATATTGGTGGCCAGCACAGCGTGAAGCTCAGGTTTGGAGCCGGCCTCCAGGCCCAGGTTGTACTTCTTGCCGTGGCTGATGATTTCCTCCACCACGGGGCGCATCTGGTTCACCTTGATGGGATAGATGATGAAGTGTTCGGCCTTGTAGTCGTACTCCGCTGCAGCGCGGGTAAAGCAGTCGGAAGTTTTTTCGATGCGGTTGTCGAGGATGTCGGGGAAACGCAGAAGCACGGGAGCTGTTATATCGCGTGAGTTGAGCTCGTCGACCACTTCTTTGAGGTCAACGCGCACGCTGTCCTTGCGGGGCGACACGTAGACGTGGCCTTTCTCGTTTATGCCGAAGTAGTTGACTCCCCAACCTTTGATGTTGTAGAGTTCCTCGGAATCTTCAATTCTCCATTTTCTCATGGCTGCCTTTGGTTCTTATGATTATGCTGTTGTAACTGTCGTCCGCCACCGGCAGGTCGTCGCTCCGACCTTGGGGTGCAGGCTGTGGATGGATGAGTTAAGGGGAGGCGAAAAAGCGTCGCCGAAGGGTTGACCAAAAGTCCTGGACTATTTTTTTCTACTCCAGGACTATTTTTTTCAAGTCCGGGACTTGTGAAGCACAAGTGGCGGACTTTTATCCGACGGTCTTTGAAGTGAAAGAAAAAGGACTGTTTTCGGGGTCAGATGTCCAGTGCCTGACGCACGTTGGCGGTAACGATATTGATTTTGTCGAAGGAGTCGAGAATGTCCACGCCGATAGTGTGGCGTGCCTTCTCGTAGAAAGGAATCCGTTCGGCCAGCTGGTCCGTGACGAAGGTTCTCAGTTCCTCCGGTGTTTTCCCTTTGAGCAAGGGCCGCTCGCCCCGGCTCATGGCGAGGTGTTGCAGGATGGTATCGACCGAGGCCTGGAGGTAGCAGGTCTGCGAAACGCTGTTGAGATAGTCCATGTTGTCGAAGTGGCAGGGGGTTCCGCCGCCACACGACACCACGACGTTTTCAAACTCCGCCACCTCGTGGAGCATTCGCCGCTCTAAGTCGCGAAAACGCTCCTCTCCTTCTTCGGCGAATATGCGGCTGACTTTCGTGTGGAAGCGTTCTTCTATATACCAGTCGAGGTCGTAGAAGGTCATGCCCAGCTCTTTGGCCAGGGCTTTGCCCACAGTGGTTTTGCCCACACACATGTAACCTATAAGGGTGATACTTTGCACGTTGTTGTCGGTTTGCCGGGTTAACTTTGGGATGCGCCTCGAACACTTGTTGTCCCGTTGTGCGCAGCCCCTTTTCGTTCAGCGATTTCAGGCTTTTCGTCCCCTGCGGGGCTTAGCCGTTTTTTTCTGCTCGGCCTCCACCAGCTTCAAGCACTCCTCCAGGGTGAGCTCGGCTGCCCGGTCGGCATCTTTCTTGGGTATTTTGTAGTTCTTTCCGTCGTAGGCGATGTAAGGTCCCCAGCGTCCGGCTCGGATTTCGAGCTTGGGCTCTTCGGCAAACTGCTTGAGATGACTTTTCTCCTCTGCTTCGCGCTTTTCGTTGATGAGTTCGGCGGCACGTTCAAGGGTGATCTCCATGGGGTTCTCGCCTTTGGGTATCGAAACGAAGAGCTTGCCCACCTGCACGTACGGTCCGAAGCGTCCTGCATTGGCTCGCACGGGCTGTCCGTCGATTTCGCCGAGCGTACGGGGGAGTTTGAAAAGATCGAGTGCCTCTTCGAGCGTGATGGTTTCGATGCTCTGGCCTGAAGCCAAATTGGCGAACAGGGGTTTCTCCGTGTCGGAGGGCTGTCCCATCTGCACCATGGGGCCGAAGCGGCCTATCTTCACGCTCACCGTCTTGCCGGTTTTGGGGTCGGTGCCGAGCTCGCGTTCGCCCACGCGGCGTTCGGTGCGTTCGTTGAGCGTGCGTTCCACCTGCGGCTCGAAATCATGGTAGAACTTGCTCAGCATGAGCGTCCAGTCCTTCTTTCCTTCGGCCACCTCGTCAAATTCTTTCTCCACGTTGGCCGTGAAGTTGTAGTCCATGATTTCGGGAAAATATTCCATGAGGAAATCGTTCACCACCAGACCGGTATCGGTGGGGATGAGCTTTCCCTTGTCGCTGCCCACCGTCTCGGTGTGCTCTTCGTTGCGTATGCCCTGCGGCGTGAGGGTGAGTTGCCGATACGGGCGGGGTGTACCTTCCTTGTCGCCTTTTTCGACATACTGTCGTTGCTGTATGGTGGAAATGGTGGGGGCGTAGGTGGAGGGACGGCCAATGCCCAGCTCCTCCAGCTTGTGAACGAGCGAAGCCTCGGTGTAACGGGGCGGGGCGGCGGTGAAACGTTGACGGGCTGTCAGCTCCGGATGGGTCAACTCCTGACCTTCTTCCACGGGCGGGAGCAGGTGGCCGTCGGGTTGGCCGTTGGGGTCGGTCTGTTCGTCGCCCCGGCTCTCGCTGTAGACGCGCAGGAAACCATCGAAGCGGACTACTTCGCCGGTGGCCTGGAACTGTTCGGAACGAGTGCTGATGGAGATGCCGACAGTGGTGCGCTCCAACCGGGCATCCGCCATCTGGCAAGCCAGGGTGCGCTTCCATATCAATTCATAGAGGCGTTGCTCCTGCGCGGTGCCGCTGATGTGTTGCCGGGCCATGTCTGTGGGACGAATGGCCTCGTGGGCTTCCTGTGCACCCTTGGAGTGGGTGTGGTAGACGCGGCGCTGATGATAAGAGCTTCCCATCAATCCTTCAATAACGGGGCCGCAGCTGTTCAGACACAGGTCGGAAAGATTCATAGAGTCGGTACGCATATACGTAATCAATCCCGATTCGTACAGACTCTGGGCCACGCGCATGGTAAGCGCCACGGGGAAGCCCAACTTGCGGGCTGCCTCCTGCTGAAGGGTCGATGTGGTAAAAGGGGGTGCAGGTGTACGCCGTGTGGGACGTGTGGCTATATTGTCAATGCGGAAGGTTGCGCTTTGACAGTCGGCCAGAAAAGCCTCGGCCTCCGCCTGTGTGGAAAAACGTTTATTGAGTTCGGCCTTCAGCAAGGCATTTCCTTCGGCCGAAGGCACGGAGAATTGTGCCGTAACGCGGTAGCTTTCTTCTGTCTTGAAGTTCTGTATTTCTCTTTCGCGCTCCACAATCAGCCTTACGGCAACGCTCTGCACGCGACCGGCCGAAAGGTTGGGCCGCACCTTGCGCCACAACACGGGAGAGAGCTTGAAACCCACTAAGCGGTCGAGCACGCGACGAGCCTGCTGGGCATCGACAAGGTTGAGGTCGATGTGGCGCGGATGAGCTATGGCTGCTTGAATGGCGGGCTTGGTGATTTCGTGGAATACGATGCGTCGTGTTTCTTTAGGGTCGAGTCCGAGCACCTCGGCCAGATGCCAGGAGATGGCTTCTCCCTCGCGGTCTTCATCGGACGCAAGCCAGACGGCCTCCGCCTTACGAGCCCACGAACGAAGCTCGCTCACTACATGCTTCTTGTCGGCCGGGATTTCATATTGGGGTTCGAACGTGTCGAGATCGACGCCAAAATTTTTCTTCTTCAGGTCGCGGATGTGCCCATAGCTGGACATTACCTTGAAGTCGGCACCCAGAAATTTTTCTATGGTCTTTGCTTTGGCGGGAGATTCGACTATGACTAAGTTCTTTTGCATAGGGTTTCAGAAATTTGGCTGCAAAAGTAGAAAAAAAAAACAAAAACGATAGGAATGCCCTAAAAAGTGCGTCATAGTCCGAACATTACACTATTCTTCGGCAAATGGCAGCTGCGCTTCGCCGAGTCCGCCAAAACTGCGGCGATGGTAGGGGGTGAGACCGTGGGAAAGGATGCCTTCGCGGTGGAGCTTGGTGGGATAACCGGCGTTGCGGTCCCAACCGTACCAGGGGTATTGCTCATGAAGCCGCAGCATGTAGTCGTCGCGGCAGGTCTTGGCCAGAATAGAGGCGGCGGCAATGGAAAGGTATTTGCCGTCGCCTTTCACGATGGTACAATGGGGCACGTCGCCGTAGGGCTTGAAGCGATTACCGTCCACGATGATAAAGCCGGGCCGCAAGGTGAGGCGGTCCAAGGCGCGGTGCATGGCCAGGATGGAGGCATTGAGGATGTTGATGCGGTCTATCTCCTCCGGCTCCACGGAGGCCACGGCCCAAGCCAGGGCATCGCGACAAATCACCTCGCGCAGGGCGTAACGCTTGCGGGCCGTGAGCTGCTTGGAGTCGTTCAGCTCGCTGTTGGAGTAGTCGGGCGGAAAAATAACGGCGGCAGCGAACACACTGCCGGCCAAACAGCCGCGCCCGGCCTCATCGCAGCCGGCCTCAAGCAGGCACTCCTTATTATATATAGAAGCCAACATGATTTTTTTAATAGCCTATACGATGCAAACGCCTCAGATGACAACCGCAGTGCCGCTGGCCACAACCATGAGCATGGACCCGTTGGCACCCACCGTTTCGTAGTCGAGATCAACGCCTACTACGGCGTTGGCACCCATGCGGGCGGCACGCTCTTCCAGCTCTTTGAGCGCAGTGTGTTTGGCTTCAATGAGCACATCTTCGTAGCTCTGACTGCGACCGCCGAAGAAATCGCGCACGTTGGCGGCTATGTCGCGCAGGAAGTTGGCTCCGATGATGGTTTCGGCGGTAACGACGCCAAGGTATTGGCGAACGGGATGTCCTTCAAGGGTGGGAGTGGTGGAAAGAAGCATGGTGAGAATTTTTAGGTAGGTGTTTTCTGTTAGAAACTCTTTTCTGCACCTACTGACGGGTGAAACATTTTGCCGCCCCGCGAACCCGCCCCGTCGGTTACGGCACAGGGGCTCGCAAAACGGCGGATGGTTAAAACATCTTTCTGACGCGGTCGATGCCGGCTACGAGTGCGTCCACCTCCTCGCGGGTGGTGTAGAGCGCAAAGGAGGCCCGTGCCATGCCTTCGACGCCGCAACGCTCCATCAGGGGCTGTGCGCAATGGTGTCCCGTGCGTATGGCGATGCCGAGGCGGTCGAGCAGGGTGCCGAGGTCGAGGGGATGGATGCGGCCGACGTTGAAGGCCACCACAGCGTCCTTCCCGGCCGACGTGCCGTAGAGGTGCATGTCGGGAATGAGGGCCATTTGCTCCATGGCGTAGCGTGTGATTTCGCTTTCGTGGACGTGGATGTTTTCCATGCCCAGTGCATCCACGTAGTCGAGGGCGGCAGCCAGCGCGTGGGAACCTACGTAGTCGGGGGTGCCGGCTTCGAATTTGAAAGGCAGCCTTTCGTAGGTGGTGTGCTCGAAGCTGACCCGCGCTATCATCTCTCCGCCACCCTGATAGGGGGGCATGCGGTCGAGCAGCTCCTCACGGCCGTAGAGCACGCCGATGCCGGTGGGGCCATACACCTTGTGGCCGGAGAAAACGAGGAAGTCGCAGTCGAGGTCCTGCACATCGACAGGGAAATGGGGCACGCTCTGCGCCCCGTCGACGAGGAAGTGCGCGCCATGGGCATGTGCCGTGGCGGCCATCTGCTTCACGGGATTCACCGTGCCCAACACATTGCTCACATGGGCACAGCACACCAGCCGGGTGCGGGGTGTGAAGAGCTGCCGGTAAGCCTCTTGGTCCAGCTCGCCGCAATCGGTCATGGGCACCACTTTGAGCACGATGCCCTTGCGGTCGCGCAGCAGCTGCCAGGGCACAATGTCGCTGTGGTGCTCCATCACGGTGAGTATCACCTCGTCGCCTTCGTGGAGAAACGCCTCGCCGTAGGACGCAGCCACAAGGTTGAGGCTCTCAGTGGTGCCCCGGGTGAACACCACCTCGGCTGTGCTGCGCGCATGGATGAAGCTCCGCACGCGCTCGCGGGCTGCCTCGTGGAGGTCGGTGGCCTGCTGCGAGAGGAAGTGAACGCCGCGGTGCACATTGGCGTTGACGGCATAGTACTGGTTGGCTATGGCCTCGACCACGCACCTCGGTTTTTGCGTTGTCGCAGCATTATCGAGATAGACCAGCGGCCGGTTGTAAACCTCGCGGCTCAGTATGGGGAAGTCGTTGCGGACGGTGGAAAGATTGTACATGATGAAGGGATATGGAAGGATGGTAGGAAACAGAGGGTAAAGGCCGGCGGGCCGTTCATGGGACAAGTCCCTACTTACACAGGTTGCAGCCCCGGCACTTGCCCAGCTCGCCCCTGAAACGGAGGTCTACGAGGTGGGCCAGGCGGTCGTAGAGATGGTCTATCTGCACATGGCGCAACACCTCGTTGATAAAGGCGTGCTGGAGCAGCAGGCGAGCCTCGGCCTCGGGGATGCCGCGCTGACGCATATAGAAGAGGGCACCCTCATCCAACTTTCCGATGGTGGAACCGTGGTTACACTTCACGTCGTCGGCATAGATTTCGAGCATGGGCTGCGAGAAGGCTCGCGCCTCAGGCCCGGCGCACAAATTGGCATTGGTTTGCTGCGAGGCAGTGCGGTCTGCGCCCGGCGCCACATAGACCTTGCCGGCGAAAGCGGCGAGGCTTTGGCCGTCGAGCACGTATTTATAGAGCATGTCGCTGGTGCATTGCGGCGAGAGGTGTTCCACGAGGATATTGTTGTCCACCCGTTGCGTAGCATCGGCCACCACCGCTCCGTAGAGCTCGGTCTGTGCTCCCGGTCCGAGGAGGCGCACATCGAGACGGTTGCGTGTGTGTCCGCCGGTCAGGGTGATGCCGTCGTAGCTCAGGCGGCTGCCGGCCTGGAGGTCGGCATAGAGTGTAGAGAAGCGGGTGTTTTGCCGGTTGGTCTCCTCTATGCTGTACACATCGACGTGTGCCCCGGCCGCGGCATACACCTCTGCCACCTGGGTGGTGAGATAGGCTTGGTCGCCCTCGGCGTGGTCGCAGAAGAGCACGGCTCCGCAAGCTTCCTCCTCGGCCACCACAATCACGCGGCGCACGCTGAGGCAGGCCGTACGGGCCGACGACACGTTGACCACCTGCAACGGGGCTTTGAGGCGGACGCCGGCAGGCAGGTAAACGAACAGGCCGTCCTGGGCCAGGAGTGTGTTGAGCAGGGTCACGCCGTCGTGGCCGTGGCGGAAGTCGCGGTCGGCCCGGGCGGCGCGGTTGTAGTAGCGTTCGAGCAGGGGGGCATGGTGGACGGCGGCCTGTGCAAACGACTCCACGATGACGCCCTCGGGGAGCAGGGCTCGCGAGCTGTCGGGGGCGGGATAAGGCACATCGTTCACCACAAAAAAGAGCGAGGTGCTGAGATTGGGCACGTTGCACTTGAAGGCGGCATACGGGTCGGGGGTGGGCAGCGTGCGGCGCAGGTTGAGCCCCAGGTCGGGGGCGAAGGCGGCCTGCACATCGGTATATTTGTAACGTTCCTCCCGGGTGTTGGGCAGTCCCTGCGCGGAAAGCAGACGCGCAGCCTCCTCCCGGCAAGCGTTGAGCACGGAGCAGCTGCCGCCGTCGAGCAAGTTGCGATGCGCCCGGTAAAGGTCTATGTATTGCTGATGACTATTCATTCCTTCCATCTTGGTTTGGTGACTTCACTGGCTGTGCGGTGCGATTTAGTCCGCCAGCTGTTCCTTAATCCAGTCGAAGCCTTTTTCCTCTATTTCATATCCCAACGAGGCATCGCCTTCGCGCACAATGCAGCCCTTGACCAGCACATGCACAAAGTCGGGTTTCAAATAGTCGAGCATACGTTGGTAATGGGTGATGACCATGGCAGAAGTGTGCTCGCCGCGCAACATATTGAAACCTTCGGCCACGGTGCGCAGGGCGTCGACGTCGAGTCCGGAATCTGTTTCGTCGAGAATGGAGAAAGAGGGTTCGAGCACCGCCATCTGGAAGATTTCGTTGCGTTTGCGCTCGCCACCCGAAAAGCCCTCGTTTACGCCTCGGCTCATGAAGTGGGCGTCGAGCCCCACGAGCTTGCGCTTTTCCTTGAGCAGCTTGAGAAACTCCCCGGCGGGCATCGGTTCCTGCCCAAAGTACTTCCGTTTGGCGTTGAGGGCGGCGCGCATGAAATTGGTCATGGACACACCGGGTATCTCGGTGGGTGCTTGAAACGACATGAAGATGCCCTCGTGCGCACGGTCCTCCGGCGACAGGGACAGCAGGTCTTTTCCGTTAAAGGTGATGGAACCTTCGGTTACTTCGTACTTGGGATTTCCCACGAGCACATTGCTGAGGGTACTCTTGCCCGACCCGTTGGGACCCATGAGCACATGTACCTCGCCATCGCGGATGGTAAGGTTCACTCCGCGCAATATTTCCTTGCCTTCGACGGAGGCATGTAAGTTCTTTATTTCCAGCATGATGACAGTCTGATTCTGGTAGGGTTAAACGCCGCGCCTGCCGCATGGCAGACCCGGAGCGCGGAACGGATGTCCGCTTAGGCTGGCAAAATTATAGAAAACTTTTGGTAGCTTAGGCCGATAACGGTGTTTTTCAACTTTGCAGCCAAAGGGAAGGCGGAGCCGACGGAAAAAACGGAAAGCATTTCTTCCTGCATTCCTCACGTTGCACTACCTTCGCGGCATGAATGCAATGAAACGCCGCTCCGGCGAGGAACGGTTTAACACCCTGACACACCTGGCGGGCGTGGTCTTCACGCTGGCAGCCGCTTGGTTTATCCTGAAGTTGGGCTACGGGAGCAACTGGAAGAATGCCTTCGGCACCACCTTCTTCACCTGCGGCATGCTGCTGATGTATGCCGCCTCCACGCTCTACCACTGGGCCATGCCGGGCAAGGCGAAACGCCGGCTGCGCATTTTCGACCACATCAGCATCTATGTGATGATAGCGGCCTCCTACACGCCCATCTGCATCGGCGTGGTGGGCGGTGCATTGGGCTGGACGGTGTTCGGCATCCTGTGGGGCGTGGCACTGGGCGGCGCGGTGTACAAACTGACGGCCATGGACCGCTACCCGCGCCTGTCGCTCTTTCTCTATCTGCTCATGGGCTGGAGCTTTATCTTCATGGCCGAACCGGTGTGCAGCCGTTTGCCGTCACGCGCGCTTTGCGCCATTCTGGCAGAGGGGCTGTTCTACACCTCGGGCACGTGGTTCTTTGCCCACGACAGCAAGCCTTATTTCCACGGTGTGTGGCACATTTTCGTACTCCTCGGCTCCGTGGCCCACTGGCTGGCCATCCTCTTCATCCTGAGCGAATGAGATTATTCTGTTCTACTTTCGGTGCTTCCGAAAGTAGAAAGTTAAAAGTTTATGGTCGCTTCGCTCCCTGGTTATAAGGTTATAAGAATACTGTTGGAGATAGTCACGGTAGCCGCCCAAGTAACTTTATAACCTCATCACCTAATCCCTCATAACCTCCGAAACCCAATCATTCTATTCACCGATTTTTTTAATTTATATTTCCCTTTTTCTCATCATGAAACAAGCTATTGCAACTCCTCTGGCTCCGGCCGCCATCGGCCCCTATAGCCAGGCCATCGAAGCCGGCGGCACGGTGTACGTGTCGGGCCAGCTGCCCATCGACCCCGCCACGGGCGCATTTGCCGAGGGCGGCATCAAAGAACTCACCGCCCAGTCGCTCACCAACATGAAGCACATCCTGGAAGTGGCCGGCCTGAGCCTTGACAACGTGGTGAAGACGAGCGTTTTCCTGGCCGACATGGCCGATTTTGCCGAGATGAACGAAGTGTACGCCCAGTTTTTCCAAGCTCCCTTCCCGGCCCGCTCGGCCGTGGCGGTGAAGACGCTGCCCAAGGGTGCCCGCGTGGAAATCGAGTGTATTGCCGTGCGCTAAAGCGTTGTGCCTCATGAACTATCAGAAGGTAGGAGTTTATCTCTCCTCCAAGGACAACCTGCCCGAAAGCTACGTCAGGGCGGCCCGCGAAGTGGGTGAGCTCATCGGACGCACGGGGCGCACCCTGGTCTACGGCGGAGCACGCAAGGGACTCATGGAGGTGCTGGCGCAAAGCGTGAAGCAACACGGCGGAAGGGTCTTCGGCATGGTGCCGGACGTCATTGTGGAACGCGGCCTGGAGAGCGAGGCCATCGACGTTACCTTTCGCTGTGCCGACCTGAGCGACCGCAAGGACATGATGAACCGCGAGAGCGACGTGCTGCTGGCCCTGCCCGGCGGCATCGGCACACTCGACGAGGTGTTCACCGTTCTGGCCAACACGTGTATCGGCATTCGCCGCCAGCCGCTCGTGTTCTTCAACGTGGACGGCTGCTGGAACGCCCTGCTGGCGGCGCTCGACGATCTGTTCCGCCAAGGACTGATCAGCGGCCGGCCGGAAGATTTTTACCAAGTGGCATCCAACATCGACGAGCTGGAACAACTGCTCTGAACCCACCGCTGCACACGGCCGTTCATCGGCTCTCACGGCCCGAGGCCGCACATCACGCACCGAAACATCGGAAGGACGGGACAAACGCCCTACTTTCCCATGTTCCGGTGCTTTTTGGCATGTCCAAACAACGCCCCGGACCATATGTCGGCGCCATCGCTGAAAAAAGTCCAGGACTATTTTTCACAACTCGGCGAGTAGAAAAAAATAGTCCAGGACTTTTTTTACACAAATGGCGAACTTTTTGAACCAAAGCCACGAGGCGACACAAGAGGAGGTCATTTTCCGTCAAGAACTCAAAGGTTCCTTGCACAAAATTTTATCAAAAAGCCCGAAAAATCCATACTTTCTCCCAACAATTATGCGTACTTTTGCGCGTGTACAAAACAGAGGAGTAATATGAACGACGTTTTGAGAGTAATCATCAGCGGTGGCGGCACCGGCGGGCACATCTTTCCGGCCGTATCCATCGCCAACGAAATCCGCGCCAAACGTCCTAACGCCGAAATTCTTTTTGTGGGAGCCGAAGGACGTATGGAGATGCAACGTGTGCCCGCTGCGGGCTACAACATCAAGGGGTTGCCCATCGCGGGCTTCGACCGCAAAAACTTACTGAAAAACATTCCCGTACTGTTCAAAATACTGAAAAGCCGAACACTGGCCCGACAAATCGTGAAGGAGTTCGCGCCGCAAGTGGCGGTGGGCGTGGGAGGCTATGCCAGCGGACCGACGCTCAATGTGTGCGAGGCCATGGGCATTCCTACCTTGCTGCAAGAACAGAACTCCTACGCCGGCGTTACGAACAAGCTGCTGGCGAAAAAAGCACGACGCATCTGCGTGGCCTACGACGGCATGGAACGTTTCTTCCCGGCAGACAAAATCCTGCTCACGGGAAATCCTGTCAGACAAAACTTACTCGACAACACACTTACCAAAGAGGATGCCGTGAAGGCTTTGGGGCTCGTGCCGGGCAAACGGACTATCCTGATTGTCGGGGGCTCGCTCGGCGCACGCACCATCAACGACAGCATACTGGGCAACCTGCCACTCATCAAACAGCAACAACAGGTGCAGTTCGTATGGCAAACGGGTAAGTACTACCACGCCGAAATCCAAGCGGAACTGGAACGGAGAGGAAAGCCGGCCCACCTCGTGGTAACCGACTTCATCGCGGACATGAGGCTGGCTTACGCCGCAGCGGACCTGGTCATTTCGCGAGCAGGAGCCGGAAGTATTTCAGAATTCTCCCTGTTGGGCAAACCGGCCATCCTGGTGCCGTCGCCCAACGTGGCCGAAGATCACCAAACGAAGAATGCCTTGGCACTGGTGCAGAAGGAGGCCGCTCTCTACGTGCCCGACGCCGACGCAAGGCGCACGCTGTTGCCGCTGGCCATCAACACGGTGATGAACCACGACAAACTCGACTCGCTGAGCCGCAACATCCTGCAACTGGCCAAGCCCAACGCGGCTTCGGACATAGCAGACGAGGTCATTCGGCTGGCAGAAGGAAACCGCAACTGACCAACTCCGAAATATAGTGGAACAACGGGGACATGAACCGCTGCATCCACCCATAGAAAATCCAAGAACAGGCCGAAGGGGAACTTACACACCACCATCAAGTGCTTAAAGCCAACGTCATAACCGGACAACGCTTTGCTACACCGGCAACAAACGGCCTACGCTTGCCACCGCGTGGCGATACATGCAACGAACTGCCTGTTCCACTTAAACGATATTTTACATGAAAGCTGTATATTTCATCGGTGCCGGCGGCATCGGCATGAGTGCACTGGAACGCTATTTTCTTTCCCAAGGACTCACAGTGGCGGGATATGACCGCACGCCTTGCGCCTTGACCGAAGAACTGCGCGCCGAGGGGGCTGATATCCACTATGAGGACAACCCGGAACTCATCCCCGACATCTGCCGCGACAAGACGCACACATTGGTGGTCTACACACCGGCCATTCCCGCCGACCACCGCGAACTGAACTTCTTCCGCGAAGGGGGATTCGACATTCAGAAACGTGCACAGGTGTTGGGCACGCTCACTCGTTCCATGAAGGGGCTCTGCGTGGCAGGCACGCACGGCAAAACCACCACCACCTCGATGTGCGCCCACCTGCTCCACGAAAGCCACGTGGGATGCAACGCTTTCCTCGGCGGCATCACGAAGAATTACGGCACAAACTACCTGCTCAGCAAGGACAGCCCGTATGTGGTCATCGAAGCGGACGAGTTTGACCGCTCTTTCCACCACCTGCGGCCTTTTGCCACGGTGATTACGGCCACAGATGCCGACCACCTGGACATCTACGGCACGGAGGAGGCTTATTTGGAGAGCTTCCGCCACTACACTTCCCTGGTGCAGCCCGGAGGGGCACTCATCGTGCATCGGGGGCTGAAGATGCAGGAAAACTTGCAACCGGGCGTCAGACGCTACGACTACAGCCGCACGGAAGGCGACTTTCATGCAGAGAACATCCGCATTGGCGGCGGACGCATCGTGTTCGATTTTGTTTCACCCTTAGGAAACATTGCCGATGTGGAGCTGGGCGTACCGGTAAGCATCAACATTGACAACGGCATCGCCGCCATGGCACTGGCACAAGTGGCCGGAGCTACGGAAACGGAAATACGGCAGGCCATGGCCTCCTTTGCGGGAGTGGACCGCCGCTTTGATTTCTCACTGAAAACGGAACGCCACGTGCTGCTCTCCGACTATGCACACCATCCCGAAGAGATACGACAGAGCATCCTCTCTGTGCGCGAGGTGTTCACGGGACGAAAAATCTCCGGCGTGTTCCAGCCACATCTCTTCACGCGCACGCGCGATTTTTATAAGGAGTTCGCCGACAGCCTTTCGCTGCTCGATGAGGTTATCCTGACGGAAATCTACCCGGCCCGCGAAAAGCCCATCGAAGGGGTGAGCAGCCAACTCATCTTCGACCACCTGAGAGCGGACATGCAGAAAAAACTCATCCGAAAGCAGGACTTGCCCGAACTGGCACAACAAGAGGACTTCGACGTGCTCATGGTGCTCGGCGCAGGCGACGTGGTGGACTATATGCCGCAGCTGAAGGCTATCCTGGAAAGCAAATAACATCGCACTTTCACCTCACAAAGCCTCTTACCCATGAAGACGGTTTTCAAACTCCTGCTACTGGTCGGCCTCATCGTTTACTTGGTGTTTGCTTTCGGCAGTTTCACCCAACATACCGACAACACCATTTGCCAACAGGTGAACTATACCATTGCGGACAGCTCACACGCCGGATTTATCACGGCCGACGAGGCAGACCGGTTGCTCCAAGCTTCCGGATGCTACCCCGTGGGACGACAGGTGAAGGATGTGGATGTTACAGCCATCGAACGGACGCTGCGAAAGAACAGCTTTATCGATTCGGTGTCGTGCTACAAATCACCAAACGGCACGGTGAACGTGCTCATCGGACAACGGCTGCCGCTCATGCGCATCAAAGCGAACAACGGCGACGACTATTACATCGACAGCCGGGGCAACCTGATGAACCCGCAAAACTATGCAGCCGATCTCATCGTTGCCACCGGAAACATTGACCGGAAATTTGCCCGAAAGGAGCTGGTGAAACTCGGATGCTTCCTCCACGACGACCCATTCTGGGACGCGCAAATCGTACAGATACATGTGTTGCCCAACCATCACCTTGAGTTGGTGCCACGTGTCGGAGGGCACACCATAGCCTTCGGGTCGACAGACAGCATCTCCCAGAAATTCCGCAACCTGTACACTTTCTACGAAAAAGTGCTGCCCCAGGTGGGATGGAACAAGTATAAGGAAATCTCTGTGGAACACGTTACTCAAATTGTGGGCCGAAAGGGATGACCACTCCCGGCGCGGAACAAAAAGATGGCCGCACCGGCACACCGAATTTTACTTTCCCAAAGAATTATCAAACAGAAAAATAATGGCAACAGAAGACAAATTTATCGTAGCTATCGAGCTGGGGTCCTCTAAGGTAACCGGCATTGCAGGACGCAAACAGCCCGACGGCGCCACCCAAATCCTTGCCTTCGCTCAAGAGCCCTCTACCACCTTCATACGCAAAGGACGCATCAACAACGTAAACAAAATGACGCAGTGCATCCTGAACATGAAGGAAAAGCTGGAGCAAAAAACGCAAAAAAGCATTAGCCGCGTCTATGTGGGCATCGGAGGCATGGGGATGCACACCGTGGCAAACAGCGTAATAAGACATTTCGACGCAAAGGTGGAAATCACACAGGACATGGTGGATGCCATGTGCGACGAGAACCGCAATTCCGCCAGCCCCGACCGAGACATCCTGGAATCGGTGCCCCAGGAATACCGACTGGGCACACAAATCCAAACAGAACCGGTGGGTATCCTCGCCGACGGGATAGAAGGCCACTTTCTCAACATCGTGGCAAGCTCATCGGTACGGGAAGAAATCAGGAGCTGCTTCCGCACGGCAGGAGTGGCCATTGCTGACCTGCCCATCACCGTGCAGGCACTGGCCGACGCCATGCTGACGGAACCGGAAAAGCGTTCGGGATGCGTATTCGTCGACATGGGCTCGGAAACTACCTCGGTGGCTGTGTACAAAAACAACCGCTTGCGCCATCTCGCCGTCATTCCCCTCGGAGGAGCCAACGTGAACCGCGACATCATGTCGCTGCAAATTGAAGACGACGAGGCGGAAGAACTCAAACTGAAATACGGCTCTGCCATCGCCGACAACTCGGGCGAAAAGCATACACCCATCACGTTACGCGACGGACGACACGTTGACTACGACGAGTTCAGCGGACTGGTGGAAGCGCGCGTGGAGGAAATCATCCTGAACGTGAAAAACCAAATAGCCCTGTCGAAATACGACAAGGGACAGCTCATCGGAGGTCTTATCATCACCGGAGGAGCTTCGCACATGAAGGACATAGACAAGGCCTTCGTGCGCAACACGCAATTTGAGAAAATCCGCTTCGTACGAAACATCCGCATTCCGCTCCGCTCGGGCGAATACAGCGACTTCAACGCCGACGGCGACTGCAATGCGGCCATCGCACTCATCGACAAGGGAGAAATGAACTGCTGCGGCGGACCGCTGGGCCAGCCCGGACTGTTCGATGAACCGGACGAGGAGGAAGAACACGTACCCACTCCCGAAGAAACTGCCGAAGAAGAAAGAAGAAAGGCACAAGAGGAGGAGGAAAGACTGCAAAGAGAAGCAGAAGAAAGAGCAGCGGCCGAAGCAGCTGAAGCACAAAGAAGAAAAGAAGAAGCAGAAAGAAAACGCAAAGAACGCAATGCTATTCTCAAAAACGGCATGAAGCGCATCAGCTCCTTCTTCTCCGGATTGGTAAACGAAAAAGATGACTAACACTCGCCGGACGTTTTCACCAAGTTCGGGAAACAACGTCAAGACTAAAGGAGCTTGAGCCGAAACCGGACAAGAAAACATCAGCTGACGACGACCTATCCCTTGCAGGATTACTCAAACTGAACCAACAAAGCATATTCCAATGGCAGAAGATAATAACGAACTCCTTATAGATATGGGCATTCCCACCACTACACCTTCCATCATCAAGGTAATAGGTGTTGGCGGCGGAGGCGGTAATGCGGTGAACCACATGTACCGGGAAGGCATTCACGATGTAAACTTCGTGGTGTGCAACACGGACAGCAAAGCGCTGACCGACTCACCCGTGCCCGCCAGACTGCAACTTGGACACGAAGGTCTCGGAGCCGGCAACCGACCCGAACGAGCCCGCCAGGCAGCCGAAGAAAGCGTGGAACAGATTAAGCAAATGCTCAACGACGGCACCAAGATGGTGTTCATCACCGCAGGTATGGGTGGCGGTACCGGTACGGGGGCTGCACCCGTCATCGCCCGTGAGGCCAAGGCTATGGGCATCCTGACCGTGGGCATCGTAACTATTCCGTTCCGCTTCGAGGGTAACAAGAAAATTGACCAGGCTCTCGACGGCGTGGAGGAGATTTCCAAACACGTAGATGCGCTCTTGGTCATCAACAACGAACGGTTGCGCGAAATATATCCCGAACTGAACGTGCTCTCGGCCTTTGAAATGGCAGACAATACGCTCAGCGTAGCAGCACGCTCCATAGCGGAAATCATTACCATGCACGGCATCATCAACCTCGACTTCCGCGATGTATGCACCGTGCTCAAGGACGGCGGCGTGGCCATCATGTCGACCGGATTCGGCGAGGGCGACAGCCGCGTAAGCAAAGCCATCGAAGCAGCCCTCCACTCGCCGCTCCTGAACAACAATGATATCTTCAACTCGAAGAAGGTGCTCCTCTCCATCTCCTTCTGCGCCGAAAAGGAAGGCGACACGCTGATGATGGAGGAGATGAACGAAGTGCACGACTTCATGTCGAAATTCCACGACGACGTGGAAACGAAATGGGGGCTCTCCACCGATCCTTCACTCGGCAAGCAGGTAAAAATTACCATCCTTGCCACCGGATTTGGCATCAGCAATGTGCCCGGCATCAAGAACAAGATTGACGCAGAGGAGGAACAGCGCAGACAACGCGACGTGGAGCGCCAGGAAGAATACGAAGAACGACGCGAAGGCTTCTACGGCGGCGACAAGAAAGGCACGCTCCGCAAACGGCCCAAGTTCTTCCTCTTCGGACTCGACGACCTCGACAACGAAGAAATCATATCCATGGTAGAACTCACACCTACCTACAAACGCTCCAAGGAAGTGCTCTCAGACATCAAGGCCAAAGCCTACGGCAATGTGGCCATCGAGCCGGAAAGTGCGCAAAGTCCCGCAGCAACTCCCGGTTCTGTCATCTCGTTCTGAACAGCTTCTTTATTTACTCAGGCTTTAGACAACGGAGGGTAAGGTGTTATTTCCACACCAGCCCTCCCTTTCTTTCCTCCTCACCCTACTTGTTGCACCATTCCCCCCCACTTCACAACCCCTTCCCCAATGAGTAATGATTTAATAGACCTTGCCATTCCCTCTACGCCACACATCATCAAAGTCATAGGTGTGGGAGGTGGAGGAGGTAATGCCGTGGCACAGATGTACCGCGACAATATTCCCGAAGTGCGCTACTTAGTAACCAACACCGACAGGAAGGCACTTGAGACCAATGTCGTGCCCGACCAACTCCAGCTGGGGCCGGGACTCGGAGCGGGCGGCGACCCCAAGAAGGGAAAAGCCTATGCCGAAGAAAGCGTGGAGAAAATCAGAGAAGTGCTCGACAAGGACACACACATGGTGTTCATCACGGCAGGCATGGGTGGCGGAACCGGAACGGGGGCCTCGCCCATCATTGCCCGCGAAGCGCAGAAAAAAGGCATACTCACCGTCGGCATTGTTACCATTCCCTTCCTCTTTGAAAGGGAAAGGCAAATTAACAAAGCACTCGACGGACTCGACATGCTGGCTCAGGAGGTGGACGCCCTGCTTGTCATCAACAACCAGCGCCTTATCGACATTTATGGCAACATGTCCATCATCCAAGCCTTCAAACAGGCGGACAAAACGCTGTCAACCGCTGTACGGTCCATCACAGAAATCATCTCCATGCACGGTCGCGTCAATCTCGACTTTGAAGATGCGAAAACAGTGCTGACCAAGGGCGGCGTAGCGGTGATGTCGACCGGATATGCAGAAGGAGAGCAACGAGTGACCCGCGCCATCGCCGAAGCACTCAACTCTCCCCTGCTCAACAACAACGACGTATACGGTGCAGACCGTATTCTGTTGGCGGTAACCATGGGCACAGATCCGCAATATGAGCTGACGATGAACGAAATGAACGAAATCACGGAGTTCATGGAGCGTTTCCCCACAGACATCCACACCAAATGGGGTCTGAAGCAGGACGAAACGTTGGGAGCCAAGATAAAAATCACCATACTCGCCGCAGGGTTCGGGCTCTACGCCACCAAAAGGGAAGACAAAGACATACCCAAATTTGAAGAAACGCCCGAACAGCAGGCACGCCGCAACCGCTTCTACACAGACCGGCCTCAGAAATTCCGGAAAATACCCCGCTGCTACCTTTTCTCCGAAGCGGACCTCGAAAACGCCGACTTGCTGGAAAAGGTGGAGCAAATACCTACGTGGCGGCGGACCAACGAACAACTGCAAGCCATCCGGACCTGTTCAGCGGAGAACTTCAATCACCCGGAGCCGGTACCGGAAACGGGAGATACCATCTCCTTCCGTTGAAAGCAGAACCATTTTCACCAATTCCTAAACAAACTATAGAAAGATGCTTTTTGAAACCATCAACTTAAACATCACTGCGGCCATGAAGGCCAAAGACAAAGTGCGCCTGGAAGCACTGCGTAACATCAAGAAGTACTTTATTGAAGCAAAGACCGCTCCCGGCGCCAACGATACGCTCGAAGACGATGCAGCCCTGAAAATCCTGGCCAAGTTGGCCAAACAGGGACGCGATGCCGCCACCCTATTCGAACAGCAGCAACGCCCCGACCTGGCAGAGGCCGAAATGGCTCAGGTAAAAGTCATCGAGGAATTTCTTCCCCAACCCCTCACGCCCGAAGAGCTGGAGGCCGAAGTGAAAGCCGTCATTGCGGAACAAGGAGCCACCTCTCCCAAAGACATGGGCAAGGTGATGGGCGCAGCCACCAAGAAGTTGGCCGGTCGTGCCGACGGCAAGGCCATCTCCGCCTTGGTGAAGCAACTGCTTTCCTAAAGTCCGTTCAGACAGACGCTCCATTCTTTTCCCGAGCGGGGGCGCAGGCTGCCAACAGTCCGCGTTCCCGCTCAACGTTCGTGCCGGCCCCGGCTCGTGAAGTAAGAAAAAATAGCACTACTTCTTGTTTTTTATAGAAAAGCCTTACCTTTGCGAAGCCATAAAATGGCCCGGAACGTTGAATTTCATGGGTAATAGAACCAACACCCCTACCTAAAATAAATATATGACCGAAAGAAAAGTCCGTGTGCGCTTCGCACCCAGCCCCACGGGGCCTCTGCATATCGGCGGCGTGCGTACCGCCCTCTACAACTATCTTTTCGCCCGCCAACACGGCGGCGACTTCGTTTTCCGCATCGAAGACACCGACTCCACCCGCCTTGTGCCGGGCGCAGAGCAATATATCATCGAAGCCTTCCAGTGGTTGGGCATTGAGTTCGACGAAGGCGTAAGCTTCGGCGGCGACCACGGCCCCTACCGCCAGAGCGAGCGGCGCGACATCTACCGCCGGTACGTCAGACAGCTGCTCGACGACGGAAAAGCCTACGTGGCGTTCGACACACCCGAAGAGCTGGATGCCAAGCGCCAGGAAGTGGCCAACTTCCAGTACGATGCCCGGACCCGAATGCAGATGAGAAACTCCCTGGTGCTCGGAGAGGAAGAAACACAACGCCTCATCGACGCCGGAGAGAAGTATGTGGTACGTTTCAAGGTCGAGCCCGGCGAAGAAATCCACGTAAAGGACATCATACGCGGCGATGTGCGCATCATGTCGGACATTCTCGACGACAAAGTGCTCTATAAAAAGGCCGACGACCTGCCCACCTATCACTTAGCGAACATTGTGGACGACCACCTCATGGAGATAACCCACGTCATTCGCGGTGAGGAGTGGCTACCCTCCGCCCCGCTCCACGTACTCCTCTATCGCGCATTCGGCTGGGCCGACACCATGCCCGCCTTTGCCCACCTGCCCCTGCTGCTCAAGCCCGATGGCAAAGGAAAGCTCTCCAAGCGCGACGGCGACCGCCTCGGCTTCCCCGTATTCCCCTTGGAGTGGCACGACCCGAAGAGCGGCAACATCTCGTCGGGCTACCGCGAAAAAGGATACCTGCCCCACGCCGTCATCAACTTCCTTGCCCTGCTCGGATGGAACCCCGGCACAGACCAGGAACTGCTCTCCATGGAGGAACTCATCGAGCAGTTCGACCTCTCGAAGTGCTCCAAGAGCGGAGCCAAGTTTGACTACATCAAAGGCCAGTGGTTCAACCGCGAATACATCCAACGCACCGACAACGCCCTGCTTGCCCCCACACTCGACCGCATTTTGCGCGAAAATGGTATTGAGCAGCCCATCGAACGGGTGGAGGCCGTGGTCGGCATGATGAAGATGAAAAAGATAAACTTCATCCATGAGCTTTGGCCCCTGTGTGATTTCTTCTTTATCCGCCCCACCTACCAAGCAGACGACAAGTTCACGCGCAAGAACTGGAAAGAAGGCGCAGCAGCCGAGATGCGCGAACTGGCCGACCTGCTCGCCGGGCTCGACGACTTCTCTGTGGAAAGTCAGAAAGCCGCTGTCGACGCTTGGGCTGCCGAAGGCAACAAAAAACCCTGGAACCCCTGGCGCGTATGTCTGGTCGGAACGGGCAAAGGTCCCGACATGTACGAGCTGGCTGCCTTTTTGGGCAAAGAAGAAACGCTTTTCCGCATGAACGCCGCCATTGAGGCGTTGGCCACCCTTTAATCAGGAAATTTACCGCCCGTCCCTGAGCGTCAGCTTGCGGACGGGCGTCACCCTATCATCCGGTAGGTTTCTCCGGACCACCTCTATCCATTCACTATCCCCCTTCTTTCCCGTGTATTCTTTCATCATCTGCCTCATGTGGTTAGGTTGCCGCATAGCCGCCCTGTTCAGTCCGAAAGTACGCACCATGGTACGCGGCCATGCCAACACCTGGCTCAAATTGCGTCGGCTTCCGGGCAACGAGCGTTACGTTTGGTTCCACGCCGCCTCGCTCGGCGAGTTTGAACAAGGGCGTCCGCTCATGGAACGCCTGCGCCGGCTCCACCCCGACAAGAAAATTCTCCTCACCTTCTTCTCTCCCTCCGGCTATGAGGTGAGAAAGGACTATGCCGGGGCCGACCTCATTTGCTACCTCCCCATCGACACGCCGCTCAACGCCCGCCGCTTCGTGAAACTCGTGAAGCCCGAAGCCGCCTACTTCATCAAGTATGAGTTTTGGCGCAACTATCTCGACACACTCTACCGTCACGGCATCCCGGCCTACAGCGTGTCGAGCATCTTCCGCCCCGACCAGATTTTCTTCCGCCCCTACGGGCGTGGCTACGCGCAAGTGCTTCACCACCTCACCCACCTCTACGTGCAAAACGAAGCTTCGCGCCAACTGCTCGCCGGCATCGGCGTAAATCAGGTGACCGTGGTGGGCGACACCCGCTTCGACCGCGTCATAGACATCCGCAACGCCGCCAAGCCCCTGCCTCTCGTGGAGCGGTTCGCCGGTTGTTGGAAAGTGCTCGTGGCCGGCAGTTCCTGGCAGCCCGATGAAGACATCATCATCCCCTACTTCAACACCCACGAAAACGTGCGGCTCGTACTGGCCCCCCACGTGGTGTCGGAAGAACACCTTCGGCAGATAGAAGCCAAGCTGAAGCGGCCCGCAGTGCGCTATTCCACCGCCACACCCAAGAGCGTGGCCGAAGCCGACTGCCTCATCATAGACTGCTACGGCCTCTTGTCGAGCATCTATCGGTATGCCACGATAGCCTACGTCGGAGGAGGTTTCGGAGTGGGCATACACAATGTGCCCGAAGCCGCCGTCTACGGTGTACCCGTCATCATCGGGCCCAACAACCGCAAGTTCCGTGAGGCACAGGCACTCATCGAATGCGGAGGTTGCTTGGAAATTCACTCGGCCGACGATTTCCATCGCGAAATGAACCATCTGCTCACCGACAAAGAGGCTCTCCAAAAAGCCGGCCGGGCTGCCGGACACTACATCTGCGACAATGCCGGCGCAACCGAAAAGATTATCCCGTAACCCTTCTTTTCACCGCGTCGGCTCCGGGTTTAGCCTTTTCCCATCCGCCTCCGGACCGTTTATCCCCTCCCCCACTAACCTTCCCTACCCTTGAAAGTACTTCTTGTCAACACATCCGACCACACCGGCGGGGCTGCCATAGCCGCCCTGCGCCTGCTCAAAGCCCTGCGGCAGGAGGGTGTCGACGCCACCCTGCTCTGTCGCGACCGCAGCTTGCCAGCGGAGCGCACAGACGTCGTCAGCCTCAAGCCATCGCCCTGGCTCAAGGTGAAGTTTGCACTCGAAAGGCTCGAAATCTACCTTCGCAACGGTTGCAGTCGCGAAGGATTGTTCGCCGTCGACACTGCGCGCATGGGCAACGACATCACCCGGTTGCCGGAGTTCAAGGAAGCCGATGTGATACACCTTCATTGGACCAATCAGGCCATGCTCTCGCTCTCCAACCTGCAACAGATTTTACAAAGCGGCAAACGGGTGGTATGGACCATGCACGATATGTGGCCGTTCACGGGCGTGTGTCACAACAGCGACGACTGTACCCGCTGGCTCACCGGTTGCGGGCAGTGTCCGCAGCTGCGCAAGCCCGCCCACCGCGACCTCTCGGCACAGACCTACGCCCGCAAGCAGACAGCCTACGCCGCCGGACGTTTCACCGCCGTAGGGTGCAGCCAATGGCTGGCCGGGCTGGCCTCACAGGCCCCGCTGCTCAGCGGAAAGCAGGTGGTGAGCATTCCCAATCCGCTCGACACCGCCTTCTACTCGCCTGCCGACACCGAAGGCCACCCTTCCAAGGCTGAAATCCGCCAATCGCTCTCCCTGCCGGCCGACAAGCGGTTACTGCTCTTCACAGCCTTCAAACTGACCGACCCGAAGAAAGGCATTGACTACCTCATGGAGAGCATGACCCTGCTCTGCGGCGAACATCCCGAGCTGCGCGACCAGATAGGCATTGTTCTCGCCGGACGAGGGGCGGAAGAGCTGCGCAATGCCTTCCCCGTGGCCACTTACCCCTTAGGCTATATTACACAAGAGGAGCAGATGCGCAACATCTACCGCGCTTCGGACCTCCTGCTCATGCCCACGCTGATGGACAACCTGCCCAACACGATTGCCGAAGCCATGGCCTGCGGCATACCCTGCGTGAGTTTCCGCGTGGGCGGCACACCGCAGATGGTCGACCCGGGCGTGAACGGCTACCTCGCCGACTACCGCAACAGCCTCGACTTTGCACAGGGCATAGCCCGCATTCTTTCTTCGCAAAGCTACGCAGCACTCTGCCGCAACGCACGCGCCAAAGCCGTAACAGCCTATGCTGAAAAAACGGTGGCCGAAAAGTACATGCAAGTGTACGCCGGCCTCACCTCAAACGCTAACTCTTAACCCTTCATTCCCCTTTTCCATGCCTCCGCTTAAAATTACCGTCGCCACCGTTACCTACCACGCCGGAAAGCTCATCGGACGTACCATCCGGAGCGTCGAAGAGCAAACCTATCCTCACGTGGAGCACGTGATTGTCGACGGGAACTCGCAGGACGACACCTTAGAACAAATCCATCATTACCAGGAGCGCAACTCTGTGGCCGGTGTGCCGCACGAGATTGCCTGCCTCAGTGAGCCGGACCACGGTCTCTACGACGCCATGAACAAGGCCATCGACATGGCCACAGGCCATTACATCGTGTTCCTCAATGCCGGCGACCGCCTCCATGGTCCCGACACGCTGGAACGTGTGGCACGCGCAGCACAGTCGGCCGGCGGCCGGCCGGCCGTAATCTATGGCGACACCAACTTGGTGGACGATGCCGGCAACTTCGTTCGCCGCCGCCGTCTGACTCCCCCCGAACGCCTCAACTGGCGCTCCTTCAAACAGGGCATGCTGGTGTGCCATCAGGCTTTCTATGCCCGCACCGACCTGGCGCGCAAGTTCCGGTACAACTGCCACTACCGTTTTTCGGCCGACTTCGATTGGTGCGTACGCATACTGCGCGAGGCTGAACGCAAGCAGCTCCCGACGGCCAATCTCCACGCCGTGGCGGCCGACTACCTGAACGAGGGTATGACCACGAAGAACCACAAGGCTTCACTGCGCGAACGTTTCCGCATCATGTGCCACCACTACGGTCTGCTGCCCACTCTGACACTCCACGCATGGTTCGCCCTGCGCAGCTTTACGAAAAAATAAGGTCATGAAAACGGATTTGTATGCCTGGGCTACGGCCCGCTGTGCCAAACAGGAATTCAGCCGCGCCGACATCTGCTCTAAACTGATGGGTAAGGGGGCTTCGGCCGAAGAGGCCCGCACCCTGACCGAACGCTTGGTGGACGAACGCTACGTGGACGACGCCCGCTTTGCAGCAGCCTTCGTGGCCGACAAAATTCGCTTTGACCACTGGGGACGCATCAAAATTCGCTACATGCTCCACCTGAAGGGCGTGGCCGACGACTTGGTGGAGGAGGCGTTGGAGCAGATTGACGAAACGGCCTACACCGAAACGCTGAAACAATTTCTCAACAGCAGGCTGCGCTCGGCCCAAGCCGCCACCCCCTTTGCCCTCAGGCAGAAAGTGGCCCGCACGGCCATCGGACGGGGCTTCGAGCCTTCCTTGGTGTTCCGCCTTTTGAACATGGAGGAATAGCCTTCCGCGCTTGCAAACGTCGAGGCTTTCGCCCAACCTCTCTCGGTGGACGAAAGCCTCGATGTTTTTTTTGCGAAAAAGCGACTACAACAGGAACGAAACAGGCCGTTTGAGGGATTGTTCCCCCAAGAAAAACGGGGCTGCGCCGAAGGCGTTTCAAAAAGTTCGCCACTCGTCAAAAAAAGTCCAGGACTATTTTTTTCTAATCGCCGACTTGAAAAAAATAGTCCTGGACTTTTTTAAAGGCTTCAGCCAACGGCCGAACGGATTACTTTGTATAATTATCGAGACCCTTCTTCAGGAAATCGACAAACTTGTCCACATCCTCGTCATAGGAGTAGGAACTGTTCAAGGGGTTGCCTTCGTTGTCAATCAGCACGTAGAACGGCTGCGCGTTGGCGCCGAATTTGGAGCGTTGCAGGTAGCTCCATTTGTCGCCTACGGTGCGCAACGTGACAGTCTGCCCGTTTTCCTCCACCTCGATGTTTTCGGGCAGCGGAGTCTTCTCGTCCACGTAGAGAGAGATGAGCACGTAATCCTTCATCATGAGGTCGCGCACCTTGGCGTCGTGCCATACGGCGAGCTCCATCTTGCGGCAGTTCACACAGCCGTGGCCGGTGAAGTCCACGATAACCGGTTTGCCCACCTGCTTGGCATAAGCCATGCCGGCCTCGTAGTCGCGGAACTTGGCCTCAATCTTCACGGGGTCGAGGTTGAAGTCCTGCGTCGACATGGGCGGTGCAAACGCGCTGACGGCCTTGACGGGAGCGCCCCACAGACCGGGCACCATGTAAACGGCAAAGCTCAACGAGCAGAGTGCCAGGAAGAAACGCGGCACGGAGGTGTGGCGCTCATCCTCGTCGTCGTGCGGGAACTTGATGCCGCCCAGCAGATAGATGCCCAGCAGGGCGAAGATGACAATCCAGAGGGCGAGGAAGGTTTCGCGGTCGAGCAGGCGCCAGCCGTAGGCCAGGTCGGCCACGGAGAAGAACTTGAGGGCGAAGGCCAGCTCCAGGAAGCCCAGCACTACCTTCACGGCGTTGAGCCAGCCGCCGCTTTTGGGCGCGCTCTTCAGCAAGGTGGGGAACAGGGCGAAGAGGGTGAAGGGCAGGGCCAGGGCGATGGCAAAGCCGAGCATGCCTACCGTGGGAGCCAATGACGAACCGCCCGTGGTGCTCACCTCAACGAGCAGGAAACCGATGATGGGACCCGTGCAGGAGAAGCTGACCAGCGAGAGGGTGAAGGCCATGAGGAAGATGCTCAGGAGGCCCGTAGTTTTCTCGGCTTTGTTGTCAACAGCTGCACCCCACGACGAAGGCAGCGTGATTTCAAAGCCACCGAAGAAGCTGGCGGCAAAGACAACGAGCATGAGGAAGAACAGGATGTTGAACACGGCGTTGGTGGACAGGTCGTTGAGCGCAGAAGCTCCGAAGATAGAGGTGATGGCCAAGCCCAATGTGACATAAATCATCACGATGGAAACGCCGTAGGTGATGGCATCGCGGATGCCTTTGCTGCGGTCGCCCGAACGCTTCAGGAAGAAGCTCACGGTCATGGGTATGATGGGCCATACACAAGGAGTGAAGAGGGCAACAAGTCCACCCAGGAAACCGAGGAAGAAGATGTAATACCAAGCCTTGCCTGCCATATCGTCGGCACCCAGCTGCTTGAGCTCGCCGGTGACGGGTTTCCACCACTGCTGCATGGATGCGCTGTCGGCCTCGGCCACTACGGGCGCGGCGGCCTGGAGGGTGTCGGCGGGAGTAGCCGTGCTGTCAGCTGCGGCCACTGAGGGCGCGGCTTCCTGCTGCGGTTCGGCCTCTTTTTCCTTCACGGCTGCGGCAGGCCCGTCAGAGCCTTTGAGCTTACAGTCGATGCTGGTGGGCGGCAGGCAGTTTTCGTCGTTGCAGGCTCCGAATTTCAGATAACCCTTCAACTCGTAGTCCTTCTCTGTCAGCTCCACGCGCTGGGTAAAGGTGGCGGTTTTTTCAAAATAGGAAACGGGCATTTCAAAGATGGGGTCCTGCATGGTCTTCACGCCGGGACCTTCCTTGAGCTTGCCTTTCAGCTTGGCTCCCTTGATGAGGTCTATGCCAAACGAGGCGGGTGTGGGACCTCCTTCGCCTATCTGGGTGGAATAGATGTGCCACCCGGCATCGGCTTTGCCGGTAAATACGATGTCAACGGTCGTGGCGTTGACACGCTTGTACGACACGTTAAAACTCACCTGCGCTTGCACAGCCGAAACGGCGACAAGAAACAGCAAGAGGGTAGTGTAAACAAATTTTTTCATTGAATATAGGGTTGATCTGTTTGGTTATGCAGACAAATTCGCGCTCTCCATCGGAAAAGACCTGAGAATGCGGCACAAAAGTACGAACTTTTTTAGTATTTGGGCCGCATACGTGCACTTTGGGCCACACGTTGGGCTACAATTCCACCGATTTACCCTAAAACAATACCAAAAGGCGGTAAAAATTGCATATTTTTTTTGAATTTGTGCAATTTTCAAATCACAATTCGTAGATTTGCGCTCGTTAACTATACCAGCCCAAAAAACAGCTCATGCAACCTATACATAGTTTTAAAGAACTTTCGTCCCATTTGCAGCAACTGGGACGCCGCATCCGTTTGGCCGTTGTGTGCGGCTCGGATGCGGGAACGGCCGAGGCCGTGATGCGCGCCGTGAACGAAGGTTTTGCCGAAGCCATCTTCGTGGGCGACTGCGATGAGGTGAAGGCTTGTCCCCAAGTGGCAGGAGCCGACCCGCTACACATCAAATATATAGAAGCAACGTCCCACGAGGAGGCTGCGGAACGGGCCGTGCGCCTTGTCAGGGAGGGACAGGCCGACGTGTTGGTGAAAGGATTGCTCCACACGGCTACGCTGCTGCGCGCGGTGCTCAACAAGGAATGGGGACTCCTGCCACCGGGAAATGTGCTCACACATGTCACCATGGCAGAGGTGCCTACTTACCACAAACTCCTCTTCTTCACCGACGCTGCCGTCATACCCTACCCCACCCACGAGCAACGGGTGGCACAGGTGGGCTATCTGGCTGAAACGCTCCACGCCTTCGGCATTGAAACACCGAAGATTGCTCTCCTTCACTGCGCCGAAACGGTGAGTGACAAGTTTCCGCACACACTGGGCTACGCAGAAATCCGCCAACGCGCCGCAACAGGAGAATGGGGCCGCCTCATCGTGGACGGACCGCTCGACCTCCGCACCGCGTGCGACCCCGAAGCACTGCGCATCAAAGGCATTGAGTCGCCACTCGGCGGAGAGGCGGACGCCTGGGTGGTGCCCGACATCGAAGCGGGCAACGCGCTCTACAAAAGCCTCGGCCTCTTTGCCAAAGCCCGACTGGCTGGCACGCTGAAAGGCACTACCGCACCCGTGGTGCTGCCTTCGCGAGGCGACGATGCCGAATCGAAATACCACAGTCTGGCTCTCGCCATCATGAACCTATAACATCTCTTTATTCCTCACCTGTTCTTTACCTCACAACTCCATGAAATGTACAGAAGACCAAGTCCGGACGGTGGAAACACCGGGATTCCGCATCCTGGTTATCAATCCCGGTTCGACCTCAACGAAAGTGGCAGTCTACATTGGCGATTCTCCGCTTCAGGTATCTACCATACGCCACAAACCCGAGGAACTGAAACTGTTTGAGCAGGTGGTGGACCAGAAGGACTTCCGCCGGCAAATCATACTCGACTGGCTCAAGGAAAACAACATTCCTTTCTGTTTCGATGCCATCATCGGGCGTGGCGGACTGGCCAAGCCGGTGCCGGGAGGTGTCTATCGCGTGAACCGCAAGATGTGCTACGACACTTACTCCGCCATGCGAAAACATGCCTGCAACCTGGGCTGCATCATAGCAGCCGAACTGGCTGCCAAACTCGGCTCGGGCTGCAAAGCGTACATTGCCGACCCGGGCGTAGTGGACGAGCTAGTGCCCGAAGCGCGCATCAGCGGGTCGCCTCTCATGCCGCGCATCTGCATCTGGCACGCTCTGAACCAACGCGCCATAGCCCGCAGACACGCAAAAAGTATCGGGAAACGCTACGAGGACCTTAATTTAATCATCTGCCACCTCGGCGGCGGCATATCGGTGGCTGCACACGAACACGGCCGGGCTATCGATGCCAACAACGCGCTCGACGGCGAAGGACCCTTCTCGCCCGAACGGGCCGGCACGCTGCCCGCCGCCGACCTCATCCACCTGTGTTTCAGCGGACGTTACACCGAGGACCAGCTCAAAAAGCGCGTGGCAGGACAGGCCGGACTGATGGCGCACCTCGGCACTACGGACATTCCGGAAATCATGCGGATGATAGAAAACGGCGACCAACACGCCAAACTCCTCATCGATGCCATGATTTACCACACGGCGCGCAGCATTGCCGCCGAGGGCGCGGTTCTGAAAGGCAAGGTGGACGCCATCCTCCTGACGGGCGGCATCGCCTACTCCGAATATATCACGCAGGGCCTGCGCGAACGCGTAGAGTTCATCGCACCGGTCCACATTTACCCGGGCGAGGACGAAATGAAGGCACTAGCGCTCAACGCACTCGCCGTGTTGCGCGGCGAACGCGAAGCCAAGGAATACGAATAGCCCTGCTTTCCCTTACCGTTTTTCCACGCTTGTATTACTTTTACGGCCACGCTTTCACTACTGAGGCCACTTGGCGGTAGCCCGATAATCAAGCAAACGAATGGTTGCTCGCTTTTTCTGTATCTGTTCACATGAAAAAAAATTTATCACTATTTATCCTCAGCCTCTGCTTTAGCGCGGTGTGGGGACATGATGTAGAAGTAGATGGTATTTACTATAATCTCAATGAACAAGACAAGACTGCGAGTGTAACCTATCAAGGAGAATATAATGATACATATGATAACGAATACACTGGAAATATAGTTATCCCTGAAACTATCAGCGTAAATGGAACTCTGTATCAAGTAACGAACTTGGGAGAATTTTGCTTCTATGAATGTGCCTACCTGACCTCCGTCTCCATCCCCAACTCTGTAACGAGTTTGGGAAGAAGTTGCTTCCAGCGTTGCACCGGCTTGACCTCCATCAATATACCCAACTCCGTAACGAGCTTGGCAGACTGGTGCTTCTCTGGTTGCTCCAGCTTGACCGCCATCACCATTCCCAACTTTGTAACGAGTTTGGGAAGAAGTTGCTTCGCGTGGTGCGATAGCTTAACCTCCATCACCATCCCCAACTCCGTAACGAGCTTAGCTGCCTGGTGCTTCTATGGTTGTTCCGGCTTGACCTCCATCACCATTCCCAGTTCCGTAACGAGTTTGGGAATAGAATGCTTTTCTGGATGCAGTGGTTTGGAAAGCATAACAGTGGAAGAAGGTAATTCTGTATATGATTCCAGAAATAATTGCAATGCAATTATTGTTACGTCCGAAAACCAAATGTTTGTCGGATGTAAGAATACAATTATCCCCAATTCCATAACAAGTTTGGGAGACTACAGCTTCGAAGACTGTACCGGCTTGACCTCTATTGACATCCCCAACTCCGTAACAAGTTTGGGAAACTACAGCTTCGAAGGCTGTACCGGCTTGACCTCCATCACCATACCCAATTCCGTAACGAGCTTGGGAGACTGTAGCTTCTCTTATTGCTCAGGCTTGACCTCGATCATCATTCCAGATTCCATAACGGCATTAAAGTACGGTTGCTTTGAAGGCTGCAACAGTTTGACCTCCATCACCATTCCCAACTCGGTAACGAGCTTGGCTGCCTGGTGTTTCGCTCGTTGCACCGGATTGACCTCCATCACCATACCCAACTCTGTTACAAGTTTGGGACACGACTGCTTCTACGGTTGTGACGGCTTGACCTCCATCACCATACCCAATTCGGTAACTACTGTGGGAGATGACTGCTTCTCAGACGCTGATTATCTCATCTATTGTTATCAAAACCTTTATGACTCTTTGCGAGGGGAATATGGGGAACGCGTCATGTTATTTGACTCCTCAGCCATTGGCCAAGTGGAAGTTGAAACTGCCGTTCCCTCCGTTACCGGCTATTACGACCTCAGTGGCCGCCG
>JALEYW010000032.1:0-9495 GCA_022773145.1 Bacteroidales bacterium
CCTCAAGATGAAGCTTCGGTGTGATGAATAATGTGAATTTGTCTGATGACGCTGCAAAATTACAGCGGCAGATTGTTCTTTGCAAATAGAGTGTCGTTGAGTTGCACAGTTTCTGCAAATTGATGGCCAAAAGGGCAAAAATTTCCTCGTCGGATGGCTGTTACAAGTCCTGGAGTTGGTTTTACAAATCCAGGAGTTGGTTTTACAACTCGCCGATTAGAAAAAACTAATCGCCGAGTAGGAAATACAAATCGGCGATTAAGAAAAACTACTCGGCGACTTGTCCGGGCAACCTCCCCAACCATGTACATGACATGGATTTGCCCCTTCTTGCGCGCGCGTGTATACGCATTTGATTTCCCGAAAAAAGTATTCACCCCTTCACACGGCGCGTGTTTTCTGCTGATTTTCATAGTTTTTGGGTGTGAAGGCTTGCTTTTCCGAGTGTTCACACGGGCCGCAAAATGACTGTGAAGGGTTGATTTCGCAAGCCTTCACACAGCAAAACTGTTGAAATTCAGGAGGGAAGCAACAGTCACGCCCCTCACGCTGTGAACACTTGAAAATCCAACCCTTCACACCTGAAATGTCTGAAAATCAGGAGAAAAGAGCCATTATGTGAAAGGGTGAATGCTTTTTTGAGGGTAAAAATTAAGGCTGCGCCGTTCATACAGGACGAAGCAGAACCGCCGACTTCATGGCCGCAGGCAATTATTCATTATACATTATACATTATACATTGAAATTTTTGCTGTACTTTTGCTTCGCATTCATCGGTTTTATGACTGTGGGAAACCGATGGACGCGGCACAACCTTTATTTCTCTATAACAACCGATAACCTTACAAACACGAATGCGCTTTAATGATGTCATAGGGCAAGAAGCGGTGAAGCGGCAGTTGATCCGCATGGTGGCCGAGGGCAGAGTGCCTCACGCCCTTTTGTTGGCCGGGCCGGAAGGCACAGGCAAGTTGCCCATGGCATTGGCCTTGGCCGGGCGGTTGCTGTGTACGGAGCCCACGCCTGAGGGGGATGCGTGCGGTCAGTGTAAGGGCTGCCGCATGGCGGAGAAGATGGCGCACCCTGATTTGCACCTCGTGTTCCCTGTGTTCAAACCGGCGGGGCAGTCGTCAGGGGCCGTGAGCGACCAGTTTCTCACGGAATGGCGCGAGCAAGTGCGCGAAACGCCGTATTTCGACCGACAAACGTGGCTCAGACGCATCGGCGTGGAGAATCAGCAGTCGCTTATCAATGTGAGCGAGGCGAACAACATTTTGCAGAAACTCTCCACGGTGAGCAGTCAGGGAGGCTATCGCGTCATCGTTATCTGGTTGGCGGAACAGATGAACACGGAGGCGGCGAACAAACTACTGAAAATCCTCGAAGAACCGCCGCTCGGCACAGCGTTTATCCTGACCTCCGACCACCCGGAGAAACTCCTGGCCACTATACTCAGCCGCACACGCCGAATTGACTTCAAGCCGCTTTCCGAAACTGACATCGCCACGGCGCTGGAACGCAACTACGGACTGCAACCGACCGACGCGCAATCGGTGGCGCACAGCGCAGAGGGAAATTTCATCCGAGCCTTGCAGCAGATTACAGCAGATGCCGACACGGCGCAGTTCTTCGATCTCTTTGTTCTGCTCATGCGACTTTGCTATCTGCGAAAAATCAAGGATCTCCACACGTGGGCGGAACAAATTGCGCTGTGGGGACGCGAAAAGCAGAAGAGTTTTCTCGAATATTGCCAGCGGCTGATAAGGGAGAACTTCATGTACAACTTCCACCGCCCGGAGCTGAACGGGATGAATAGCCGCGAGGCGGAGTTTGCCGTGCGCTTTGCCCGCTTCGTGAACGAGCGAAACGTTATCGGCATTATGGACGAACTTTCGCTGGCGCAGCGCGACATCGAGGCGAACGTGAACCCGCGCATGGTATTCTTCGACCTCACACTGAAGATGATTGTGCTGCTGATTCAATAATTACAAAATAGAACAACTCATGACAGAAACAAATAATCCTTCCATACCTCTTCCCTCTGCCGGCGATGTGGCCGAAACGGGTGGTTGCCAGGCCGCGACCGGGGGCGGATGCGACTCCTGCTGTTGGGGCGATGCCTCGCTGCGGGGTCTCGCGGCAGCCGGATGCGGACGCAGCGACAAGCAACTGAATGCTTACGACTACCTGGCTGATGTGCCCGGTAACCTTCAGGACACGGACTTCGTGGAGGTGCAATTTAAAAATACGCGCAAGGGCTTTTTCCGCAACGACAACCACTTGGACTTACACAAGGGCGATGTGGTAGCGGTAGAAGCTGTGCCGGGACACGACATCGGCGTGGTGACGCTCACAGGCCGATTGGTACTGCTGCAAATGCAGAAAGCGAACCTGAAACAGGGCATGGAGGTGCGACGCATTTACCGCAAGGCGCGACAGGCGGATTTGGAAAAGTACGAGCAGGCTAAGGCCCGCGAACACGACACGATGATTCGCTCGCGACAGATTGCCAAGGAGCTTGAACTGCAAATGAAGATCGGCGACGTGGAGTACCAGGGCGACGGCAACAAGGCGATTTTTTACTACATCGCCGACCAGCGCGTGGACTTCCGCAAACTCATCAAGGTGCTGGCGGAGACGTTCCACGTGCGCATAGAGATGAAACAAATCGGTGCGCGTCAGGAGGCGGGACGCATCGGGGGTATCGGGCCCTGCGGACGCGAACTTTGCTGTGCCACGTGGATGAAAAACTTCAACTCGGTGGGTACGGCAGCAGCCCGTTTCCAGGATATCACGCCCAACCCGCAGAAGTTGGCGGGGCAGTGTGCAAAACTGAAATGTTGCCTGAATTATGAGGTGGACACGTATATGGAGGCGGCGCGCAATTTGCCGGAACGCACGGTGCAGCTTGAAACAGCGGATTCCACATACTTCTTCTTTAAAGCCGACACGCTGGCCGGACTCGTCACTTACAGCACGGACAGACGGTTGGCCGCCAACCTGGTGACCATCAGCACAGAACGGGCGCAGCAGGTGATAGCCCTCAACGCCGCAGGCGAGAAGCCGTTGCAGCTGGCCGGAGAGGATGCACCGCAGCCGGCCAAAACGCTCGACTTGGCGGAACAGGAGGACCTCACGCGCTTTGACAAGGTGAAGCGCAAAGGGGGACGCTCGGGCAAACGCTCCGGCGCAGCCGGCGCACCGCGCCGTGAAAGGCAGCCGAAAGGCGAAGAAAGGGGCGCCAAGCCTGCTCCGGCAGGTCGCGAGGGAAGATCGAACTCGGGACGCGGCGGACAGAAGGGAAACCGAGGCGGCGGACGCGGCTCAAAAAGGGATAACGGTCATGGAGGCGCGGAGGCTTGACATACAGTGTGGACGGTTAAGGCGGCTTCACGCTGTGAGGTGGCTGCCTGGGCACAGGAAAGGTCAAAGCTTGCTGCGCCGCTTGCCGATGCTTTCGGCAGCGGGCTTCGTGGTGGCTGCATTGCTCTGCCTCACGGCGTGCCAGAAGCGACCGGCGGCGTTTGAATATTGTTCTACGCCCGTTGAGGGATGGGAACCGGGCGACACGCTGCATTTCCACCTCGACACGTTGCGGAAAGCGGGGCTTTTCCGCTTGGAGCTGGGCGTACGGACGGCCACGTCATTTCCCTACCCTTACCAATCGCTGTGGTTGGTGGCGCGCCAGCATTTCCACCAACCGGAAAGCATCTGCACGGACACGATAGAAATACAGCTCGCGGACCGACGGGGCGACACATCGGGCCGAGGCGTTACGCTCCACCAGTTCACCCGCCACTGGAAAACCATTCACCTGAACCAAGGCCAATCGGCCGACATCCACATCAACCACCTGATGCGCAGCGAAATGCTGCCGGGCGTGGAGTCGGTGGGGGTGCGCATTGAGGAGGAATAAGAGGGAATCTTTCGCCCGACAAACGGCACCGACTCCGGAACACACAACGAGCGCGCGACATGACAAGGGTTGCACAAGCCGAATAGGCTGCAACGAAGTTGTCATGCCGCGCGTTTTTTGTGCGCCGCTGCGGACGCATAGTGTTTTTTCAGGTTGACTTTATGATGTTGTTTGATTAAATGGTTACTACATTACCGTGCCAAGCTATCGGGCACCATGCGCAAGTCCAAAAGTCCGAAGCCGTTGACCGGCCTCTCGTTGTGCTGCCGACCAATCAGTCCGGCCTGGTTGCTGATGCCATAGATCAACGTGCCACCCGCGTGGGTAAATGAGGCGGAGCGCACCCGACTCCAGCCGCGTTTGTGTTCGTCGGTCTCATCGTCCCAACGGTTACCATCGAGCAATTCGCTGAAATACGCCATTTGCAGCAGACTGTCGCAGGGCAACGACTTCAGGTTGCCGTTGCCGTCGGGATCGTCCATGGGTACCTCGGTCGCCACGTCCATCACATTGGCAGGCTGTCCCGACCGGGCATAGACGAATACCCCTCTGCCCTTGGCATAGGCCACTGCCTCCAAATGGTAAACGCCGGCGGGCAGCTCAGCCGTCTGTTCCAGCTGCACCTCCATCGGACGGTCGTTGTCCGTACGCTTGAAACGCATATAACTCAGCATTGGGCCGTCGTCGACGAAATTGTCCATGCGGTGAAAGAGCGAGTTCCCCACGTTGCAATTGCGGTACGCCTTCACCTGCCATCCTCGTTCGCTCAGGTAGTCGCGATCGTACTGCTGCATGAAATAGCCGTCGCGCGTGTTGCGCTCCAAATAGGCTTCGCGCTCCGCCTTCTCTAACTGCATACAGCTGAGCACGCCGAAGGTGATGGACGAGGCTAAGGAGAAAATGAAGAGGATGAGCAAGGTAAGTTTACTTCCCGTCCGCATGGGCTGTTCGTCGGGACGGCGCAACATCCACCGCAGCAGGGAAAAGATGAGAATGGAAAGGCACACCAAGGCCGAAAAGGCTGCCACGCCCATCTGCCAAACGCCGCCCGGGCAGTGGTTCAGGATTTCCGCCCATTGCTCGGTCATCAAACCGTAACCCACCAGTGCCCCCACACCGCCGGCCAGTCCGAACACGAAGAGGCCGATGAAAAGCAGCAGGCACAACATCATCAGCGATGCCATGAAGAGGAGCAATATTTTAAAGGCAATGGCCAGATAGTTCAGCAGCGTGCGCACCACACTGCGGGTGCCGTTGCGGAAACCCGGCGAGCGCAGGTAGTTGCCGGCCTCGTTGGCCGTACGCATCAGCTCTTCGTTGAGCGTCATGGGGTTGACGGGCGTACCGCGCATTTGCAGACGGTCTTCAGCGGTACGTGCCTGCGGTATCAAGGCCCACGCGATGAGATACACCACCGATACCACTTGCAAACTGAAGAAGCTGAGTACCACGAGGATAATGCGCCACGGCAGAGGATCGGTGCCGCCAAAGTACTGGCACAAACCGCTCATCACGCCTCCCAGCAGTTTATCGTCAGGGTCGCGGAAGAGCTTGCGCGTGTGGCGTTCATCTGTGCCGGCCTGGGTGCCGCCGCGCTGCGAAGGGGGGTCGGGCGGCACGCCGGGACCTTGTGCGTCGGGCTCGGAGGCCGGAGTGTCGAGCTCTTCGGGATTACCGATGCGGCGGATGATGTCCTGCACATGCTCAATGGTGATGGCTTCTACCCCGGCGGAGCGGAGTTCGGCAAAGAGCTCTGCCACGCGGTGTTCAATATCGTCAGCTATCTCGTCGCCGCCGTCGCGCCGGCTGAAATAGCGTTTCATGTTGTCGAGATATTGTTCGAGCAAAGCCACGGCGTCCTCGTCGATGGCGTAAAGCGAGCCGAACAAATTGATGGTGATATTCTTTTTCATGATAGGGATTTTTCTGATAGTAAAACAGGATAAAAAACTTCTCGAAAAGGATTGCGCCACGGCGGTCAGGCGATAGGCGGTGTGGCAGCCGGTTGTGGTTCGGGCGCCATGTGCTTGAGCAGGGAAACGGTGCGGTTCAGCTCGTTCCACGCGCCATCGAGCCCTTGCAGGAAGGCCTGTCCTTCCGCCGTCAGCGCATAGTATTTGCGTGGAGGCCCCTGTGTGGACTCGCGCCACTCGTAACTGAGCAGCCCGTCCTTCTTTAATCGGGTTAGCAGCGGATAGAGCGTGCCTTCTACCACGATCAGCTCGGCCTGCTTCAGGCGGTTGATGATGTCATTGGCGTAATTGGCCTCCCGGCTCAGCAGGAGCAGAACGCAGTATTCGAGCATCCCTTTGCGCATCTGCGATTTGGCATTGTCTACGTTCATGTGGTGATGGTTTTGGATGAATGGGGAGAGGGAAACGGCGGCTTTGTCGACCGGAAACCGCCACATTCCCTTCCTGACGCTGCAAATGTAGGTTAACTATTAGTACTATGCAAAGCAAAGTACTGTAAAAGATTTTGTATTTAAGAACTTTTAAGAATAAAACTGCTCTGCCATTCCCGAAGCGGTTCCGCCTGGTGGTATAAAATAAAAGTTGAACGCTCCAACCGTTTGCCGGTGCGAGCATCCGGTACGATGGGCGTTCAACTACAAAAGATGAAAAAGCAAATCATTGGTCAATAAAGGTCAGCTACCGCATGGGCCGGAAGGAGCCTACGATTTGAACGCGCGGCCCACGGCCTGGCAGAACAGCAGCAGGAAACAGGTGCGCCAACCCAGATGAAGGGTACAGGGCAGCAGAGTAAGGACTGCGAACACCTGGGCATAAAGGAAATAGACGGCTCTTTTTGCACTGACGCTCTCCTCCAGCCAGAAGGCATAGAAGCGTGCCAGACTTTGTATCGCCGAAGTTTTTGCGAGCCATGCTGTGAGTGGTTCCACAGAAAGCGTTACGTTGAGAGAGAGTTCGCTTTTGGAAGATTGCAGGGTGATTTCGTTCTTTTTCATGGTCCGTTACGTTTGAGAATGAATGATTTGTGCGCAAAGGAAAAGATTAAAAGTGTCATTCTGCGACAATTTCTAAAATCGCGCGTTAAATCTTTCGTCCCAATCGCATTTTTCTTTTTTCCGGGGCGGCGACTGAAAAAAGCCGGAAGGGCGAACAGAAATTCCGGAAGAGCGCGCGGAAACTCCGAGGTGGCGATCAGTAAAAGCCATCCCTTCAGGATACGAAAAAAGGAAGGCGCGTTGGCGTCTTCCCTTGATGTCATACGGCTTGCCCGCTGCGTGGCGGTAGCGGCAGGACCGATGTGATTATTCTTTTTCGAGAATGTGATGGACGCGTTGGAGGAGATACTCCTTGAATTCGGGGCTGTCCACCACCTCGATGTCGTCGTAAAGTCCGAGCACGAAGCGAGCGATACCGACGTAGCTGCACACTTCCGTCTTCAGCAACTGCCGGCCATCGGGCTGCAAGCTCATCTGCCGCTGTGCGTCGGGATATTCCTCAAGCAGTACGGAGGTGGAAAGCTGTCCCAGCAGAATCGAAACCGGCAGGCGGGTATCGCCCGTAAACCCAAAGAGGTCGCTGTAGAAAGGCATGTGCTCTTCCTTGTGCGACCACAAGAGGTCGAGCAACTCTACATCTGCGCACCGGCTCACCTTGAACGTTTTGTTCATCTTTGTCGAAAGTTCGTAGCATCGCACTTCCGCATTTTCATTGATGAAGAGATACGGTTCCACGATGCGGTTGCTCACCTGTCCGCTCGACGGCGAGTTGTAATCTCTCAGCAAAACCACGCGCTCTTCCTTGATGGCCTGAAAAATGCGACTTATATTCTGTGCCAGTGTGCTGTCCACGCCGTGGCGTGACAAGATGTCTGGATTGTAAAGGTTCGACAGTTTTTCGCGAAGAGCCCTCACCTCAGCCGAGTTGTTATAGACAGAGTTAAGGATTTGGCTGAGCGCAACGCCTTCTGCTTCGGTAAACTGTATACCTGTAACGATCTCACTGAAAAAGGGAGAACTGTGGTCAAGCCGATAGCGCGTTCCTTCCTTTTTTACGACAAATCCCATGCTCTTGAAAGCATCTATATAGCGATAAACGGACCGGCGACTCATGCTAACCCGATTGCAAATTTCTTCTATGGAGAGCAAACGATTTTGCGTAAGAAGTAGCATCAGCTTAAGCTGACGTGCAAATTTTTCAAGTTCCATAATAATAAAATATATGTCCTATAACCTTCTTTGGGGTGCGAATATACAGAAGTTTTTCCAAACGTTGGTATCATTCATGCTGTCCTGATAGAAAAAATGCTAAATTAGGGATTTTTATAGGCTAAACGCTATATAGGGTAAACCCAAAAGCCGTATTTTCGCCTGCATCTGATAAATAAAGAAGTCGAATGTTTTATTTTCACTGTGAATTTATAGGACGCCCCTGATATGACACGAATTACCAAACATATCGTATTTCTTTTATTGTCCGCTTTGGTCGGTGCCGGTCTGATGTGGTGGATATACCGCGGCTTCGACCTGGCCCTGCTGACCGATTTCTTTACGCAGCGGTCAAACTATCTATGGATTTCACTGACGCTCACCATGGGCGTACTGGCCAACGTGTTGCGTTCTTTCCGCTGGAAGATGCTGCTCTCGTCGGCCCGAATCCACATCACGAAACGGCGGGCGGTGGAGTTGGTATTCATATCCTACCTCATCAACAGCGTAACGCCGCGACTGGGCGAACTGACCCGTTCGTTGCTGGTGCAACGCGGCAATGCGGAAGTTTCCACCCGCGCGCTGGGCACGGTAGTAGTGGAGAAGCTGGCCGACGTGGCATGTCTGATTGTCGTCATCGGCTTAGCCGTTTCTCTACGCTGGCGCGAAACGGTGGGATTAGTGCAGCGCATGAACGAGGGCATCGTTTGGGCCGTCCCGAGCTACTCCTTTTATATTATTGTAGGCTGTGCGGTTTGTCTGCTCGTGGGCATCAGTTTTCCGCTATGGCACCACATCCGCCGCTTCTTCATCAACCTGTGGCAAGGCATGAGCGCCATTGCACGATTAGAAAGCCCGTTGACATTTTTCGCGCTATGCACCGGCATTTGGACCTGTAATTTTCTGCAAATCTACTGGTTGCTCCCCTGCTTTGCGGAACTCGATGCCGTGAGCCTGGCCGATATGCTCCACGTCTTCGCCGCCGCCAGCGTAGGTGTGTTGCTGCCCACTCCGGCCGGAGCCGGGCCGTGGCATTTCGCCATTGTCAAAACGCTAACCGGCGTTTACGGAGCGCACAAGGCGGCGGCGCAGTCGCTCGCCCTGATTTCTCACGGACTGAAAACGGCCTTAGTCATGCTGCTCGGCGCCTGGGGCTATGCTAGTTACTATCGCTCGGTGTGGAAACACTATCGGGAAACAAAAAGCAATGAATGACAGCAAGCAGCAAAGCTCCCATTACAGAGAAATATATATAAGCTATATGATAAGTAGGTGTTTAAAATTAGTTTATATTTATATGATTAATCAAAGTTTGCATATATCATCTGTCCCCTCTTGGGCGCATTTAGTTTCTTGTTTTTTCGGTCACATAGCCCGCTATGCACCCCCTCCAACTCCCCCG
>JALEYW010000039.1:0-26199 GCA_022773145.1 Bacteroidales bacterium
GTACCGTGTCTTGTTGTTCCGGGTGTGAAAGCAGTATTGGAAGATGCTTGCCTCGACGTTGTTCCGCTTCTTGCGTTCGTCCCACGGGATGGATTCCGTCTGCCGCCTTACCTTGGAGCGTTCAATGCTGGTCTTGTCAAATAAACTCATTGTTTAAAGTGAAATTTTTCACGAAGCAAATGCCTGATTGAAGCGAGTGGATGATATATTATCATCCTTGGCCCCGCCCAACGCATGACCTTCCTGATTTTCTCCTTCATATCTGGTCGATAGCAATGTGTGGTGCATTTCTTGCAGGTAGGCTTATCCTCACCGTAACGGCATCTGTCAAGCCGTCTATGGGCATAATCCAATAGCTCCCTACAACTTGGGCATAGTTCGTTATGTCCTTCGCACTGCTGGCAATACAGACGTATCATCTGCTCCACCACGTTCTTCTCTTCTATGAGTCGATTTGCCATAGTTATAAAATTGTGTGCAGATAAACCACCAAGGCAATCTGCATGATAATTATTACTGGTATGCCATACTTGAATTTCTTGTGCATCGTCTTGTGATGCCAAAGTCGCATACCTGCCCATGCCCCAATACTGCCACCAATGACTGCCATCAGCAGCAGCGTAGCCTCTGATATGCGCCATCTTCCTTTCTTTGCCTTGTACTTGTCAATGCCATAGAGCAGGAATGTCACGGCATTGATGGCAAGCAGGTAATATAGAGAGTATTGATGCATATTCCCAAGGGCTATTTTAGATGTACAACTCGTTTTCTTTCCTGCTGGCACAGACTTTTTTCAGACCTTGTGTCGCCAGAAAGTTCATAATCTTTCCAATGCCTCTTGTTCCTGTTGGGCATACTGACACGCACTTCATGCAGGATATACACTTGGCAGTATCAACCGTTTTAGGGTCAGAGAGTGGTATCGCATCGGCTGGACATTGCTTGGCGCAAACTCCACAACGATTGCATCCGCGTCTTCCTTTGGGTTGTGGCACTTTACCGCCTTGCTTGTAAGGACGATTGCCTGGCACCTTTGGCATTGTGCAGTCATCGCTTTCTGCCTTGCTCATGATGTCAGCACCGAAATGGCGGAGCGTCTGTTCATCATCGGCATCGGGTCGGCCTTTGCCATATTTTCGGATGATACTGTGCTCTGCTACTGCTCCTACAGCAGCAATCACACGGAAGCCCATCTCTGTGGCTACGTCCAGCATCTCCAACAGTGCATCATCGTAGGCACGGTTACCGAAGACGGCTACCACCACACATTTCGCCCCATGCGGATTCACCATTCGCAGACGTTCCACAGCCAAAGCTGGCACACGCCCTGCAAAGACAGGCATGGCAACGACAACCAAGTCTTCCTCTTGGATATGGGGCAACTGGATTTCAGCGGCCTTGACGCACAGGTCTACTATTTGACCGTCGTCAAAAGTCACACGACTTTCTTTGTCCATGCCCTTACATAGGATTTCGCTCACTCGTCTTGTTCCTCCTGTGGGGCTGAATATGATTTGATGTATCTTCATCTTTTCTTGATCGGTTTATTGAGTTATTGCCACTTTGATGACTCCATCCCGCTTCTGCTCAAAAAGTTCGTAGGCTTCAGCAATCCTCGTCAACGGGAAAAGGTGCGTGATGAGCGGTGTGGTATCTATCTTGCCCTCCTTGATGAGTTGCAGGATTTCTTCGCAGTCACAGCCTATTTACCCACGCAGAACTCCCTAAATATAGAGTGGAGCACGCTTTCGGGGGTCACCTCGCCGATGATGTCGCTCAGGTGGTGGATACATTCGCGGAGGTCCTGGCTGACGAAGTCGCCGCTCAGGTTGTCGTGCAGGCCGGAGATGACGCGGCGGATGCTCTCGCCGGCTGCCGAGAGTGCCTCGTAGTGGCGGAGGTTGCTGACGATGACGTGCGATGAGTCGGCCGCATGGGACAGACGCTCCACGTGCTCCGACAAAAGGTGGCGGAGACGATGTATGTCGGCAGCTGAATGTGCGCTGAAGTAGACAACAGGCACAGAAGCCCCCGAGGCAGAGACAGAATCCTCAACTCCATCAACAGAATCCTCAACTCCATCAACAGAGCCCTCAACTCCATCAACAGAACCCTCAACTCCATCCCCAGAAACCTCATCTCCATCAACACAAGCCTTATCTTCATTGACTAAGCCCTCAACTCCATCCCCAGAAACCTCATCTTCAGAAACCGAACGCTCAACTCCAGCCCCGTAGTCGTTGGCAACGGTTACTGAAGCATTGAAAACCTGCGCGAGTTTGTCGGCAGAATCCCGTTTCAGCGCCTCCAGTTCCGGCGGTGTGAGCAAGTCCGTCTTGTTGAACAGCAGCCAGACAGTGGCCTGTTCGGCACATTGCGTCAAGATGCGGTGTTGCAGCTCCTGCCATTGCTCCTCCCATCGGGTAGCATCAATCAGCCACAGCACCATTTCCGCCTCGTGGATTTTGGCAAAGGTACGTTCTATGCCCATCCGCTCCACCGTGTCCTGCGTGGCTCGGATGCCCGCCGTGTCGATGAAGCGCAGCAGCGTGTTGCCCACCACCACCGTTTCCTCCACCGTGTCGCGCGTGGTGCCGCAGATGTCGCTCACCAAAGCCCTTTCCTCGCCCACCAGCGCATTCAGCAGCGTGGACTTTCCCGCATTCGTTTCCCCCACAATCGCCACCGGCATTCCCCTCTTCAGCACATTCCCCAAGCGGAACGACGCGCAGAGGCGTGCTATGTGCTCGTCGATGATCCGCGCCAGCGAGAGCAGTTCAGAGCGGTCGGCAAATTCCAGGTCCTCATGGTCCGAAAAGTCCAGTTCCAGCTCCAGCAGTGCCGTGATGTGCAGCAGTTTGTCGCGCAGCGCACGCAGTTCCCGGCTGAAGCCCCCCCGCATCTGGTTCATCGCCATGCGGTGGTTCGCCTGCGTGGTCGAAGCGATGAGGTCCGCCACCGCCTCCGCCTGGCTCAGGTCCATTTTCCCGTTGAGGAACGCCCGTTGCGTGTACTCCCCGGGGCGTGCCATTTGGCAGCCCTGTTGCAGCAGCAGTTCCACAACACGGTGCAGGATATAGGCCGAGCCGTGGCAGGAAATCTCCGTGCAGTCTTCACCCGTGTACGAGTGGGGAGCGCGGAAGAGGCTCACCAGCACCTCGTCCACCACCTCGTGGGTTGTGGGGTCAACGATGCGTCCGAAGGTCAGCGAGTTGCCCGCCTTCTCCTCCAACGTTTGTTTTCCTTGGGGTATAAAAACAGCCTGGGTTGCCCGAATGGCTTCCGGGCCCGATACGCGCACCACGCCGAGTGCTCCTCCCGGCGGTGTGGCTATGGCACAAATGGTCGACATAGACGTTACTATTCCGTTAAGTGTTGTTTTGTGTGCAAAATTACGTCTTTCTTTTTGCTTCTCTTTCCTTCCGTTCTCACCGTTTATGACTTCTGTTCTGCGCCGTTAGGCATTTCGTGGCAAAATAGTGCATTTCTGTAGGTAAAACGCACAGCCTCGCAGAAAAATATGTAGATTTGTCGCCGCAAATAAACCTCTAAAAACCTTAAATTATGAATTCTTTGAAGAGACTATTCGTATTGGCCGGCTTTCTGTTCGGTTTGTCCGGAGCGTTGTGGGCTGAGATCAATCCCAAGCCCTTCGTCGTGCCCGAACTCAAAACATGGACCGGTGCCGAGGGCAGCTTGTCCCTTTCAGGCCGCATCGTGGCCAAAGGCAATGCCCTTCAGTCCGTGGCCCAGGCCCTTGCAGCCGACTACAAGCAAATGTTCGGCCGCCGGCTCACCGTTGTCAGCGGTAAGGTGCAGCCGGGCGACATCGTGCTGGAACTGAAGAAGGACAAAGCCCTGGGCGACGAAGGCTACCGCCTCGACATAGCCTCCTCCGTCCGCCTCACCGCCGCCACGTCGCGCGGCCTTTTCTGGGGCACCCGCACCCTGTTGCAGCTTTCTGAGCAATCGACCGACCGCACCCTGCCCTGCGGCCGCACCACCGACGTGCCCGAGTACAAGCTCCGTGGTTTCATGATTGACTGCGGCCGCAAGTACATCCCCATGCACTATCTGCGCCAGCTCACCAAGGTGTTGGCTTATTATAAGATGAACACCCTCCACATCCACCTCAACGACAACGGTTTCCGCCAGTACTTCGGCGGCGACTGGGACAAGACGCAGGCCGCCTTCCGCTTGGAGTGTGACACCTATCCCGGCCTCACTGCCAAGGACGGCTCCTACACCAAGCAGGAGTTCATCGAACTGCAAAAGCTCGCCGAGGCCAACGAAGTGGAAATCATTCCCGAAATAGACATCCCCGCCCACTCCTTAGCCTTCTCCCACTACAAGCCCGAGCTGGGCAGCAAGGAGTACGGCATGGACCACCTTGACCTCTTCAACCCCGAAGTCTACACCTTCTTCGACGGTCTGTTCAAAGAATACCTCAGCGGCAAGGAACCCGTGTTCCGAGGCAAGCGCGTGCACATCGGTACCGACGAATACTCCAATGCCAAGAAAGAAGTGGTGGAGAAGTTCCGCGAATTTACCGACCACTACATCCGCTATGTCGAGAGCTTCGGCAAGCAGGCCGTGCTTTGGGGTGCACTGACCCATGCCAAGGGCGACACCCCCGTCAAGTCCGAAAACGTGCTCATGGACATCTGGTACAACGGCTTTGCCGACCCTGTCGAAATGAAGAAGCAGGGCTACCAGCTCGTCAGCATCCCCGACGGACTGGTCTACATCGTGCCCGCAGCCGGCTATTACTATGACTACCTCAACACAGACTATCTCTACAACCACTGGACGCCGGCTGTCATCGGCAGCCAGAAGTTCGATGAGAACGACCCGGCCATCGAAGGCGGCATGTTTGCCGTTTGGAACGACCATGTGGGCAATGGCATTACGGTAAAAGACATTCACCATCGTGTATATCCTGCTCTCCAGACCTTGGCCGTGAAATGCTGGACCGGAGCTAAAACGCAGTTGCCCTATGCCCAGTTCAACACCCTTCGCCAGTCGTTGAGCGAGGCTCCCGGTGTGAACGAGCTGGGCCGCCTCGGCAAGTCCGGCACCACCGCCTTGCAGATGCAGGACGTCAAGCCCGGCGCCACCCTGCCGGCTGAGGAAATAGGCTACGACTACTCCGTCAGCTTCACCCTCGAAGCCGCACAGGAGGCCAAGGGCACCGAACTCTTCCGTTCGGACAACGCCGTGTTCTACCTCTCCGACCCGCGCGAGGGCAAGCTCGGCTTTGAGCGGGAGAACTATCTCACCACCTTCAACTACCGCTTGGAGCCGGGCAAGCAGGTGACGCTCACCATCGAGGGCGACAACCGTTGCACCCGCCTCTATGTCGACGGTCAGCTCCGCGAAGAGCTGGGTGCCAAGCCACTCTACGTGGTGCGCGACCAGGACCGCGCCCACTATCAGACGGATGCCGACAAAGGATTTGAGCCCATCGTTTACCAGCCTACGGACAAAATCAATTACCAGCGCACCTTGGTATTCCCCTTGCGCAAGGCCGGGAACTTCAAGAGCAAGGTGAGCAACCTGAAGGTAAATGTGAAATAAACAGCTTTGTTATCTTCTGAAAAAGATTGAAGTCAGGAAAACAGAAAAGTGGAAAATTTGAATGGATATGGCGGATAACGACTTGTTCTGGTACAGGATAAACTTTCAACGCTTCTCCTTTTCAATTTAAAAACTACTGTGTTTGATACAAGTGTGCGCATGATGGCTTTTGTCGGAGCATTTGCGCACACTTCCTTTTGAAATGTAATGTCAGGACGATATGTCATCTATTAAACCTCTTCGTTCCTTATGGCTTCTGCGGCCCGTGCAGCTCCTGTTTGGGGCTTTTTTCTTGCAGTTTCTCCTTCCGTGTGCCTTGGCGGCCCAGGGAGTTTCCCCATCGTTGCCCGCCGTTTTCCGGCGTGTCGGTTCGGTGGACGAGCTGGTGGACGGTGGGTATTATGTCCTGATGGGCGAAACGGCAGTTGGGCGATGCGTGCTCATGTCCCACAGTCTGGACGGCAATGGGAAGTTGGAGGGACTTCGGCTCGTGCAGGTCGACAGCCTGACAGTGGAAATCGAGGTGAACCATGAGGACGACCTGTGGCTGCTGCAGCGCGATGAAACCGGAAACTTCCGGCTTGTCAACCCGTCGGATGGCCGGCTGCTCACACGTGCCCATGAGGACGGATTGGGGTTGAAGTGGACTGTTGCTGCCGACGATGCCTCCCTTTGGAACTTGACCTTCAACGACCGGAAACAGTCGTTTTGGCGGGCACTCGGCCAAACGGACCGCTCGCTGAGCGTATACTCCACCTATCGGGCGGCTTCGAAAGATTACGTCTTCACGTTCGACAATTACGCCCTTCCCGACACCCCTCATCTCACCCTTTACCGTCTGGCAGATGGCGTCTCGACCCCTTCCAACCCCCTTTCGCCGCCCCGTCACGGCAGTCGTGTGGTGCTGAGCCACCAACAGATGCTGCGCCTTACGGACGGTCGGGCAGTCAATGCTGCCGATGCCCTCCTGACCGACGGAACCTTTGCGCCCATGGCCGACCTTGACGTGTGGACTGTCGACAGTATTTCCCCTTCGCATTTCACCCTGCGGCGCGAGGCCCGTTTTTTGGGTTACCATCTGGACCCCGTTGAGGCGCCCTCCGTTTGGCAGGTGGCAGACGGCCGGCTGTGTACTGCCGAGGCCGTTCCTCGCTATCCGGCTTTTGATGAAGCTTCGTCGTCTTGGTACGTGGCGTCCAACGGGTTGCCCGCTGTGTCGGCCCGGTTGGCCACGGTGGCAGCCGACCCTTCCGTCGTCGTGTCGGAGTCGGGCAGTTGTCGGTTGGAAGGCGGCTGGACTGTTTCGGCCCTTTCCGAACTCTCGTTCGGTTCCGTCAGGTGTCTGGACCTCACCGCCCTCTCCCTTCCCCGTCAGGCCAGTGCTTTCCTCCACCTTCCCGACACCGTGAACCTTCCCATCTTTGTTTCCTCCGCCTCCGTTGATGCCGTGCCCGCCTCCTGGCCTTTTGTCGTGGTGTGTAGCAACAGTCGCAACTACCTGTTGCGGCCGTATCGGTTTGTCGACAAAGCCTCCTTCTATACCGACCGCTCCATTTTTGCAGAAGCCGGTCAGCTCACCTACACCCGTACCGATTGCGTGGCAGATAGGTGGTACAGCCTCTGCCTGCCGTTTCGGGCTACGGCCAAGGGAGCGCAGGTGTATGCATCCGTCGAGTTGTCCGCCGACACCCTGTTCTTTGCCCGTCAGCAGGAGCTTCTTCCCGGCCGGCCTTACCTTTTCCGTGCCGAGTATACGGGCTTAGTTACCTTCGCCTCCGCCTCGGGTGAATTATCTCCCGTTCCGGTGGACGAACCGTTGGTTCGCGGCGTTTTCCATACGTTGCGTGTCGGGCCGTCCGACGCCGCTGTCCGCCTGTTCTCCTCTTCGCGCCAAGCTTTTGTGCCTGCGGCATCAGGCAGTTCGTTGTCGCCCTTCCGAGCCTACCTGTCGTCCCCTTCCTCGCAGGTGTCGCCGCGTGTGGTGGTGCGCGGCATGAATGAGCCGCAGGATGCAAAACGGTAAGGCCCTGTCTCCCTCATTTAGGGGGATAAAATTCTCAAGCAACTACTTATCCATATAAAACAAGTTCGGGACTTGCGATTGACAAGTCCCGAACTGTTTGTAAAGCGTTTTCCTTGATGTTTCGCGCTGTTCGCGTCAGGTACTTTTTCTACTTTTTGTGTGCTTCCACCCAGCGGCGGGCGTTGACGAACGCCTCCATCCAGGGCGTGATGTCCTCCGAGCGGCGTTTGTGCGGGTAGAACGGGTTCTGCCAGGGGTAGAAGGCACGTTCCAGGTGGGGCATCATGGCCAAGTGGCGGCCGTCGGCACTGGCAATGCCCGCCACGCTGTAGCGCGAGCCGTTGGGGTTGCCGGGATATTCGTCGTAAGTATATTTCAGCACTACGTTGTAGTCGTCCTCCGGCAGCGGCAGGTCAAATTTTCCCTCGCCGTGAGCCACCCAGATGCCGAGGCGGTCGCCCGAGAGCGAGCCGAACATCACGCTGCGGTTCGTCGGAACCGTCACACCCAGGTAGGCACTTTCAAACTTGTGCGAGTTGTTGTGCCGCATGTGGGCGCGTTCGGCGTGTTCCGGGTTGATGAGGTTCAGCTCAATCATCAGCTGGCAGCCGTTGCACACACCGAGCGAGAGCGTATCCTCGCGGGCGTAGAAGCGGTCGAGTGCCTGTTTCGCCTTCTCGTTGTAGAGGAAAGCGCCCGCCCAGCCTTTGGCCGAGCCCAGCACGTCGGAGTTGGAGAAGCCGCCGCAGAACACAATCATGTTCACCTCGTCGAGCGTTTCGCGGCCTGAAATCAAATCCGTCATCATCACGTCCTTCACGTCGAAGCCTGCGAGATAGAGCGCGTAGGCCATTTCGCGTTCGCCGTTTGTTCCTTTTTCGCGAATGATGGCTGCTTTCACACCGCTCGGCGTGCGGCGGTCGGGGTCGATGCCCAGGCTCTCGAAAGTGCCTTTGAACTCCTTGCGGAGGTTGAATTCCAATGGCTGCTGGCGGTAATTTTCAAAGCGGGTCTTGGCACATCCGTTCATGCTCTGCTTCGTGTCGAGCAAGTACGACGTTTCGTACCACACATCGCGGAGATAGTCAATGCCAAACTGGTATTCCGCATCGTGCAGGCTCACCATGATCTGGCGTTCCTCGGCCGGGTGTCCCAGCTTCACGTAGGCCACGCCGCAGTCGTCGAGCAGCGCCTTGAAGTCCTTCTTGTGTTTGTCGGCCACCTGCACCACCACGCCGGGGTTCTCGGCAAAGAGCACCTTCACGAGATCGTCCGCATGGAACTTGTCGAGACAGATTTCCATACCCCCTTCCGTGTTGGCAAAGTTCATTTCGAGCAATGCCGTGATGAGGCCGCCGGCCGAAATGTCGTGTCCAGCGAGGAGCCAGCCGTTGTTCACCAGTTGCTGCACGGCGTTGAAAGCATCGCGGAAGTACTCCGGATTTTTCACCGTCGGCACATCGCTGCCCACATAGCCTTGGCTCTGCGCGAAGGCCGAACCGCCGAGTCGCAGCTCGTCGAAGGAGAAGTCAATGTGGTAAAGCGTGGATTTCGGGTCGTTCACCATGACGGGCGAAACCACCTTGCGTATGTCGCTCACCTCGCCTCCGGCACTCACGATGACCGTTCCCGGCGAGATAATCTTCTCCCCGTTGGGATATTGCTGCGAGAGTGAGAGCGAGTCCTTGCCCGTGGGCACATTGATTTTCAGTGCACAGCAGAAATCGCTGAGTGCTTCCACGCCTCGGTAAAGACGGGCGTCCTCACCGCGCTGTGAGCGGCAGGGCCACATCCAGTTGGCCGAGAGCGACACGCTGTCGAGCCCTTCGGCCAGGGGAGCCCACACAATGTTCGTGAGGCTTTCTGCCACAGAGAGCACCGAGCCTGCTGCCGGGTCGGCCAGTCCCGCCTGCGGGGCATGTCCGATAGCTGTGGCGATGCCTCGGCGTCCGCGATAGTCGAGTGCCACCACGCCGCAGTCGGCCAGCGGCAGCTGCAGCTCGCCCTGTGTTTGCTGGAAGGCCACCTTGCCCGTGATGGAGCGGTCCACCTTGTTCGTGAGCCAGTCCTTGCAGGCCACGGCCTCCAGTTGCAGCACGCGGTCAATGTATTCGTCCACGTGGGCCGCATCGTAGCTCACGTTCTCGTATTTCCGTTCCACCGTTTCGTCCACCATCACCGTTTTGGGTGAGTGGCCGAACATCTGTGCCACGTCGAGGTCGAAGGGTCGGCGGCCGTCAGCCTGTTGGAAGGCGAAGTGTGCGTCGCCGGTCGTTTCGCCCACCACATACATCGGGGCCCGTTCGCGCTCCGCGATGCGGCGTACGTGGTCGAGGTGCTCCTCTTGGATGAGGAGGCCCATGCGTTCCTGGCTCTCGTTGGCTATGATTTCTTTGGCCGAGAGGGTGGGGTCGCCCACGGGGAGTTGGCTCATGTCAATCAGGCCGCCGCATTCTTCCACCAGCTCTGAGAGGCAGTTCACGTGGCCTGCCGAACCGTGGTCGTGGATGCTCACCACGGGGTTCACGTCCTCCTCGCAGAGTGCGCGCACTAAGTTGTTGGCACGCTTCTGCATTTCAGGATTGGCGCGCTGCACGGCGTTCAGCTCGATGCCGCTGGAGTAGCGTCCCGTGTCGACGGAGCTCACCGAGCCGCCTCCGAGGCCGATGCGGTAGTTGTCGCCGCCCACTACGACTACCTTGTTGCCCTTCTGCGGCTGTCCCTTCAGGCAGTCGCGCTTCGTGCCGTAGCCCACGCCGCCGGCGAGCATGATCACCTTGTCGTAGCCATACTTCTCGCCGTTCTCCTGGTGTTCAAAGGTGAGCACGGAGCCGGCGATGAGCGGTTGTCCGAACTTGTTGCCGAAGTCCGATGCACCATTAGAGGCTTTGATGAGGATTTGCTCGGGTGTCTGGTAGAGCCACTGACGTACGGGCAGGATATCCTCCCATTCGCGTCCGCCGTCGAGGCGCGGGTAAGCCGTCATATAGACTGCGGTGCCCGCAATGGGCCATGAGCCGACGCCGCCGCCCATGCGGTCGCGGATTTCGCCGCCCGTACCCGTCGATGCGCCGTTGAAGGGCTCCACGGTCGTGGGGAAGTTGTGCGTTTCGGCCTTGATGGAGATGACGCTCTCGATGTCCTTCACGCGGAAGTAGTCGGAGGTGGCGTGGTCGGCGGGTGCGAACTGTTCCACCACGGGTCCTTCGGCAAAGGCCACGTTGTCCTTGTAGGCCGAGATGATGTGGTGCGGGTTCTCCTTCGTTGTCTTTTTTATCATGGCGAAGAGCGACGAGGGCATCTCCTTTCCGTCGATGATGAAGGAGCCTCCGAAGATTTTGTGGCGGCAGTGTTCGGAGTTGATTTGGGCAAAGCCGAACACCTCGCTGTCGGTGAGCTGTCGTCCGAGCTGCTGTTCCACGCCGTGGAGATAGTCTATTTCGGCGGGTGAGAGCGCGAGGCCCTCCTGCTCGTTGTAAGTTTCGAGATCGCTGATGTACTGGATGGGAGCCGGCTCAATGTTCACCGTGAAGATGTTTTGATCCAACCCATTGTACATACGTTGGAGCATGGGGTCGTGTTCGGCCTCTTCGTTGTCCACGGGGAAATACTCTTCGATACGTGTAATGCCGCAGAGGTTCATGTTTTGAGTAATCTCTACGGCATTGGTGCTCCAAGGGGTAATCATTTCGCGTCGGGGGCCGACAAACCAGCCGGGAAGCGCGTCGTCCTTTTCGGGTGTGGCGTCTCCGTAGAGCCAGCAAAGTTCATTCACTTCGGCCTCGCTGAGTGGGTGATCGATCTGTGTGGCAATCACGCTCTGTTGCGGTGTTCTAAAAAACAGTATCATAGAGTGGTTTTTGGGGTTTCAGGGTTTCGCTGCAAAGTTAATGGAATTTTTGGGTTGAAAAGTTGAGAAGTTTAAAGATTATCAAATCCTTCCACCGACAGCCCCACCCCGGAGGCTACAAAGTTCCCTTCTCCTCCTCATCGCGGCAAATCAGCCGGAGCGCGTGCGGCCCCGTTTTTTTCACCGTTTCCAGGCTTTTCAGAAGGGCCGCCATCACCTGCGCCTTATATCGCGCCGCTGCCGGCCCCGAGCATTTTCCCCGCTGCCGGCCCTCTACCAGTCGCAGCGGGAAGGCTACATCAATGTTCTTGCGCTCCGCAAGTGGCAGAGCCGGTCGGTCGGCAGGGATGTCCCGCCGGGCTGAGGCAACTCCCACAGGCGTATAAAAAAATGAAAGTGCGCCAAAATAAAAATTTTGACGCACCACCATTAAAAACATTTACCATGATGAATTCGTTCGACTTTCCCAAGCCGTCACGAACACATTTTCTTTAGTATGGGAAGCAGACCGGACTTTCACAAGCCCCGAAGCTGCAATACTATGAAAAACACGATGCAAATATAGGGCAGTTTTTTATACCAACCAAGCCTTTGCCCAATTTTTCTGCATTTTTTTCTATCTCAACTGCACAATTCGCCTGTTTCGTTGCTGAAAAATCACAAAAAAGCCCGCTAAACGGATTAAACCTTTCTTCGTTTCGTGCGTCAAATCCGAAGAAAGTCCACCGGGGACCACATTAACTAAATTCTAATATATACTTGTTTTATGATGACGTACAACAAAATTATTTCGCTGCTCGCAGCCTTCGTTTTTTGCACGGGGCTCTGCGCGCAAAACGCTGACAAGAAGGTCAAGAAGGAACGTACCCAAAACCGGACGGAACGCTTACAACAGCAGGCCACGCGCTTGGCCGACGAACTGAAGCTTGACGACCAGACGCAGGCGTGGTTCGTGCCTCTGTATGTGGAGTACCAGGACACGCAGCAGGCTGTGGCACGCGCAGTGCGGCCCGTGGATGCCAACGGCAAGGCCAAACAGAAAAAGGAGCTGACGGATGCTGAATCGCTCGTGCTGCTGGCCAAGACGTTCGACAAGGAGGAGCGCACGCTCGCCATTCGTCGCGCCTATTTCGAGAAGTTCAAGGACCGCCTCACGCCGCAGCAACTCGTCACCGTGTTCACCCGCTTGGAGCGTCCGCAGATGTTTAATATGGACCGCCGTCCGAGATTGCAGCAGGGGATGAATTTCCGTCAGAACAACGGTCAGATGACCGGAGCTCCCATGGGCGACGGCGACTTTTGACTTCGGTGCCGGCCAATCGGCTGACGCCAACGGTAGCAGCCGGGAGAACCTGTGTACAACGGGCTTTCCCGGCTGTGTTGTATGGGTGTTGCCCGTTGCCAACGGGGAGGGCGTGAGGCCGGGCGCGGCGGCCGGGCAACAAGTGGCGAACTTGTGCGAAAAAGTCCTGGACTATTTTTTTCTACTCGCCGAGTTGTGAAAAATAGTCCAGGACTTTTTTGGGCGCATACATGAATGGAGCATGTCGCCTGAGGATGCGTTGAAAATTGACGACAACTTAGACAACAATAGACAACATTTTCCTCTTGGATGGTTGTCCTCCGTTGTCCTTTGTTGTGGTTAATATTTAAATGCCGACAACTTAGACAACAATAGACAACAGCCGTAAACGAAAAAGTTGTTTCCCGTTGTCCTTTGTTGTCGTCAATAATTCCCTTGTTGTCGTCCATACAACGAAAGTGTGCAGGTCAACAAAAAAGCGGCGTGTAACGGAAATGGGGTCCGTCACACGCCGCTTGTGCGTCAGGCTGTGAAAATCAGCCCGTGGGAGTCAGTTGTTAGAAGGCAGCCTTCTTGGTCATTACCTTGCCACCAGATACTACGCGAACTACGTAAACACCCTTACCGAAGGTAGGCAGAGAAGCAGAACCGTTGACTGTGCAGCTCGAAACGAGCTTACCTTCAGCGTTGTAAACCTGAGCTTCTGCGTTCTCGGCAGTGATGTTGAAGGCACCGTCGGCCACAGCGATGTTGGCAGCAGCTGCGTTTTCGGCAGTTTCGATGCCAGAAGGACCGGACTGATTCGTTTCTTCACCCAGCTTGATTTGTGCTGCGGTTACGATGACACCGCTCTGCTGGTCGAAGAGCAGGGCTGCGAGGTGCAGGTTCTCGGTGTTGATTTCGGGAGATGTGCGTTCGGGCATGTCGAACTCGAATTCCACTTCAATGGGTTCACCCAATTTAGCGGCGGGCAGCAAAGCATCGGAGCCGGTGGGGTTAGAGATGTAGCAAGCCACGTGGTCCATGGGTTCGTAAGACCAGTAGTTGCCGGCTTTGTCAGCCTCGCCGGTCTTGGCATAGTCGATCATTTCCTGCGTCCAGCCCAGACCTTTCATGATGGCGGCATCGTCATACTGGCTCGAGTAATAGTAGTAGTTGGCAGCGAAATTGTTGAGCTGCTTCACACCCTGGACGCTGTCCTCGGTAATCACATAAGCCAAACCGTAAGCGTTGGGTTTGGAGTCGATGGCAAAGTTGAGCTTCACCTTACCAGAAACGGACGTACCCGTCATGCTCTCTTCGTAGGCACCTTCGAGCACCATGTCGGCTTCGCAAACCTGATCGGACATGGCCCAGGCCAGTTCGGGGGCGGAGAGCACGTGCTCGATGGCTTCGCGGTTAACCATGGCGGTGGGGAAACTGGTAGCAAAGGCTTTGATTACCGGCTGGTAAGTTTCGGCTGCGAGGGGATCCTCGCCGAGCTTCGCTTCGAAAGTGGTGTGAGCGGCAATCGTGATGGCGTTGTTGCTGCAGGCGGTCATGACATCCTTCAGGCCGAAGATGCCGTAAGGACACCAGCCGCAGGTGTTGGAAGTGAACTCTTCAACAACGGGCATACGGCGGTAGCCTTTGTCGAGGGAGTAAACGTAACCCTGAACCACATTGTCGTCATTGTCGGTCATTTCGTCGTCCACGCCATTCACCTTGGTTACGGTGAAGTTAGCGATGTCTGTGCCGGCCTCGTCGGAGAGCACTGCGGGAACCTTTAGTACGCTGACACCGTAGAAGGGGATGGCTTCCTTGAAGTTGTAAGTGCCGTTGACGGACTTGGCACCCAAGCTGAGGGTGTAGTCAATCGACTTGATGGAGTCCAGACCGAGGTTCTCCAACTGAATGGCGGCGTTGCCACCCTTGCCCGTGTGCATATCGCCACGGACGGTGCTCATCGCAACAGGATAAGAGTCGATGTCCTTCAGGCCGTTTTCACCTTCGGTTTCGATGGTAAGAGCAGCAGCGGCATAGAAGATATTGCCGTCCTGGTCCTTCAATTGGCCGGCGCTGAGAGCCGGGCCGAAGTTGCCATTGGCATCCACAACATTGATCCAGGCACCTTCACCCGTATGGGTGTTGTCCTCATAGTAAGGCAAAATGCCCTCGCACTGCGAAGCATAGGGGTCGTCAGCAGAAGGTGCATAGTTGGCTATCCAACCGATGTAGACCACCTGTTCGTCGCCTGTAACCTTGTAGTCGCAGGGAACGACGTTCATGTTGAGGTTGCCCGTTTTGGGGTCAATGCATTTCAACTTGTCGAGCGTAGCGGTCCACAAAGCCTTACCGGTCGTACCGTCCATCACGAACACCATGATGTTGCTGTAGTTACCGGGCCATACGGCAAAGTTGATGGACTTGATGGTGTTGCCCGTATAGCGCGAAAGCATGTCGCCATAGAAGAAAGCACCGAAGCCATAACCGGTGAAACCGTTCTTTTTCAGTTCGCCGGGGTTGAAGAGGGGCACCAATCCGCAGTTCTCGATTTCGTCACCATTGACCTGGTAACTGATTTCCGTGCGCGAACGCTGGCTGGCAGCGCGCGACAGGTGATTAGGCTGGTTCAGCGCAAAGGGGGCGGGCTGCAGAGACTTGCCATTCAGCAAAGACTGGCCTTTCTGCAACTGCTTCTGTGCCCAAGCAGGCACTTCTTTCTTCTGGCCTAAGACAGAAGCGTTCTTTTGCAGCAGCTGGGCACTAGCGGGTGCGGCAAGCAGGGCTGCTGCTGCAAGCAGGGCAGGTGCGGCAATCAGGGCTGCTGCGAGAGAAAGTAAAGATTTCTTCATTTGCTTTAGTTATTTAGTTAAACGTGTTATGTTCGGTTGATAGGAACAGTGTGGTAAGGTGCGGCAAAGGTAATGGTTATATTTTATCATCCCAACATTTTTTTTGTTTTTTCGTTTTGTCGATGCCATTCCTGCTTTCAATGCTCCGTTTTGGCTGACAATCTGATAGATTCCGCCGGCTGTTCACGGGGCACCTGCATGGCGGTTCTGCAAGTCCGCCACTTGTGAAAAAAAGTCCCGGACTATTTTTTTCTACTCGTCGAGTTGTGAAAAATAGTCCGGGACTTTTTGAAGGTAGGTCGCCGCCGTGCTATTTCCTTGGGCGGCAGGCTGGATTGGGGCGGTGGTTATTCGGCCAAAAGTATCGATTTGATGGATTCTTTGTACTTGTCGAGTTGCTGCACGTAGGCATCGATGATGCGCTGCTTACGTTTGGCCGCAGCGGTTTCCATTCTGGCGTTGACGATGGGTAAGGCCAATGCAGCGGGAACCGCCACTGCCGTAGCGGTGGCCACTGTGCCGAGCGACAGAGCCTTGGCTGCGGCGAGACCTACGACGCCTGCGCCGATGGGTGCAGCCACTTTGAGGGCATTGTTCGGCTTCGGGGGAGCGATTTTCACGTCTTGCAGCGTCAGGTCGTGCGTAAGGATTTCTTCCACCAGTTCTCCCTTTTTCGGTTCGTCCTGTTTCAGATGTTTGAGCCAGACGCCATTTACGCCATAGTCCGCTGTCCACGATTCTGCCGCGTCTTTCAGCAAGATTTTGGCCAGTGTGAGGTTCACGTGCTGTTTTCTTGCCTCCGTGATGAGGCTTCCTTTGAAAGTAGCGATGAACTGCTCCCAGAGCTGTTCAAAGCGTTGGGTTGTTTCGAGAATGTCCATTTCCGTTTATTTCATTTGTTTCAAGGCGGTCTGCAGCTGTTGCTGGTGAGCGGTGAGCAGGGCAAGGTCTTGGTTGATGACGTCAATCTCCGCTTGCAGCTTTTTCTGCTTTGCCTTGTTGTATCTGATTTTGTTGTTCACGGTGTCGCGGTAAGCCTTGAGATAGCGGTCCATCTCGTCGCGCAGTGCCTGGCAAGTGTCCATTGTCCATTTGTCAAAGGTATCGACGGTGTCGTCCTGCACCTGTTTGCAGAAATTATTCAACGGTGTGGACAACTTGCTGAGGACGTTGCGCTTGATGTCCGCCGCATCGTGCGTGTTAAAGCCGCCCACGAGAAAACCTATTATCCCTCCGACCACGGCCCCGACGGGGCCGCCGATGAGAAGGCCGAGTCCGGCTCCGCCCGCCGCGCCGCCGCCGAAGCACCAGTTCTCGTGGCTCTCCTCCTCGTTGAGAAAGTGGAACGAGCTGCCCAGGTCGCTGATGGTCATCTTGGTCTTGTCCGTGGTGTCCACATTAGTACCCTTGAAGTCCACCTTCAGGATTTGGAGTTTCTCGAATTCCTTCTGGAAAGCCTCCTGGAATTGTTTCATGTACTTCTTGAAGAGTTTCGGCAGCTGTTTGTCGTAGATGTGCAGGCAGTCGTGGATGCTCTTCGCTTCCTTCTCGCAGTTCTTGATGTATTGGCCGTTGACATACTCCTTGATGGCAGTGGCCGTAGTGGCGCGGTTGTCGAGGAGGAGCTTCTCCATGCGTTTCTTGGCCAGGTGTACTTCCGCCTTGCAGGCCGTGCGGATGCCCGAGCGCATGACTTCGCATTCCATGTCCATCTTCTCCCCGATTTTCCGCTTCTGTTCTTCAATGAAGTCCTTGAGATTGGCCGTGAGGCTGCGTTGCAGCAGTTCCAGCTCCTTTTGGCATTCTTCGAGCTTGCCGTTGATGTTGCTTTGCAGCGCGGTAAACATCTTGTCCGTCAGGTCCAAGAGCTTGTGCATCTGCGCTATCTGCCTGCGCTCCGCCATGTAGCTGAGCAGCTTCTGTGCGTTTTCTTCGGTGAGCTTGGCCATTTCCTCCTGTTCCTCCACCAGCTTTTGGCCTTGCAGCTGTCCGATGACGGCCAAGGGGGAGAAGGGTAGCACCAAGAAGGACGGGAGGTCGAAGTCATGACACATTTTTTTGGAGATGTAGGTCATGATGGAGTCGCGCTCTCCCTGCGGCACGAGGTCGAAGCGTGTGGCCGCCACAGCGCATTGTGAGAGCAGACCATGCACGTTTTCCTCAATGAAGTCCATCAGCGTCATGGGCAGCGGCTTGGTGGAGTCGGTGAGGATGATGGCTAAGTCGGAGAGGTCACTCAGCGCTTGTCGCGTCACGTCCTCGTGCCACGTCGCGAGCGAGTTGGTGCCCGGCGTGTCAATGATGCGGATGTTCTGTTCGAGGAGTGGCGAGGGCAGTCCCACCGACACCATGGCAATGTGCTGTGCCGCATCCCCGTCGGTCGTGATGACCGACACCTGCTGGCGGAGTTCGTCCATGCTCTCCGGCTCTAAGCTTTGGTGACGGCCGTCGCGGAAACTGATGGTTATCACCGGTTGTGGCGAATAGTAGATGATGGTGTTCGTCACGGTGGTTCCCTGGATAACGCTCGACGTGAGGAGGTCTATGTTCAGCAAGGCGTTGATGAAAGAGCTCTTTCCGCAGCTGAATTCGCCGATGACGCTCAGGTTAAGGCAGTCGTCTTTCTGCTTGGTGCGTATGCGCTCCATCTGCTGCGTGAGTTGTATTTGCTCTTCCTTCTTCCAGGAATACTTGTCGAGCATTTCCGAAGCAAAAGTGATGTTTTCGTCGATATGTGCCACGTCGCGCACGGTGCTCCAGAACGAGGCCTTGTTCTCATTGCTCATCTCGTGAAAGATTTAGGGGGTATAAGTTCGGCGGCGGGTGGAGCGGAGACAGCAGTCCGCGCTCCCGCCGTCGGGGAAATAGGTTCGGCGGAGACAGGTGCTGCCTCCGCCGGTTGAAGGGTTAGTGAAGTCCGGCGAGTTCGAAGACCAGCGTGTCGAGCTTGCCGCAGATTTCCTGCAGCTGCGTCTCGCTGCGGTTGAGCAGCTCGTTTTTGCGCTCCACGTGCTCCTTGCCCTGACTGAGGTCGTTGAGGATGCTTTCCACCTGCGTCTTCACGGTGTTGATTTCCGAGGTTACGGCACTCGTGGCGCCGTCTGCAATCTTCGTGAACTCCTCGCGCACCTTGCAAGCTATCTCTTCGGATTTCTCCGTTGAGCTGTTGTTGATGGACTCAACGATGGAGTCGGTCATTTTCTCCTTCAGTCTTTGCAGAGCCGAGGACTTGCCGGAGGAGATGGACTGCCATACCAGCAGTGCGCCGGCTGCGATGGCAAATACGGGATTGGCGAGGCCCAACCAGACAAGTCCGGCACCCAAACCGATTTGCAGACCGATGGACTTCACCAGATTTTTCATGTCAAAGCCGCCTATGGCGATGCCGGCGCCGGCGGGGTAGCCCAGGCAGACGGCTGCAATGCCCGCAGCGCGCTCCCAGCCCGAAGCACAGGGCACGTCGATGCTCTGTCCGCTGAGTTGTGCGTTGATGTCGTCCACGGCGGTGTAGATGTCCTTGAGGTCATTGTCGCTGCGTTCGTAAATCACTTGCGCCTTTTCCTGAATGAGCGGCATGAGCACCTCTTTGTTCCACTCCGCCATGTCTTTTTTGATTTGCTCCGTCACGTGGTGCATGATTTCGTTGGCCACGCGATCCACCTTGCGCTTGGAGCCGAAGCCCACGCCGTTCTGGGGCTGGTAAGCCTCAATCCATGCCGGCACGCTGCGGGCCACGTCGCGCAGGTGTTGGCCTATAGCGCGGCGCACTTCGTTGCTGCAACGCTCAATGTTGAGCAGCATGTTCTTGTGCATTTCCTCTTTGCGGATTTCCAGCTCTTCAAGCTGCGGACGGGCGGCATCGTAGCGCGCCTGCAGGGTGCCGAGGTCGGTGGACAGCTGTTGCCGCTGGAAGGGGATGTTGCGGAACAAGGCCTCCTTGGTCAGGATGTTCTTCAGCTCGCGTGCGGGCTGCGCCAGCTTCACGCGGCCTTTCTCCTGGGTGAGGAACAGGCGCAGCCGCTCCTCGAAGGGAGGCAGTCCGGATTCCTGTATCATGGCCTCGTCGTTCTTCAGCTTGCCGTTGAGGCCCACCAGTCCCGATATGCAGTACACATCGTTCGGCGTGTAGTCCTTGACGCGCTTTTCCACGTATTTCTTCACGTCGTCCCGCTGATTGGCAGGCACCACGTCGATGCGGTTCACCAAGAAGAATATGTCGTTGAAGCCCTTGGCCAACAGCGTATCCTCGATTACTTCCATTTCATCCTGGGCGCAGGCACGGTTGGCGTCGAACAGGTAAATGATGGCATCGGCCTTGTCTAAGTAGCTCAGGGTGCACTTTGTACGCTCTTGACACTCGTTCAGTCCCGGCGAGTCGATGATTTCCACGCCCTGTTCGAGCAGTGGCGAGGGATAGAACATCTCTACGGCCAAGTAGGGGCTGGCTGCGGCAATTTCGTCGGGGTCGCCGTCGATGGGGATGGTAACATATTGGTCGATGGCGTGGTAGGGAATTTCCATGGGCGGCACATTCACCATGTTGTGCGCCTTCATGTGTGCCAGTGTGGCTTCGGGGATGCAGTCGAGCAGCTTGGCGGGCAAGGGATTGACGAAGTGGAGTATGGCCTTCTTCTCTTCGCCGTATTTCAGCTCGTTCACCACTGCCGTGCAGGGCAGTACACGTGCGGGCAGCACGTCTTCGCCGAGCAGGGCGTTGATGAAGGTGGATTTTCCGTTTTTGAACGTGCCGACAATCTGCACTTTGAACGACTCGTTCTGCACTTTTCCGGACAGTGCTTTGAGGCGGTCGGCAAATTCGTTCATCGACAGCGCATTGATGACGTCTGAGGCTTCAGACATGAGCGTGGAGAGCTCGCCTTTCTTGGATTGGTACCAGGAATAACTATAATTATCGTTGGACATGAGAATAGGTTGTTTTTTGTGGGGAAAAGAAATGAATGGGAGTAGGGTCTACTATGCGTTGTGCAGCGTTTCGCAAGCCTGCGTGAGGGCTTCGATTCTTCCCTTCACTTTCTGGCGTGCTTCGTCCACGTTTCCTTCGGTGGTCTGGCGGATAAGGTCGCGCTGTGCTTGCATCCAGCGATTTTCCACGTTGCGCGACTGTCGGATGATGTCGTTGTAGAGCAGTCGTATCTTGACTTCGCTGTCGGCCGATGCCTCCTGCATGATGCGCTTCACCTCCGTGGCGATGAGCTCCTTGATTTTTTGCTGCTGCTCCTTGGCCTTTTTGTCGAGCATGCGGCGTGAGAGCAGGTTGGCGCCGGTGCCTACGCCCATGGTGGCGAGTATGAGCGGTGCAGCTCCCGACACGCCGAGCATGAGCGCGGTGCCGAGTGTGGCACAGGTAGTCAGGATGGTGGCCTTCGTGCTTTGGTCCTTGATGTCCTGGAGTCGTACGGCGCGTTCGTTGACGTCGGGCTGGAGCTCCTCCTTGCTGTTGAGGTCGTCGGGACGTATGTTGAGCACCATCTGGAACTGTCTCGATATTTGCTCATTCAGCCATTTGAGGTCCACGTTGAGCGAGTGGGCCACGCGCTGGTCGAGCGCGAGCGATACGGCTGAGAGTTCGCGTTTCACGCGGTAAGCGTATTCCTCGTCGACCCACTGCTTCGGGTTGGGCTGTCGTCCCACCTCGTGCTGGAGTGTTTCGATAATGGTGTCGCCGCATTCTGCCGCGCGGGTATTAAATTGTTGGATGCAGCGGTTGCAACGTGTTTCCATCTCGTCGCGCAGTTCCTTCCACTTGGAGTCGATTTGCGCCAAGGCGTTGTTGCGTCGGGCAATGAGCTGTTCGCGTTCCGAGTCCTTGGCCTGTAGGAACGCCTGCTGCTGTTGGAGTGTGGCCAGTGCGTTGCCGAGCACGTCGGCCACGTTTGTCTTGAGCCACTGCTCGGTCAGTTCGCGGCGTTCGGGGTGGATCATCCAGCTGGCCACCATTTTGCGCAGGCAGTCGAAGCCACAGATGTAGTCGTAGACGCTTCCGGGCAGGTGAATGTCGTCGTCGGCCACGAACACGGGCACTTTGAGCTTCATGCCTTCGAGCTGTTTGTAGAGATAGTCGATGACGTTGACGCGCTCTTCGGCCGGCACCTGATCCATGTGCGTCAGTGCGATGGCCATGAAGGGAATGTTGCGCGAGAGTAGCTTCTTGCGGATGAACTCGCGCTCCGTGATGCTGAGCAGCTTGGTGGCGGCCATCACCACGACGCAGGCTTCGGCGCCCATGAGGCAGCGTTCGATGACAGCGGCGCGGCTGGCTTCCAGGTCGCCGGCTCCCGGCGTGTCAATCACCTCGATGTTGTTCTGTCCGAGCCACGTGTTGGGCAGTTCCACCTCTACGAATCCTTCCGGCTCCCTGTCGCCGAAATTGGTGGCGGTCAGTCCTTCCCACGACTGCGGTTGCAGCGGCATGGCGCGGCGTTGTCCGCTTTTGTTCACCGCGGTGAGTTTCGGTTGTGCGCCGTAGCGGATGCGGGTGAGCAGTGCGGTGGTGGGCAGTACGGCTGTGGGGAGCACCTCGGCGTTGACCAAACGGTTGATGAGCGTGCTTTTACCTTTGCTGAACTCTCCCACCACGGCAATGGCGAAGCGTTCGTTGAGCACGTTGCCACAGAGCTGTGCCACCTGCTTGGCGTGAACGGGCAGCTCCTGTTCTTTCAGCAGGGCTATGGTCTTTTTTACCTCATCGAGCAGTTCGGAGGAGATGTGTATGATGCGAGGCGGCTGTGGCTGCGCTTGCTGTGCGGCTGCGGGCTGCGGAGCCTGCGGTGCCGGCGTTTGTTGCGGCTGTTGTGCGGTTGGTCCGTTTTGCGGGGCGGTTGGGAGCGGCTTCTTGAAGAAGTTCGCGTTTTTTATCTTGTTCATGAGATTGGTTTTGGGGAGTGAAGTGAAGCAGGTGTGCTTGCGGCGGTCAGGATGCCGGACATACCTATTATATATAAGGAGTGGGGGAGGGAAATGGTCCTTTCGGGCTTATCCCATGTACCGTTGATAGAAATCCTCGTCGATTACCTGGTATGCCCGCCAAACCGCCGGTTCGAGGAGCAGGTGGAGGTTTTGGCTGAGCTGGATGTCGTCCGCATCGTCGAACGTTCCGTTTTCATCGAGCAGGCTGTGGCAGAGCTTGTCGTAGAGTGCGAGCGTCTGGTTGCGGAGTTCGGCATACTGTTCGCGGTTGAGGTGTTGCACCGCCTCGTGGCGGAAGAAGCCGGCGGCGCGATGGAAGTCCGTGGAGCCGAGCACGGGGTCGAGAGCCAGGTCGCGGAAGCCCGTTATGCTCAGTTCGGGCAGCCGGTACTCCAAGACGTAGCGCACGGGGAAGACCAGTGTGTGGTCCTTCACTCCCGTGGTTTTGTAGCGCAGGAAAGGCACCACGGCCACCAAGCAGTCGTTTTTCACCGTGAGGAGTGGCAGGTCGGCCACGTAGCCCATGGGCATCAGGGCGCGCACTTCGGCCCGTTTTTTGAAACTTTCGTATAAACTGGAAATGAGATGTTCGTTGTTCATTGTCGGATGAGATTAAGGAAGTCCGCCTTGTGGCGGCGGTAAGGTGAAAACAGAATTCCGGAGGCAGGATTTAGGCAGCCCAGCATTCAATCATTTGAGAATCGCCGGCACTCCAGGCATTTTCAAACACTTCGAGCGGTACGAGCTCGCCGCGTCCGTTGGGCGTTCCCGAGTCGTTGAGCACCACCATGGGGTTTTCGGGGTCGGTGCGGTCAATGCCGATGACCTCCACGGCATGGTCGGCAGTGGTTTCGGGGGAGAAAATGTCGTTCCCCTCGCCTTTCCAAATCTGTCCGCTGTCCACGCTCACAATCACCTTGTGTCCGTCGTTGAGTGCCTCTTCGAGCGATTCGATGTCGTTGTTAAACGACATTTCGTTCTCCACGCCGTAGTATTCCACCAGCTTGTCCATGTTCAGCGAAACGGTTCCTTCGTTCTCACCGGGCACAAACCATCCGTTCTCCTCGGCCACAGCCACCAGTTCCTCGATGGGAATTTCGCGGCCGGTGATGGCTTCGATGGCAAACTTCTGTGCGTAGATGGCGCAGCGGCCTGTTTGTCCCTGATACTCCCAGTGTTCCATGTCCTCGGCGGGTGTTCCAGCCACGGCGTCGGGGTCGGTGGCGTCGGGGTTGAACTGTGCGGCGAGGTTCTCGCCCATACAAGCCGAAGAGTAGTTCATTTGGTTCATGTTGATAAACTCTTCGTAGGTCATGTCCTGCTGTTCCAGCACATTGCCCTGTCCGTCGGTCAGCTCCAGGTGAACGATGTCCGGCTCTCCGTTGCCCGTTTGGTCAATGAACTGCATGTTGATGCCTTGGTCGGCCTGGTGATTGCCGGAGAGGTCTATTTGCGTGTCCATGGTCATCACGACGTCCGAGTCCGAGGTGTCCAAGCGCGTGGTCGTCACCTGGTCAAACTCTCCGTCGCCCGTGTTGTCCACGTAGAGCTTTGTCATGTCCATCCGGCCGTCCTGGTCGTAGTCATACGACTCGTAGGTATCCACCTGCTGGCCATATTCGTTCATGTCGACACCCATCACCGTGTCCATCATGCCATTGTGGTCCGTGTCGTAGGATATTTCGTAGTGGGTGGGGTTGCCGTAGGCATCGAAGCCGGCGTAGGTTTCCACCGTGTCGTATTGGCCATCGTTGTTGGTGTCATAGCCAACGTGGTATCCGCTTTCGTCTTCCCAGCTCGTGTTTTCGGCCGAGATGGTTTCGGGAGTTATCAAACTGTCAATCATATCGGAAAATAATTTGTTGGTTTACAAGGATAGAGATAGCCTTTTGCCGGTCAATCTGTCGGCAGAGAGTAAAAAAATGTAGATTTTTTTTGTTGAAGGTTTAGAAAAAGAGGCCAAGGTCGAAGTCGCCCGTGGGCGGGTCGTCGGTCGTTCCGCCGTCGGTGTCGATGTCGGAAGTCGGTTCGTGGTCCGGTCCCTCCGGGTACTGTTCCGGCAGGAGCCAATCGTAGTCCAGACCACTATGCTCCCCCTCCGGCGCGTTGGCGGCTGCGGAGGCGAAAGGCCAGTCGGGCGAAACGTCGCAGAGCGCGTGCGTGTCGAGGTTGGGAATGCTGAAATCGTCCGTCAGCAGTTCGTCCGGCAGTGTGGCTTCCGGGTCAGTTGCAAACGCCTCCACGTCTGCCTCCACCCGTTGCGCCACCTTGTTGAGGCGGTTCATGCCTGGGTCGGCGTCGATGGCCTGTTGCATTTGCAGCATCTCGTTTTCGGGCAGGTTACCGTCGAGGAAGGCGGCATACTGCTCCACAGAAATGAAGGGAATGGAAGAACTAAGCATTGCCGGCCTCCTTTCTGCAAATACGTTCAAACTGTGCTTTCGCCAGCTTGTGCTTGTTGTAGTAATTATCCATGCTCATGCCTAAAAAACCGGCCGTTTCCTCGTTGGTATACTGCTCTAAATAGCGCAATCGGATGAGTTCGCTATAGCGTTGGTTGGGCATTTGGTGTAAGATGGCGAGTACATCGAGCCGGTTGAGGTTATTGATGTCCATCTCTACAGAGCCGTAATTTTGGTCGTATCTATCACCTGCCTCGTCGTCGTCGGAAAAATCGCCGTGGGTCAGGGCCTCGTAGCGGGGCATCCGTTCCTTGATTTCAAAGCGGTGGTAGCAGTAGAAGAGGCAGGCCGACTTGAGCCAGGCTGCCAGACTACTCTCGCCACGGTAGTTCTCCATCTGGCATTTCCCCGTTTGCTGACTCGGGGCGAGCACCACGAGGTAAATTTCGTCAATCAATTCCTTCACACTTTCGCAGTCGGTATGGTAATTGTCGAAGATGGATTTAAAAAGGGGGTAACATTGCCGATAGAAGTAGTGGCGTGTTACCTCAGGGTTGCGTGCGATGAGTGCCCGTGCGGTCTGTAAATCGTCTGTGTAAATCTTTTTCGGTAGCATGGGACTTTCGGTCTTTCGGTTTTCCGATGGTATTTTTTTGTAGGGCAACCGGGTTGCCTGGTACGCGCAAAAGTAAAAATTCTTTCGGCATCTTGGCAGCAAATTCTTAAACTTTCTCAAAAAAATAACAATTCCCTGATGACATTCCTAAGAAAAGACGAATGTTGCCGACCAACGAGACATCCGGCAAGGGACGTGGAACAAGGTGTCGCAGCAGGGGCGACAAAAAGTCCAGGACTATTTTTCACAACTCGACGAGTAGAAAAAAATAGTCCGGGACTTTTTTCGCACAAGTGGCGAACTATTTTTCAGCAGCCCGCAACGCCTGCCATCGGGCGCAGGCTGACGATGGCTGAAGCCTGCGACCGGAGCTTGCTGACGACCCTTCGGGCAACAGGCTATTGCCACTTTCTCCCCAAAGACCGGAGGCTGGAAGTTAACAGCCGATGGCGTTTGAAAACTGTCATCTGTCGAGGCAAACCGTCCCGGGGGCGACGGCTCCACTTTTCCACTCTCCACGCAAAACTGGTTCATCCGACATTTCGAGTGATGAACGCAAAAATATATAGTCAAAAAAGAAAACCGCTGAACTTGTTGTATATTTGAATAACCACTAACAAATATATAACGATGAACAGCAGTTTTCTATATTACGCTTGGGGGCTTT
>JALEYW010000042.1:0-20939 GCA_022773145.1 Bacteroidales bacterium
CCTCAAGATGAAGCTTCGGTGTGATGAATAATGTGAATTTGTCTGATGACGCTGCAAAATTACAGCGGCAGATTGTTCTTTGCAAATAGAGTGTCGTTGAGTTGCACAGTTTCTGCAAATTGATGGCCAAAAGGGCAAAAAAAAATTTCGTCGGATGGGTGTAACAAGTCCTGGAGTTGGTTTCACAAATCCTGGAGTTGGTTTCACAACTCGCCGATTAGAAAAAACTAATCGCCGAGTAGGAAATACAAATCGGCGATTAAGAAAAACTACTCGGCGACTTGTGCGGGCAATCTCCCCAACCATGCCCATGGCATGGAATTGCCCCATCATGCGCGCGCGTGTATACGCATTTGATTTCCCGAAAAAAGTATTCACCCCTTCACACATCGCGTGTTTTCTGCTGAATTTCATAGGTTTCTGGTGTGAAGGTTTTGATTTCAAAGTGTTCACATGGGCAGCAAAGCATTCACACGGGCGGTGAACGCTTGTGAAGGGTGAAAAGAGTAAGCCTTCACACTCAATATGCCTGAAAATCAGGAGAAAAGAGCCTCCGTGTGAAGGGGTGAATGCTTTTTGGAGGAAATAAATGCGTATAGGGGCAATGGAGCTGGCGCGGCAGCTTGATAGGACTTTATGGATAGCAATAGGAAGCAATAGATGACTATAGATAACTATAGAAAGCTATAGCAAACTACAGAAGGTATAGCCAACGATAGAGAGCTATAGGAATCTATAAATTACTATAGCAATCTATAGAAGCCTATAGCTCTCTATCGTTGGCTGTCGAAGCCGGCCTTACTGCGCGATATTCACTTTCGTCGTGACAGCCTGCGTGGCGGTGCGTGCCTCTACAACATAGTTGCCCATCGGCAATTTGAGCGAGAGGGTGGGCGTGTAGGGCGTGAAGGTGTACACCGTGCGGCCCTCGGCATCCACGATGTGGACGTAGGTCAGCGGATAGGCGGCGTTGGTGGTGATGTTCACCTTCTGTCCGTTCACGATGACCAGCGGCTTCACATCCGTCAGTTCCTCCTCTGCTTCCGGCGTGGCCGAAGAGAGCAGGAAGTAGCGGTTGGCCACATTCGCCTGCATATCCACCGTGGCAGCCAGTTCGTTCACGCCCGGCAACGGTTTCGCATTCAGCGTCAGCGGGGTGACTACGCCCGTCAGGTCATCGAGGAGCGAGAGCGATTCGCCGAAGGTTTCCAGTCCGCTGAACACCACCTGCACCGGTCCGTCCGTGCCGCCCGTGATGCCCACGGGTACACGCTGCATCGTGCGGCGCGTGTTCACCGTGAGAGCCTGGTGGTCGGCCAAGGAGTACACCGTCGGTACATCCTTCAGGTTGTCGTCCAGCAGTGTCAGCATATCCTCCGCTGCGGCGTAGTCGTTCGATGCTTCCGCCAGTTTCACGATTACCGCCTCGCTGCTGCCCGCTTCCGTTTCCGTGCGCATACGCAGGGTGGGGCAGGAGGCCGCCGTGCTGCGGCGTGCCGGGGCGCGGAGTACGGCATTGTAGCCACGTGCCGAAGCCATCATCGCAGCCGTGAAATTCAGTTCCAGCGTGCCTGTGTCTGAAGTGCCGGTGGCCTTCACGAAGAAGCCCTGTCCCGGTGCCAGTACATCCGGAGTGCCCGAAGTGTTGATGGCAATCCATCCCGCATCCGTCTTCATGGCTGAGGCTTGTCCGTCGGCTGTCAGCAGCCAGTACTTTTGTTCGATGAGCGTGCTGTTGCCGTTGAAGAACTGCGTCATGTCCAGTCCGCAGGGGAAGGGATTGCCAACCAGGAAATACTGGTTGCCCGTCACGTTGTTCGTGATGGTCTGCGTGAATTTAGTGTCCGAGCTGAGTTTGTCTGTCAGCAGCTTGTAAGTGATGTTGCGTTTAACGCTATCGATATCTTGTTTGTTGCCGCCTTCGCCCGGTGTTACGTTATCCTTATAGTATTTATAGGAAGTGTCCTCCTTGGGCAAGCGGAACAGCAGGTTTGAGTAAGGTGTGCCGCTCTTGCTTGCCGCGAGAGTCTTGAGCGAGAAACCACCGTTGCCGTAAGTTTCCCACACATCGTTGTACACCGAGCTCCACATCGCCTTCACCGCCACATTCTGGCTGTTGGCTGTGGATGCTTCGTTGGACAGGTCAGACAGGTAGTACAGCTTGGCCGTTCCCTTGTCCCATCCGCGTTGGTACACGGCGGGTGAGAAGCGGTTGTAGTCCGTGGTGTTGAACGTGATGCCCTCGAAGTACGGCGTGAGCTGTCGTCCGCCCTGGGTAGGAGCAAACCAGTCGCCGGCATACATTTGCTGCATGGGCGAGCCCAGCGTGTACCAGCGTCCTGCCGCCAGTTCATATTCTATCCAAGCCTTGTTGTACTTCAGGTGTTGCGCGTTGATCAGCTCGCCGCCCGATTGCAGCACCACGTCCTCGCAGGTATTGAGGTAGAATGCTTCGCACTTCAGGCAATTATCCACAGGCGTGGCCTTCATCACCATGTCGTACTGGATGTCCTTCGTGGCCGTCGCATCGTTCAGTGCTCCGCTCAGCTGCGGCTGGAAGTCAGCCGGGGCAATCACCACGTGGCATCCCTCGATAGGCACGAAACCATTGTCCGTTTGCAGCAGCTGCGGGTCGGCGGCCACGGCGTTGTTTGCGGGGTACGTATCGCCGGCAGTCTTGTACAGCTCGTCCTTGTCGGCCCGTTTCCAGTTGCCGTCGTTGTTCCAATCCGCGTTGTCGGCGTAAGCCTTCCACATCAAGTATTGCGGTACCATCTTCAGGTCGAAGCATACCGCGCCGTTACAGACAGGTTTGCCCGATTCAGCCGGTTCGGCAGGGTCCTCCTTGTATTCAAAGCGCAGCTGATACGTGTACCCTTCGCGTGGCGTGAAGTCTTTGAGGAAATAGAAGTCGACATAAGGTTGGTAAGAACCCGTTTGGTTCAACCGGGCTTCTAAGTTGACCACGCGTCCCACCTCGCGCATCAGCATATCGCCCTCCGCGTTGGTGGTGTACACCTGGCAAGCAGGGTCGTTCGTACCGGCAAGGTACACCGGCGTGTAGGCAGGGGCACCGGGAGTGGTAGCCTCCAGCTGGAAGGGAATCAGTTGGGTGGCCGATGAGCCTGCACCCTTGAGGCCGTGCAAGGGAAGGCGGAACAAGGTGGCCGGCTGCGTGCCCGCTGTCGGTTCGGTGGCCTGCTTCGTGCGGTCCAAGGCGGTGCGTACCGGTGCGTTGAAGTTCTCGTTCGGATAGATTGTGCCAGCCAGTCCGCTGAGCATACGCGGGGCATTGCCGCTGATGCTCATCACGATGTGCTGCGGGTCGAAGCAGTAAATGATGTTCTCGTTGGTGAACTCGATGGGCACCACGGTAACGATGCGGCTCTTCTCCCCTTCGGTGTACGAGGAAGGAATCTGCACGTTGAGCGAAATGCGGTAGAGGAAGAGGCGGGGCACGCCGTCGCTTTCGGGCGTGAGTGCCGCCTTCAGGCCGTCGAGCATTTGCTGCGTCAGTTCCACGGGTTGGTCTGCGTCGTGGCGTGGGGTGAGCCCCTCGATGCTGATGGTGTTGGGGTAGTAGTGGCGCATATTGATGAGTGCCTCGCTCAGGCTGACTTGCGAAGCGTCCGTAGGTTCGGGTTTTGCGTTTTTCGACAGCGTGCCGTCGGCGTTGATGTACATGTTCTCAAACGCGCCGCCCTTGAAGTCGAGCCACCAGTCGTAGTACGTTTGGATGTTCGTCAGGTCGCCGGTGTTCTTGTCCGTACCCTTGATTTGTACTGTGAGGTTCACGTTCTGTCCGGCGCACACTTCCAGTTCGTTGCCGCCGTCGGCAGTATGTTCCGTGTCGCCCAGGATTTGCACCGCAGACGAAGTGGTGAAGCTGTTCCTGATGCAGCAGTTGGAGCTGATCTGGAACTCTTCGGCCGAGTTGGCCGCCGTGATGGGGTCATTGCCGTAGCGCGGCACGAACACGATGTAGTAATCATGGCGCGGCAAGAGCCTTTCGCTGTTCACCTTGTCGGAGATGACGATGTAGCGGTTGCCGCCGGCATCCTTTTCGCGCTGTATGATGGCCTTGTCGGTGGCGAGGGCTTTGGCATAGTTGAAGTCCTCAATCTGGTCGTAGTATGTTGACACTTCCACCCATCTGAACGCCTTGTCCTCCTCTTTGCTGCTGTTCGGGTCGCCCACAATGCAGGCGTTGAACAGCTCCTGCCATTCGCTTGACGAGATGCCTTCGATGGCGTTGCGCATGGTGAGCGAATCCACCTTATGGTCGAACAGTTCCTTGTCGAGCAGGCAGAACCACAGTTTGGGATTACCCGATGCCGGTTTCTTGTTTTCTTCCAGGCCGAGGGACAGCATCAAGTCGTCGAAACTCGTACTCATTTTCGTGAGTGTCACCTCTCTTCCGCAGACGGGCGATGTCTTCTCCACTGTCACTGTGGGCTTGCTGACAAATACCTCCACATCGTCAATCAGGATGTCGCCGCCGGCAGTCGAGGTACAGGCGTTCTCAATGTCGAGCGTGTAGTGGTCGAAGGATTGCGTGGCATTGTTCACAAACGAGAAGAACACCTGTTGCCATACACCCACTTTCGAATTGTCATCGTACCTCTTGGTCGTGGTGGTGTCCAGTACGGCTTTATTGCCTTGATCATCCGTATAGCAGGCTTTCGAGGCAATGGGTCCGGGGCAGTAGGTATGCAGCAGCACGGGTTGGTCGGTGGCTGCATTGTCAGAGGTATGGCCTACCACTTTGAACTGCACGGTGGCGGGTACCGAACCATTGGCCCATCCGTTGGGAGAGGACATCCATGCGGAAGCATAGATGCGCGAGCCGCTGCAAAGGTTGGAGTTGAAATGCAGGGAGGCAATCTGGCCGGGAAGGTCGGAGGCATCAAGGTAGAGGAAGGCGTGGCTGTCGATGTTGTTGAGCGGAGCAAGGTCAATGCCCCAAGCTTGCCGCTGCGCCTCGGTGTACTCGTTGTACAACAGCTTGTACACGTGCGATACCGGCTTGAAGTTACCGAAGCCCCATCGAACTTGTAAGCGCCGGGTGATGGCGTACGACCCGAAGCTGTTTTCGGTGAGGTTACCTGTGGAAGGATAGGTGTTTCCGCTCACGGGATAGAAGTTGTAGCCGCTGTTCTCGTAGAGCATGGGATAACGGTAGGTGTTGGCCAGTTCCTGATAGGCAGAGAAGCCAGTTGATGTACTTCCTACAGGAGGCGTGCGGAAGGTGCGGAAGTCGACGGCATTGTAGTCGATGGATGCCACGGGTTCACCCGTCAGTTTGCGCAGGTATTCAGGGGCTCGTCCTGTTTTGAATTTGCCATCGGCGGTGCGTCCTATCACTTCAGTGTAGGGCAGCGGTTCGCAGTGGTCCTCAAAGCGCAGGGTAATCTTGGCCAGTTGGTAGAGCGTGCCGCCGTCGCGGGCGTAGCACAGGATGGTGGCACTGCTTCCGTCGGGTACTTCGCCATAGCCTAAGCTGTCAATGCTTTCGCCGGGATCGTCGGGATCGCCGGGCTTGCCGGGATAGTAGAAGCGGACAAAGCGGAGTTTGCTCAGGTCGGCTGTGGACGTTTTCGCGCCCTCAACGGGCCAGTCCGTCACAGCAAAACCCCTGATGTGAGCCGTATTATTCTCGCATCTGAAGTAGATGTTGTTATAGGAGGTGATGTTCTGCAGGTTCTCTTCGGAAGGGGTGCCATTCCGATAGAACCAGTAGTTCTGAAGCTCGTTGCCTAAGGGAACGGTGCTGACGCTGAAGCCGCGCTTTTTGCTGGGGTAGGTGATTACATACTCCTCTAACCACTTGTCAGAACCCTCGGTGCAGGCCGTGAGTTGCTTGGCCATTTGGTGGGCGTTGCGTACATCGTAGACATAACGCTCGCTCAGCGTAGGTTCAATGAGGTCCTGATGTTCGGGCACGTTCACCTCCGTACAGATGATATCGTTGTACTTCTCGTTGCCGTTGTCACCAAAGTAGTCGATGAAGTCGGTGTATTGTGACACGTCGACCGCCAGGATGTAGTTGTAATCCTCGGGGGCATCCTTGGGCATATTGAAAGTGATGGTGCTGGTTTTGGCATAGCCGGTCGTTTCGTTGTTCAACAGCAGCTGCGATCCCATGACCGTACCATTGGCATAGTCGCGTCGGCCCGGTTCGGTGAGGTTGATACGGTCGGGGTCGACACGTCCGCCCGTTTGGTAGTTGTAATACCGTTGGTACGCTTTTACTTTTGATTCGCCAGAGCTATTGCTGCGCATATAAGTAGGCGTGTCAAAGGCGCGGGTTGTGCCCTGCTTCATGTAGCGGATAACCTTATATTCGTTGGTCTTTTGCTGCTTGATGGAGGGTTGGTAGGGATTATTCTCAAAGCCGTAGGTGCCTAATGGGTCTTCTTTGATGAAGCCGGCAAAGGTTTCCACTTTGTCGTCGTTCAGCTCTTTGATGAACCAGGAGCGTTTGGGGCGGATGTAATATTGGGTATAATCCTCCGCCTTGGTTTCCACCACTTGCTCCACGATGGTTTGGCCGGCATCAGGAGCTATGCCGTTGGTGGTCAGCGTGAGGTGGTACAGCGTGCCCTCCTTCGTGATGGTCATGTATTGGTTGAGGCGGCTTTCGCTCACCCCTTCGCCGCCGATGAGCAGGAAGTGGCCGTAAGGCGTGCCGGTGGATGTGCGGCCGGCCAGTTTCATGTTGAACACGGCGGCCTTTGTCGAGTCGGCAGTAACGCCGAAGGTAACAGACGCTTCGTCCCAGCAGATGTAGTAGTCATTGCGGTTCATCAGCCGCACCTCGTCCTTGTCGCCCACAAACATCCACTGCATACTGTGGACTGTCTGCTTCATTTCGGCATAGGCATCAGAGGTCTTCGCCACGCCATCGCTCATGTAGAGGTTACCGTTCACTGCGGCATCTTCAGGGTCGCTGTATTGGTTGAAGTTGATGTAGTAGTAGGTTTCGGAAGTAGTGTCGGAGAATTTGGGCGTGGTGGTGGTGCCAAAGCTCAGGGCATAGTAGGTTGACTCTTCCCGACTGGCCGGCCATGCGGCGGTGGTGAACTGACCTGTCCCTGTCTCGCTGTCGTACTCGTACTTCAGGTAGCGGGTGGGAGAAGTGCCATTGACCTCGACAATCCAGTCGATGGTGGTTTTGTCAATGGCAAAGTAGTTGAAGTGCAGCGCCAGACTGGCGGCCTCTGCCTTATTGTTGGTCAAAGTCACATTGCCGCCATCGTCCACTTTCAGATAGGTGTCCGTGCCGCTTTTGAGAATGAAGTCATCAGCACTGCCCATCACCTTCCACACCGTTTTGCGGGCATCTGGGGTAGAGGTCGAAGCCGTGACGGTGCTTCCGTTGGCCGCTGCGCCGTCTTCTGATGCTTCCATACGGGGCGAGCCAGTCAGCTGGTCCAGGTGGATGAACTGCCAGGCTCCCGTGGTTTCGGTGCAGAAGTCGGGATAGAGGTTCAGCTCTTCAAAGTACACGTAGTTGCCGGCATCGTTGCGGTCGGCCAGCGTGAATGAATAGTTGGTTGTCCCTTCACTTGTAGTGCTGAGCAGCTTCAGCATCTTGCTGTCCTGTTCGGGGAGTTCAAGCTGCCAGCAGTCGCGCCGCGTGTCGTTTTCGACCAGGCGGAACTTGGTGGCATCGGCGGGAATGTCGCTTACCGTGGACCCTGCAACGGAGGTAAAGCTGGACAAGGCAGCATCGTACTTCAGGAAGAGCCCCTTCCCGTTGCTCAGGTACACGTCGCCGCTGTAGGTCTCGTCGCTGTTTTGACAGCGGTACAGCGCCCAGGCGTTGCTCATGTTCTGCATGTTGTCGTCGTGCGGGATGGGCGTGACTGTGCCTTCAATGGGACTCGAAATGATGTAGCCGTTGGAGCGGAAGCGGATGTGGTAGAGCGTAAAGCCCGTGAGGGAGCTGGAGGTCTTGGGCAGGTCCATGCACCAGATGTGCGGACTGCTGAGCCACAAGACGGAGTAGCGCGTGTTGGGCACGCCCCAGTAGAGATGGTAGTTCTCGTAGTCAACACACAGTGCCTTGGTCTCATCGGCCGGATTGAGCAGCTGGTTGCGCACGCTGCCGTTGTTCTCGTAGGTGTTTGTGCCAAGTTTGAATACAAAGGCTTTGGAGGCATCGGTACTGGTTTTGAAACCTTCGGAAGTGCTGTAGGTAAGGTAGTTCCCCAGCTGGCTCTTCAGGATTACGCCGCTGCCGTCCTCCTTGGGCAGCACGGTCCACAGGTAACCGTTGGTCACATCGGTAGTGTAGTCGGGTTTCTTGCCGGTGGGAATGGAATCGTTGCCTTTGTCGTAGGCGCCAATCTGTCCCAATGCAGAGAAATGCAGGTAGGCAATGGGATAGGTCTTTTCGGGCAGCACATTCAGTTCCGTAAACAATACTTTGTTCACAACGTCATTAGCATTCCAATGTTCCAGGTACGTGGCGTTAGCACCACCCAACGGATTAAGATATTGCTGGCTTGCTTCATCTAGGTTGCGCAACTGCCAGTATATGCGGTTTTCCCCTTCGTTGTATTCCACTATGCGCAATGCGGCAGCTTCCGACTTGTTGGTGGTGGAATAGTATCTGCCGTTCTTGTCGCACAGGTACATGCCGTTCATGGTTCTGAAGTAGTATCTTCCGTTGCCTGTGCCGTCATCCTCCAATTTCCAGGTGTTGCTGCTGTTGGGAGTGAAGTCGGTAGAGAATTGTGTGGGAGCGTCGATACCTTTCATTTCGAGCACCTTGTTCAGATAGACCCATTTGAAGCTGTACCAGTGTTCTTCCGTGGCATTGGAGATGAGCGGGAAGTTGTCAGGGCCGGTGACGGTGGTGCATCGGTGGATGACGGAGAAGCGTGTGTTGCTCGTGCCCATTGACAGACTGGTGCCGTCAAAACACAACGCCGTGCCGTCGGCCCGAGTGAGGTTATAGCGTGGAGTCACGCTGCCGTTGTAGTCATTAGCAGAGAAGCTGATTGGCGTGGCGTTGTTGATGTCGATAGCGGCCTGAAGGTTGGTGAGGTCAAGGTAACGGCCTTCCTTGCTGATGTAGATGTACTTCGCGTCATTGTTGTGCGAGGCTCTCCACAGCAAGCCATCGCCGGTAGGCTGCGTTTCGTTTGTGGCTGTAACGGTCAGTGCGCTGCCGGCTCCTGCGTCGGTAAGCAACTGCTTGCCGAATGCGGAGAATTGCAGGTAGGTGTAGGAGTTGGCGCTGCTGATGCCTGCGGCGGTAATGTCCCCCTCTGCTACCTCAGTGAAGGCAAAGTTGGTGTTACCACCATCGCCGTTAAGTGAATAGTGGCGTATTCTTTTGTCTCCGTCTCGTGGCTGGCTATAGCTCACAAAGATATAGTTATTGTGATTGGATGTCGGGTCTCTCAGTTTCCAATACTGCGTGTTGTAGTCTTCCCGATATTCTATGTAGAAAGCCGTAGCCAGATTGGCATTGTCGGTCAGGTACATACGGCCACCATTTTCCATGGCAGTGCCAGCAGGGTCGGTGGTGCGGTTGAACAGGTAGAAGCCGTTTTTATTTTGCAACTTGATGCGGCCTACTTCGTCTTCAATCACTTTCCACACGTTGGCCGAATTGGCAGCAGTGGTGTTGGCTACTTGCAGTTCGCAATTGTCCAAACCGCCATTACTAACATCATCGCTCAATATTCTGCTGCGTTGCGTGAGCTGAACCGTGTACCAATGACCATCCAGCGGGCCGTTTACAGGCCCGGTCACGGTGGTTGTGAGGTTTAAGTTAGAGTAGCGCGTGTTGATTTGGCCTTGCACCAAGGCTATACCGTTGTAGCACAGGGCTGTGCCATCGGCTGTGGCGAGGTTGCAACGCGTAGTGCTGCTGGCATAGGTACTTTCGCTTTGTGTCAGTACGGTTGCCAGGGTATCAACGGTAGTGACCGTCCAGCCCGTAGTGCCGTCCTGCTTCAAGTAATAGTCATTGTCGCTTTGGTAGATATAACCTCCAGCAACGGGGACTGTACCCCACTTGTAGCCTCCACCGTTCGCTTCGCTACCTGTAACGGCGGCTACTTCCAACGTGGATGAGTTGGTGGCGTGCAGTCCGAATCGGCCGTAGCCGGCAAAGAGTACGTACTTGAAGTCGGAGGCGGGTAGTGTGGGTAGGAATACCAGCTCGCGGTTGACGTCGCGGCGGTCGGTAATCTCTATGCCGGCGGTGGTGATGCTGCCGCCTGAAGCGTCGAGCGTCCAGTTGTTGGTAACGGCATCGGTGTTGTTGCGTTGCAGCGTGTAGCCGTTTGTGCCGGCTGTCAGTTTAAATTCCACAACTTCGGAGCTGCTACTCTTTACAGCGCGGTAGCGCGTTGCATTGTAACCCAGATACAGGCCGCTGGCGCGGTTTACCAGCTTGTAGTAGGTGGTTCCGTCTACGACTTCTGCTACAATAATCTTCCATTGATTGGCCTGAGACACTTCGGCTGCCACCGTTGTCAGGTTGCCGGCAGTACCTGCATTGCCCAACAACTTGTCATTGATGGTGCCATCGTTGTAAAAGCTGATGTAGTACCAATGTTCATTACTTGTGTCTTCCGATGATATAGTGGGCATGACGGGGGCTGCCGTCAGACGGAAGGCGGCAAACAGGAGGGTGAACAGGGCGCAGAGGCGCGGGAGGATATGGGGATGGCGTTTCATGGGAGATTCGTTTGAAACAAAAGAATATGCTGAAGGGAGAAGTGGCGGAGCCGAGGAGTGGCGGAGCCGGGAAAGCGGATGGCACGCAGCAGCGGGTCATGGGGCCGGCGGTGCGGGCATCAAGGTGTCGTGGCACTGGCGATGATGTAGATGGTGCGCTTGTAGGTAAGCGTTTCACTTTCGGAGACCTTGATGCGTACGGTCAGCTCCACGGAGGCGGTGCCGTAAGGGCTGGAATTGAGGGTGGCGAGGAGTTCACCAGTGGTGTCGTCGAAATGGGGCGCACCGTCGTTGGTGAAGATGTGGGAGGGGTCTTCCACGGTGATGGTGTAGCTTTCAATGTGGGTTTTGTCGTTCAGCTCAAACCAAAGCTCGGGGTTGTTGGCGTTGGCGGACTCGAAAACGTAGGGATGGATGGAGAGGTCGCCGCCGCCGCCGAAGATTAGGGTGTAATAGCCTTCCTCGCTGTGGTCTTCCTGACTGAAAGAGGGGTAGCCGCCTATGGGGGGATAGAAGAAGGTTTTGAGGATGACGCTGTACTCCGTGAGGCGAATGGGCACGAGCACGGCGTGGTTACGGGCGATGTCTTCGAGCTTCATGAGGGAGAAGCGGGTGATGATTTTATCTTCCGGCACAACGCCCTCGCTGGTCTCGTCGGATTTGAAGTGGTATTTCAGCGTGAGGGGGAATTGGCCGGTGGGGTGGGTGGAGACGCTCTCGTTGAGGTAGCCGGTGAATACTTGGTTACTGCCGTTTGCCAGGGTGGTGCCCGTGGAGGTGCTTCTGTCGAAGAAGTCTACGTTGGCAGTGGTGTGGCCGTCGGTGGCATTGAAGGAGTTGATGACACCGTTGTTGGCATCCTTGGGCGGCAGGAATTTGATGGGGGTGGCGTTCTCGTTGGCCGTGACGCTGCCCATGGTGATTTTGTCCATCACGATGTCCTTGCCCGTCTGGTTGGTGATGGTGAACTGTATCTTGGAGAGCAGGCGGTAGAGGGAGAGGCGGACGGTGACGTTGCTGTTCACTTCAAACTGCTCCTTGTTGGTCATGGGGATGCCGTTAAAGGTGGTTCCTCCGGGTATGTTGTTGGCGGGATGTACCTTGAAGTTGTTGAAGTGGGGTTTGTAGGTTAAGGTGGAAACGTCAGTGCCGAAGTTGCTGTCCTGAGTGATTGCTATGCCGTTGGCGGAAGTGGCGGTGGCATTGAGGTGGCTATTGCCTTTGAGCAGGAGTTTCTTTTTGCCGGAGCCGTTGTCAGCCGTGTACTCGAAGCAGTCGGGCAGGTTGGCAAAGGAATAGAAGGTGTATGTGCCGGTTTCGGAGTTGATGCTGGCCACGTTGCGCCGCTCGTGCTCCTGGCCCGAGATGTGGTCCAGGTTGAATATGTTTTTAACATTGCCGGTTGCATCTACCATGACGACGTAGGCGGAGAAAATCATCTCTCCGCCGTCGGGATTGGCCATGACATCGGTCCATGCCCTGGAACCGGTGGAGAGTCCGGCGGTGCCCAGCTCGATGTTGATGCGTACTTTTTCCCGGTCTTCGCCTTCGGAGCTGACATCGTCGGAGGTGCAGGCTGCCACAAGCACCATGGTGGTGAGTGCCGTCAGGAAGCGGAAGAGGTGGCGGGAGGACAAATGATTATGCAGAGGGGTGTACATATTCAGAAAGTTTGATAGACTTTTGCCGCTGCCCCCTCCCGCCGGGCTTTGGTGAGCGGAGAGGGGAGGGGGCGTGGGGGTGTTCTACATTTGTATTTCGGGAAGTGTGATGGAAATCCAGTCTTTCACTTCTATCAGTATCAGACCGAGGGATGTCACGCTGTTGACGTAGACGCGGTAGACATTGTTGCGCACAATGCCGTACTTCATGGGTACGGCTTCGGCGTTGGTATCGTGCGGGTCGGCGTGGCGTATGTAATGGTAGTAGCTTTTGGCGGTCCAGCTGTAGGTTGACTCGCCTGTCTTCTTGCCATAGTAGCCGTCGATGCGGATGCCCGTGGCATAGCTTTCTTTCGGGCTGCCTGTAAAGATGGTGTTCTCCCGGGCGTAGGTCAGCACGTAGTATTTCAGGTTGGAGTCGCTTGGGTCAATCTGGTTGGTGTAATCGCTTCCCGTTGACAACTCGCGCACGCTCCAATGGGTGCTGGGGTTGTACAATTTGGGTTTTAGGGCAGCGTCGGTGAAGTTGGCGGAGGTTTTGTCAAAGGTCTTGTAGCCCACCACGTAGTTGGTGGCTTCGTTCAGTTCGTTTTTGGTTTCCAGTCCCAGATAGCTCAGGTGGGTGTAGTCCTGCCATTTGGTGTCGCAGACGCGCTTGATAAGGTAAGTATCGCTGTTCCAGAGATTGAAAGGGGTTGCTTCTGTCAGGAGGAAGAGGTCGCCGGTCTCGGACTTGTCGTCTTTGATGACTTTGTAAAGGTAGCCGTTTTTCTTGTAATTCATGCCACCCATCTCAAAGTTATAGTTCGCCATGTATTCGCCGCCGTAGTATGTGCCGCCGGTTGTGCCCGGCTTCACACCGGGGGAGAAGTCGATGCGTGCGGCGAGCCGCTCTACGGTGAGGGTGATTTGTTTGACGTGGTCAATGCCACCTTCGCCCGTGATGGTGACGGTGGCATCGGCTTCGTTGGTCATCACGAAGCGGTTGGCGGTGGAGGGGTCGAGCGGGTCGGTTTGGGCATAGGGTTGGGTGATGGCGTAGTCGCGCACTTCGCCCAATGTTTTCTCAGCCAGCTGTGTGAGGTCGCCGAGGTTAGTTACCACCAGCACATGATAAAGGCCCGGGGTGATGGGCGTGAAGGAGTGGAGTACATCGGTGCTGTATTCCGTGTCGGACACTTTATGGATGCTGGGGGCATAGAAAGCGTAGCTGATGGGGGTGGAGGCGGGGGCGTTGATGCCGTCGTTGGCTTGGTAGAGAAAGATGGTGGCATTGACCGTGTTGTTCTCTTTTTCCAATGCTCCCAGCCGTCCGTCGCCATCCTCGCCGCCTTGGGGACCACGGCTCAGGGGAGCGCCGCAGCGAAGGGTGAGCTGAAAATAAGTTCCGTTCTTGTTGAAGAGTTCTTCATCGTCCGATACGCTGTCTCCATGACCACTACACCCTGTCAGGACTGCCATGAGCAGCCCAAACAGACAGATGGCAATATGTGCGGTGGGTAGTTTCATGAAGTTTAGCGGAAGGGGAAGTAAGTGTTTGTTTAATGTTAGGGTGAGTACGGGCAGTGCTATCTTTTATTTGACGGGGCTGTTCCCCGGCAGATGCTGCCTATTTGTTTCCAAGGTCCACGCGCTGGTAGCGTTTAGCCCAGTCCATGATGGAGATGCGCAGGGTGATTTCCACCCATTTGCCACCCGTGAGGATGAAGTCGAGGCTGTATTGGTACTCGCGGTCGAGGAACTCTTGCGGGGAATAGTTTGCCAGCTCGAAGCATCTGCGGCCATCAGAGAGGATGTCCGCCAGGTCAATGTCGGCGGCCAGCTCGCCCGTTTCGCGGTTGGTGATGGTGAGGCGGGCGTTGTCGTCGGAACTGGCGTGGTAAATGATGCGGTTGAGGAAAAACTCGTAGTGGGCCGTGTTGGCCAGCACCGCTTCGGCGCGTGCGGCAGACAGTGCCGGCTGTTGCAGGTTGGAAGTCCACTGCGCATAGGGCGTGTAGCAGAGCGGCGTGTCCGTCGGGTCGGTGGCGTTGTCGTAGAGCAAGCGTCCGTTTTTATCCGTAATCCTTACGTCGTAGTCCTCGGCGCGGAGCAGTTCCGGCGATTCCGTCTGGCGCAGGGTAATGTTCAGTTGTTTGGTGTCGCGAACGAGAGAGAGCGTGTCGCGTGTGGGGCATCCGCGTTTCAGCGTGATGTGGTGAGTTTCCGGGTTGCGTGTGGCCCAGAGCGTGTCCAATGGTTGGTTGTCGTTGGGGACGGGTGCGAATCCGTCTGTGCCTGTCGTTTCGCGGTCGAGCGTCACGTTGAGCAGGCTGATGTCGTCGCCGGGTTGGAGTTCCGTGCGGCGGAATTTGGCACCGGCTGAAGCCAGTGTGGCATCGTACCCTTTCTGTTGTGCCCATGCCAGGAGGCGGTAGTTGCCTGCCGGCAGTTCGTTTTCGGTAAAGTGCATGGTGTAGCCGTATTCTTTGAGCGGTCCGGAGCCGGCCACGTTCTCCGCATCCTTTTTGGTCACAAAGCGGTTGTTCCCGTCGAACACATACACGCTCACGCCGCCCACATGGTCTTTGAACATGTCGGCGCGTTGTACGTTGTAGTCGTACTTAAAGCTGACATACAGTCCGGTGGGGCAGTCGCTCAGGTCAGTTTCCATCATGGAGCATGAGCTGAGAGTTGCCGTGAGGGCGTATGTAGCCATCAGCAGGATGTGTCGTAGAAGCGAAAATTTCATTGCTTTGTGTTTGTAGGTGAATTTTTTGTTTGGTAAGTCAGGCAATCACTGCCTGACTTACCATGATATATAAGGTATTAACCTTGTGTTCTAGAACTGCTATTAGAGGTTTACACTCTGCTTGCGAACAGCCCAGTCCATAATTTTGACAGTGGCCTGGATGTAGTATTTCTCTTCGTCGTCAGGATCAGTTCCTGCTGATGCTGTCGGAATTGTAGGCTCACCAGGTGCAGACACTTCTCCTAATTCCAATTCATACCAGTTGTTTCGTACAATACCGTAACGGCCAAGGTATGCTTTGTTAAGGTCAGACTCTGTTTTGCCACTTGGAAGGCTGCCTGTATAATTATAATATTGGGTAAAATAAGTATCCGAGCCAGTTTCAATTCCCCAAGGAGTATAATAAGAACCAAAATGCTGAATACGAGCTACATAATAGCATTCACAATTTTTGTATACAGTAACAGTTCCTAGAACTTTATTTATTGCGGTTACCTGTTCAGCACTGTATGTTGGATTTGTATGAAGAGTTGTGCCAAAATTAGTGTTATCAAGTACATTGGAACCTGCTTCAAGGGTAGATGCATCAAGTTCTACGGATGCACAATCCCATGTTGCACCTCCATCTGCTGATTTGATATTTTGAATTAAGCTGTTAATTTGTGTAAGATTATATGCTTTATTGCTATTACCAATTCTATACCAGTTGCCATCACTGCCAATAGTTAGACCGTTAGGTTTATATGTGGCTTTCAAAATTACTCTTGTTGATTGCCGCTGTTGCATATTATATACATCGAATGTATTTTCATTGCAATACAAGGGGGTCGATAAAGAATTGGCTGTAAACTGAGTTAACAATTGTACTTTATTGAAATCGCCTTCAATATAGGATCCATAGTTAGGATCTTCTGCCCAGTATGTGCGATAATATGTTTCTTTATCATTTCCTACGTATGTGACTGATGTCCCTTTAAAACGTTGATCATGATATCCAACATAGTCTTCCCAAGTTTTGTTATAGTGACGAACCGGGTATGTAACTTTGTTCGTAACATCCAACATCCAAGAATTGAAAGTTACCTTATCCTTTACATAACCACTTGCATCCAGGGTATACTCCCAATCAATCCAACCAACATTATCAGGATAGTTTGGATCACTGGAAGATTTGTTGGCTTGATGAGCTAAACTAACCTTACCTGCTGCACGTTCTACATTTACTGTGCGCACATCAGCCATGGCTGCTTCCATGGTATTTTGCGGAACAACGTGAACTAATTCAGTAAGTTTCGTGCCATCTGACAAAGGGGAGTTGCTCATATAGAATTTTGAACCACCACCTGTGACATCGTCAGTGAATTTGAAATTCTTAAACTCATCATAAGTTGAAACAGTGGTACTATTATAGGTCATTTTCCCATTCAACTTACCCTCGGCATCTGTTCCAAATGTCAGTGTTTCCGGGGCATTAACCAATACCAAAATCTGCTCAACACCAGACTTAACAGGTTGTACTTTAAGTACAGACTCCGTAGTGATACCAGTTGCGGAAGCAGACGGTGTAGACCAAGCATCTCCAGTGTATTGAAATGCTTGGAGTGCATTTCCTGAGCCATCATAACAAACAAGATGGATAGAGTTGACTGCGTACTCATTAGGTGCACCTTGATTGTACTTGTCGTCTCTTTGGTCGTCAGCAATAGCACGTGGAGCATTACCTGTAGTAGGAAGTGACACGTTCAGAGCCAAATAGCCACTGCCACTGCCACCGTTAGGCACTGTTCCGTCGTCCACGGTCAGTTTGTCGTCGGAGGAACATCCGGCGAACAATGCAGCTGCGAGGCCGCATGTGAGAAGAGTTCTTTTCTTCATAGTTGTAAGTTTTAAAAAAGTGAATGAAATTAGTTTGCAGTTTGTAGTAAGGATAGAGCTTATTGCTCCAGCTTTTGCAGGATTTCCAAGTTGGTGGCGGCTTCGGCGATACCGGCCTGCTGCGCCTGTTCCAACAGGGTGCGAGCTTCGGCATATCTGCCTTGCAGCAGGGCTAATACGCCCAGTGCATGAATGGTTTGCGCTACGTTGGGGTCAGCCTTTTTCAAGAACTGTGTGGCTCCTTCCAAGTCGTGCTTCTTCAGCGCAATGTTCGCGGCGTTGAGGTTGGCCACCGGGTCGGAAGGGTAGAGGCGCACGGCGATGGCAAAGACTTCGTTGTAAGCGTTGCTTCCCGGTTCGTAGAGGTTGGCGATGCGGAACATCTTGTTGAGCGAGAGGAGTTGCGGCTGCGTGTGGAGCAGTTCGGCAGCCTCGCGGTCCGTCATGGGACGGATTCGGTACTGCACGGCGTAGTCCGAGTGGCGCAGTGCGGGATACCAGGTGTTGAGGATGAACTGGTACTCCTCGGGGTAGGACGTTTTGATGCGTTCGTTGCGCGGGTCAGGGTCTATCGAGTTATCGCGCACGATTTGCAGTATCTCGTCTTTGTGAGAGAGGGCAGAGCCGGAGAGAAGACTGTCGAGTCCCGCCCAGTCTTCGGGGGTGTTGCTGACGGTGAAGATGTGTTCATCGAGCTGGTAGAGCTGCTTCACATAGTCCTTCAGCGTGGCAGCACGCCCTTTGGACAGGCGTTCGTTGTTGCTCCACGAGCCTTCAGGCGATGCGTAGCCGTGGATGTCGATGCCCGTAATCTCCACTTTGGGATTGTTGCGCACGGTGTCGATGATAGCTACAATTTTCTGGAGTTCGCGCGGGTTGTTGCGATAATCGGGGTGGAGCTCCGTGCGGTTGACGGGATAATCGAGGTAAGCTTTTCCCGAGAGCGACACGACGGGGTCGGGAGCTGCAACGGGGGCCAGGAAGGCCAGGCAGATGTTGCGTTCAGGGTGGAAATCGAGTTGCAAAGGTTCACCGGGGGCATTGCCCAGCAGGTTACCGCAGCCGCAGGTGTCGGTGCTGATGCGCAGGGTGGCGCCGTCCATCCATTCTTCGTAAGCTACAGATGAGAGATAGTCCACTTGCTGCGCGGTATGGTTGCGGCGTTCCACTTCGATGGCGTCGGGGTAATGCTTGTTGCCGTTACGCATATAATACAGGTGTTGGCGGCGACCGTTCACCATGAGGCTTTTGAAGAGCACGGTCTGTCCGTCCTTTCCTTCGAGGATGGGCGTGTAGACCGTCTGCTGGTTACTTCGTTGCCGGAGTTCGTCGAGCACGAATACCGTTTTAAGAACCAGACGGTCGCCCACGGGCTTGATGCTGGTTTGCTGCTGTTTAACCTGAGCCTGCATTCCGCTGACTATCAACGAAAACAAGCAGATTATGTAGTGTAATCGTTTCATTTAGAAGCAGTACATTAGGCTCAGTGCGAGCTTGGTGGGACCAAAGTAGTTTTTGTTGTTCTCTTGGATGAGTGCGCCGCACTCGGTGCACGGAAATTCCTTGTAGTGGAAACGGATGTAACCCACTCCGACAGAGGCTTCGAGGTTCCAATGGCGGGAGAGCAACCACTGATAACCATAAGTCAGTCCGCCGCCTGCATACCATCCTTCGTAGCGTTTTTCATCCAAATCCTTAAAAACGGGGTTGGGCAGGTCGATGCCTCCTACGTTGTACTGGCCACCAAGTGCATGGATGCCGAAGAAATGACCGTTGAACTTTTGGCAAGTCCAGTAACGGTATTCCGGGATGAGTAGCCAATGGCGTAGCTGTTTGGTACGGTCGGAGGCGAATTTCCATGGATTGAGTCCATAGAAGAGTTGGAGGGTTGACTTTTTTCCCATGGCGAGTTCGGCTCCCAGGTTGGGAGTAGTGGTGGCATCATACAGAAGGTTCGTCTTCAATGCCACTTTTTGCGCATTTGCCGTGAGCAAACTCGCGAGGGTCAATATCAATGACAATCCATATTTGCGTATCTCAATCATGAGTAGGCGTTTTGTGGGTTGATTACAGGAAGAAGTAGGGGAGTTTGGGTGTTCTCGCTCTCTGATTATATGTTGTCTGTTCTTTCCGGTCCGGATTAGATTAGTTTATCTATTATTTGTTAAAACAGCATAGGACATTTCTTTAGTTTGTAAAGAGAATAATACAATATCTGTTGTTAAGTGCGGCAAAATTATAAAAGTGTTTTTCTCTTGCCTACTTTTTTGGGGAACTTTTTTGTTAGAATATCTTCACCGTGGGGTAAATTAGGGAAATTTTAGATTTTTACCGGCTAAATCAGTAGGTATTTGCCAATATTTGAAGTATGATTTTCTCGTATAGTGTCGTTGTGGCGACTATAAATTGGTATTCCGTTAACATTTACTGCATGCATATTGTGGATGAATGCGGTGTAATGATAGACGTAATACGTATGATTTCCAACAGATAAGCTACTTAGATTTACACATTCAGTGGAGGTTTGTTTTGTGATATCGGAGTTGCGTAGTGTTTCGTTTTGCGAATGAGTTTTTTTATCGATAATGAGTGGAGGATGTTCGATAAATGATAAAAATTTGTATACAAACTGGCTTGAAGAGATTTTTCGGTGGAAAATGATGGAAATTGGGGATTTTGATGTTTATATACCTATATATTAGTAGCCATCGGAGGGGTGGCTGGTTAACCGTTCTTCCGATGGCTACATGGAAATATTAAGTTCTGTGTTCTGTGTTATCTGAAGATAAGGATGGCGATGCTGGTCAGTACGGAGGTAACAGAGAGCCATGTCTGGATGGCGCGCACCGAGTTGTCGTTGTTGGTGGACTGTCCCATCTTCACCTTGTTGGGCTCAACATAGATGATGTCGTTTTGCTGAAGGTTGTAAACGGGTGAGTTGAAGAGGTCTTTGGAACGTAAATCCACATAGTATGTTTTGCTAACATCTCCTTCTTGGCGGATTACCTTGACTGCATCTCTTCGACCCGTGATGTTTAGGTCGCCTGCCATGCCTAATGCTTCGAGAATGTTGATGTTGTCGCGTTTAATTTCTTGTCTGCCGGGGCGAGCTACATCACCCAAGATGGTAATGTATTGGTTGTAGGCGGACACGGTAACGACGGCATCGTTTACTATGCCGTTGCGGAAAGCTTCCTGGATTTTTGCCGCGGCTTCTGAACGTGTCATCCCACCTACGTGAACACGACCGATGCCTTGCATGTCGATATTGCCGTTTTCATCTACTGTGTAACGGTAGTTGTCATAGTTGGCCTGTCCGGTGCTTGTGTTTGATCCGGTGGTGAGATTGTATCTTGCAGCCAGTTCTGGAGTAGCAGCACTTGTTACGGTAATGCCAATCTTGTCGCCGGGTTCAAGTTTTAATACGTTGGCTTTCTGAGTCGGGATGGTTTCATTGGGTACAGTGTCCTGTAAGTACACAATTTTCTCTCTGGTTTTGCAGGATGCAAGTGCCAGTACAATGACAAGCATTAAGAGGATGTTTTTCTTCATTGGAATTTTGTTCTGATTGTAATGTAGTGCAAAGGTAGTGTAAAGCAAATGTATGGCAAAAGAAAAACAAAAAAGTTTTGCTTTTGTTGTAATGATGTGCCGCTAATCTGATGTGTTTGAGAGGTAATCCGAGAATTTCCTATGATTATGCCCAGCCGGTTGAATGTGTGCTCGGATGCTTGGCTGTCATTTTGTGAAGTATATTTTTACTGTAAGTTTCGTCTTTCAAGAAAGTGAAAGAGTAGGCTGTGTCAGCCATGACACATCCTACTTCCCATAGTTCGCCCGACATGGGCATAATCTAATGGGTGAAAGTCCCGAGCGCGCCCCGATAGCGGGAAGCGCATAGTCCGAGGCAACGGTGTCCACCGCGAGGGGAATCGGAAGGAAGCTAAGGACAAAAGTCTGGCTCCACGCAC
>JALEYW010000049.1:0-36482 GCA_022773145.1 Bacteroidales bacterium
GCCCTACCCACGGAACGTGGGAAAGTAAAGCCTGTGGACTGTCCTCTTGTGGATGACCGACCTTGTGTCCTAAAAAGCAATGGCAGGAAGAAGCAGGAAAAACGAGGAGGCATAACTATCTCCGAAGCCGCTAAGTCTTTAGCTTAGCGGTAGTTCACCGGTTCTATCATGTTTCTTCTACTCTATACTTGAGGAGTGTCAAGACGTTTTTGTAATCTTGTAAGGCTTGGTTCGTTAATGAAAATCAAACTTTGCAGAAATTCTTTTATCATTTCCTTTTTCTTGCGGTGTGTTTGCATTAACTTTGCTTCGCCAAGTCAGGCTTCGGCTCGGCAATGGCTGAAAATCCTCCGGCTTTCCCGCCGTTGCGCTCGCCTTGCACTGACTTTATCTTCGCGAACTCAGGCTTCGGCTCGGCAATGACGGTCGCGCCTGCCGCTCTCCTTATTTCTTACACAGCAAATGGAACCTCTCAAACATGAATGTGGCGTCGCCATGGTACGCCTGCTCAAACCGCTCAGCTACTACGAGAAAAAATACGGTACATGGATGTATGGCTTGAACAAGCTGTACCTGCTGATGGAAAAGCAGCACAACCGAGGACAAGAAGGTGCGGGGCTGGCCTGCGTGAAAATGCAAGCCGCGCCGGGCGAAGAGTTTATGTTTCGCGAACGCGGACTGGGAGGTGGTGCCATCCAGGAAATTTTTGGCAACGTACACCGACAATTTGCAGGGTTTTCGAAAGAACAACTGCACGATGCGGATTTTTCCGCACGTCATGTGCCCTTTGCGGGCGAAATATATATGGGCCACCTTCGGTATTCTACTACCGGCAAGAGTGGCCTTTCGTATGTCCATCCATTTCTTAGAAGAAACAACTGGAGAGCCAAGAACCTCTGCATCTGCGCCAATTTCAACATGACCAATGTCATGGAGATTTTCAACGAGATAGCCGTGAAAGGGCAACATCCGCGCATGGTGTCCGACACGTACATCCTCCTTGAGCAGCTGGGCCACCGCCTCGACCGCGAGAGTGAGCGGTGTTTCGCCGAGGCACTGCGGCTGGGGTTGGAAAACACGGACATCACGCGCTATATCGAAGAGCACATCAACCTGAGCAACGTGCTGAAATTGTCGGCTCCCGTGTGGGATGGCGGCTATGTGCTCTGCGGCGTGACAGGCTCCGGCGAGCTCTTCACCATGCGCGACCCCTGGGGCATACGTCCGGCTTTCTGGTACAAGGACGATGAGCTGCTTGTCGTGGCCTCGGAGCGGCCCGTGATACAAACCGCGCTCGACGTGGAGGCCGACACCGTCCACGAACTCCTGCCCGGCCAGGGACTCTTCATGAACCAGAAGGGCGGGATGCGTACCGAGCAGGTGCTCGAAGCCAAGAACTACGCTGCCTGCTCTTTCGAGCGCGTCTACTTCAGCCGTGGCTCCGACATGGACATCTACCGCGAGCGCAAGGAGCTGGGCCGCTCCTTGGTGGAGCCCATCCTCAAGGCCGTGGCAGGCGAGGTGGACAACACCGTGCTGGGCTACATCCCCAACACCGCCGAGGCCGCCTACTACGGAATGCTGCAAGGCTTCAATGAATACCTCAACGCGCAGAAAGCCGACGAGATAGCGAAGCTCGGAGGCAACCTCACGCCCGAAAACCTGGAGCGCATCCTCTCGCGCCGCATCCGTTCGGAAAAGGTCGCATGGAAAGACATCAAGATGCGCACCTTTATTGCCGAGGGCAACTCGCGCAACGACCTCGCCGCCCACGTCTACGACATCACCTACGGCTCCGTGCGTCCCGGCGTGGACAACCTCGTGGTCATTGACGACAGCATCGTGCGCGGCACCACCCTGCGCGAAAGCATCATCCGCATCATGGACCGCCTCCATCCGCGTCGCATCGTCGTGGTCAGCTCATCCCCGCAGGTGCGCTACCCCGACTACTACGGCATCGACATGGCCAATATGGACGAGTTCATCGCTTTCAGGGCAGCCATAGCCTTGCACCGCGATCGGGGCATGGAGGCGCGCCTGATGGAAATCTACGAAAAATGCAAGGCACAGGAAATGCTGCCAAAGGAAGAGGTGGTCAACTACGTTCGCGAGGTGTACGAACCCTTCACCAGCGACGACATTTCGGAAAAGATGGCCCGGATGCTGCGTCCCGAGGGCGTTCACACGGAAATCCACATCGTTTTCCAAAGCCTGGAGGGATTGCACAGGGCCTGCCCCCATTCGCCCGGCGACTGGTACTTCTCCGGCCATTATCCCACGCCCGGCGGCAACAAACGGGTCAACGAGGCATACATTAATTATATAGAAAAGCATTTCAAACCGGAGTGCCAAGCTTAGTACAGAAATTCCCGATGGCACGTGGTAGTAAGTAGGCATTTCTGCATACTTTTGCCTGACTGCCATAACAACATATAAATATCCAATTATCCCAATAGACAACCTATGCGTAAAGTAACACTTATTTTGGACGATGGCACCCAATTCCACGGTGAGAGCTTCGGCTACGAAGCACCCGTGGCAGGCGAGGTGGTGTTCAATACAGCCATGATGGGCTATCCCGAAAGCCTGACCGACCCCTCGTATGCCGGCCAGCTGATGACACTCACTTATCCGCTTGTGGGTAACTACGGTGTGCCTCCCTTCTCCGTGGAGGCCGACGGACTGGCCACCTTCATGGAGAGCGACCGCATCTATGCCTCCGCCATCATCGTGAGCGACTACAGCGAACAATACAGCCATTGGAACGCCGTGGAGAGTCTGGGCGACTGGCTGAAACGCGAGAAAGTGCCCGGTATCACCGGCATCGACACGCGCGAACTCACCAAGGTGCTGCGCGAGCATGGGGTGATGATGGGAAAAATCCTCTTCGACGATGAGCCCGACAACGTCCCCACGGCGCAGTACGAAGGCGTGAACTACGTGGCGCGCGTTTCGTGTAAGGAAATCGTGCGTTACAACGAAGGCAAGGGCCTGAAGAAAGTGGTGCTCGTGGACTGCGGCGTGAAGAACAACATCATCCGCTGCCTGCTCCGGCGCGGCGTGGAAGTCATCCGCGTGCCCTGGAACTACGACTTCAACACCCTGGAATTCGACGGCCTCTTCTTGGCCAACGGCCCCGGCGACCCTGACACCTGCGTTGAGGCTGTGGAAAACATCCGCAAGTTCCTCAATAATCCGCAGGTGCGTCCCTGCATGGGCATCTGCATGGGCAACCAGCTCCTTTCCAAAGCCGCCGGTGCCTCCATCTACAAACTCAAGTATGGCCACCGCAGCCACAACCAGCCCGTGCGCATGGTGGGCACCAACCGCTGCTTTGTCACTTCTCAGAACCATGGCTACGCCGTGGATAGCCGCACGCTGCCCGCCGACTGGGAGCCTTATTTCATCAACATGAACGACGGCTCGAACGAGGGCGTGCGCCACAAAACCAACCCTTGGTTCTCCGCTCAGTTCCACCCCGAAGCCTGCTCCGGACCCGTGGACACGGAATTCCTTTTCGATGAGTTCGTGAATATTCTATAATTTATAATTTACAATTTATAATTAGGTCTGTCGACCATCATACAGGACGACATAGCACCGCCGGCTTCATGGCCGCCGGCTTCATTATAAATTATAAATTATATTGAATTGCCCCTGAAACCATTACGCAACAAAACATCCGCAAGATATGAAGCCCATAAAGAAAGTCCTCCTTCTCGGGTCTGGCGCGCTGAAGATTGGCGAAGCCGGCGAGTTCGACTATTCAGGTTCACAAGCCCTGAAAGCCCTGAAGGAAGAAGGGATAGAAACCATCCTCATCAACCCCAATATCGCCACGGTACAGACCTCCGAAGGCGTGGCCGACCGCATCTATTTCCTGCCCGTCACCCCCTATTTCGTGGAACGGGTCATCCAGAAAGAGCAACCCGACGGCATCATGCTCGCCTTCGGCGGACAGACCGCACTCAACTGCGGTGTGGACCTCTACCGCCAGGGAATTCTCGAAAAATACGACCTCCAGGTGCTCGGCACCCCTGTGCAGGCCATCATGGACACCGAGGACCGCGAGCTCTTCGTCGAGAAACTCAACGAAATCAATGTCAAGACCATCAGCAGCGAAGCCTGCGAAAACATAGAGCAGGCACGCAAGGCCGCCGCTGCACTGGGCTACCCCGTCATCCTGCGTGCTGCCTACGCCCTCGGCGGACTCGGCTCCGGCTTCTGCGACAACGAAGAGGAGCTCGACAAGCTGGCCGAAAAAGCCTTTTCCTTCTCGCCCCAGGTGCTCGTGGAGAAAAGCCTCAAGGGATGGAAAGAAGTGGAGTACGAAGTGGTGCGCGACCGTTTCGACAACTGCATCACCGTCTGCAACATGGAAAACTTCGACCCCCTCGGCATCCACACCGGCGAGAGCATCGTCATCGCCCCTTCGCAGACGCTCACCAACTCCGAATACCATAAGCTGCGCGAACTCTCCATCCGCATCGTGCGCCACGTCGGCATCGTCGGCGAGTGCAACGTGCAGTACGCCTTCGACCCTCAGAGCGAGGATTACCGCGTCATTGAAGTCAACGCCCGTCTGTCGCGCTCGTCGGCACTCGCTTCTAAGGCCACTGGTTATCCCCTGGCTTTTGTGGCTGCCAAGCTCGGTTTGGGTTACGGTCTCTTCGACCTCAAAAACTCCGTGACGAAAACCACCTCCGCCTTCTTCGAGCCTGCCCTCGACTATATCGTCTGCAAAATCCCCCGTTGGGACCTCGGCAAGTTCCGTGGCGTGGACCGTGAGCTCGGCTCCTCCATGAAGTCCGTGGGCGAAGTCATGGCCATAGGTCGCACCTTCGAGGAAGTCATCCAGAAAGGCCTCCGCATGATAGGGCAGGGGATGCACGGCTTCGTGGACAACAAGGAACTGAAGATTGACGACGTCGACGCCGCCCTGCGCGAGCCCACCGACAAACGCATCTTCGTCATCGAAAAAGCCTTCGCCGCCGGCTACACTATCGACCAGGTTCACGCGCTCACTAAGATAGACCGCTGGTTCCTGCAAAAGCTCTACAAAATCCACCTCACCGACCGCGAGCTCCATGCCTGTACTTCCATCAATGTGCTTGACAACGAATTGCTCCGCCGCGCCAAGGTACAGGGCTTTACCGACTTCCAGATAGCCCGTGCCGTAGGCATGGAACAAGAGATGGACATCGAAAAAGCCATCATGGCCGTGCGCGCACGCCGCAAGCAGCTCGGCATCGTGCCCTACGTGAAGCAAATCGACACCCTTGCCGCTGAGTACCCCGCACAGACCAACTACCTCTACCTCACCTACAGCGGCGTGGCCCACGACATCCCCTTCGAGAACGATAAACGTTCCGTCGTTGTGCTCGGCTCGGGCGCTTATCGCATCGGTTCCTCGGTCGAATTCGACTGGTGCGGCGTGCAGGCGCTCAACACCATCCGTAAGGAAGGCTACCGCTCTGTGATGATCAACTACAATCCCGAAACGGTGTCGACCGACTACGACATGTGTGACCGCCTTTACTTCGACGAGCTCACCTTTGAGCGCGTCATGGACATCCTCGACCTCGAATGTCCCTATGGCGTCATCGTTTCCACCGGCGGACAAATTCCGAACAACCTCGCTATGCGGCTTGATGCTGAACACGTCAACCTGCTTGGCACCCAGGCCAAATACATCGACAACGCCGAGGACCGCGAGAAATTCTCCGCCATGCTGGGCCGCATCGGCGTGGACCAGCCCGAATGGAGCGCGCTGACCTCCATGGACGACATCCAGGAATTCATCGGCCGCGTAGGCTTCCCCGTGCTCGTGCGTCCTTCCTACGTGCTCTCCGGCGCCGCCATGAACGTATGTTCCAACCAGGACGAACTCGAACGCTTCCTCAAGCTGGCTGCCAATGTGTCGAAAAAGCACCCAGTCGTCGTCAGCCGTTTCCTCCAGCACGCCAAGGAAGTGGAAATGGATGCCGTCGCCAAGGACGGCGAAATCATCGCCTACGCCATCTCCGAACACATCGAGTTTGCCGGCGTCCACTCTGGCGACGCCACCATCCAGTTCCCACCGCAGAAACTCTACGTCGAGACCGCCCGGCGCATCAAGAAAATCTCCAAGCAGATTGCCAAGGAACTCCACATCTCCGGTCCCTTCAACATCCAGTACCTGGCCCGCGAGAACGACATCAAGGTCATCGAGTGCAACCTCCGCGCCTCCCGCTCCTTCCCCTTCGTGAGCAAGGTGCTGAAAATCAACCTCATCGAACTGGCCACGCGCATCATGCTCGGCCTGCCCGTGGAGCGTCCTGCCAAGAGCCTTTTCGACCTCGACTATGTAGGTATTAAGGCATCCCAGTTCTCCTTCAATCGTCTGCAGAAAGCCGACCCCGTGCTCGGCGTTGACATGGCTTCGACCGGCGAGGTAGGATGTCTGGGTGAAGACTCGCGCACCGCCTTGCTCAAAGCGATGCTCTCCGTGGGACATCGTATTCCGAAGAAGAACATCCTGCTCTCCACCGGCGATGGCAAGCAGAAAGCCGAAATGCTCAAGGCGGCCACCATGCTCCGCGAACACGGCTACAGCCTCTTCGCCACCCCCGGCACCAGCCGTTACCTCACGGAGAACGGCATCGAGAATACCATGGTCCACTGGCCCAGCGAGGCACCCCAACAGCCCCAGGCGCTGGACATGCTCCACAACAAGGAAATCGACATGGTGGTGAACGTGCCCAAGAACCTCTCTACGGGCGAACTCACCAACGGCTACAAAATCCGCCGTGCCGCCATTGACCTCAATGTGCCGCTCATCACCAATGCCCGTCTCGCTTCCGCCTTTATCTACGCCTTCTGCACCGTCAGCCTCGACGAACTCGAAATTCGCAGCTGGCAGGAATTCTGATGTTAATGAATAATTTTATAATGAATAATGAATAATTAGCTTGCGGCAAGAGTGGCGGCGGTCTGCTTCATCCTGTATGTCGGTCGTAGACCTAATTATTCATTATTCATTAAATAATTATTAAATAATAAATCACATGGACACTGTCAACTGGGGCTTTATTGGTTGCGGCGAAGTAACCGAAAAGAAGAGTGGGCCGGCTTTTAACCTCGTTCCCGGCTCACGCATCGTGGCCGTGATGAGCCGACGTGCCGACAAGGCCGAGTCGTACGCCCGGCGGCATGGCGTGAAACGCTGGTACACCGACCCACAGGCCTTGCTCGACGACCCCGAGGTTAACGCGGTCTACATCGCCACACCACCTTCCACTCACGCCACGTATGCCATCATGGCCATGAAATGCGGCAAGGCAGTCTATGTCGAAAAGCCCATGGCCTCCAACTACGAAGACTGTTGTCGCATCAACCGCATAGCCGAGAAAACCGGCATGCCCTGCTTCGTAGCCTACTACCGCCGGCAGCTACCCTATTTCCAAAAAGTAAAGGAACTGGTGCAAGACGGCGCGGTGGGCAAGGTAGTGAACGTACAAATTCGCTTCGCCGTGCCCCCTCGCGACCTCGACTACAACCAAACCAATCTCCCCTGGCGTGTGCAACCCGATATCGCCGGCGGCGGTTATTTCTATGATCTCGCCCCCCATCAGATTGACCTGCTGCAAGAAATGTTTGGCCCCATCATCGAGGCCGAAGGAATGAAAGCCAATCGCGGCGGTTTGTACCAAACGGAAGACTCCGTCAGTGCCTGTTTCAAGTTTGACAACGGGCTGCCCGGCTCTGGCTCCTGGTGCTTTGTGGCCCACGAATCAGCCAAAGAAGACCGCATCGACATCGTCGGCGACAAAGGTTCACTCTCCTTTTCGGTGTTTACCTATCAGCCCATCGTACTTCAAAATCAGGATGGACGTCAGGAATATTCCGTTCCCAATCCACCGTTTGTCCAACTCCCGCTCATATCCCTCGTCGTACAACATCTGCAAGGCAAAGCCATCTGTCGGTGCGACTGCGTCAGTGCCACACCCGTCAACTGGGTCGTTGACCGCATACTCGGAAAACTATAACTTATTCATTCAACTTTTGCAAAGTTGAAGGTTATAAGGTTATGGTCGCTTCGCTCCCAGTTTATGAGGTTATAAGAATACTGTTTGAGGTAGTCACGGTAGCCGCACCGAGTAACTTTATAACCTCATAACCTTATCCCTCATAACCTCCGAAACTTAAATCATTCACACACTCTCTTACTGTTAACGTTCTGTTTTCGGTTATTAAACGCTTCTTCCCTCTTCCCGGCATCATAGCTGCGCTGTCTGTGTCCTTGGCCGACATCACGCAGGTTACAGCTGCAAACACCGTTTTGCCGCAAGGAGAGCGTGTGTGCGCCTACATGATGGCCGATAGCATACAGCCAATACCGCCAACCGAGAAATCCAAGAAACCTTTTCGGCAAAAGGTGAAACACACCGGCAGTCTGCTCTACCGTTTCGTCAAGAGTTTCGACGACTACGACACCACCTATATTGCGCCCAACTATTACAACTTCACGGCCATGGCGCAGAACACCAACTATTACCAAATCTACAAGCTTTCGGGCACGTCGGAGGAAGGCTTGACACAATCCATTTCCGCCAAGCCCGAACCCAGCGTAAAGATGGGTCCCTACTTCGGCTGGCGATGGATATTCCTGGGCTACACCTTTGACATCAGTCATCCGCGCCGTTTGGGACAATCTTCTGAGTTCAACCTCAGCCTTTACAGCTCCATGCTCGGCCTCGACTTTGTATACATCCGCAACACGGGCGACTTCCGCCTGCGCAAGGCTACCGGCTTTGAGGGCGTAGAACCCCGCTCCGTCAGCGGCATGCCCTTTACCGGCCTGGAAGCCAACACCCTCTCCTTCAGCACCTACTACGTCGCCAACCATCGCCACTTCTCCTATCCCGCCGCCTACAACCAGAGCACCGTACAACGGAAAAGCTGCGGCTCCCTCATGCTCGGCCTCGGCTTCAGCAAGCAATACGTCCAATTCGATTATACCAAACTTCCCCCCTCGCTCGTCGGTCCCGACGCCGCAGTAGGGATAGTGGAAGAGCTCAAGTTCTCCGATATCAATTACAACTACTACTACCTTAGTGCCGGCTACGCCTACAACTGGGTTTTCGCTCCCCGCTGGTTGCTCGGCATCTCCGTCATGCCCTCCATCGGCGTGCGTAAAGCCAAGGGTGAGAAGCTCACCGGCACCGAAGTCCTCATGGACATTAAAAATCTCGCCTTCGACTGCACCTCGCGCGCCGGGCTCGTATGGAACAACGGCCACTGGTTTGCCGGCACCTCCCTCATCAGCCACCTCTACATGTACCGCAAAGACCGCCTCTCGCTTACTAACTCCGTCAACTATCTCAATATATATGTGGGTTTCTTCTTTGGCCGAAAGCGGCAGTACAGATAAATACAGTATTTCAACTTTCGGAATTCCGAAAGTTGAAGGTTATCAGGTGATGGTCGCTTCGCTCCCAGGTTATAAAGTTACTGTTGTAACGCTTAACATCGACCGCTCAAAAAGTAATATTATAACCTCATAACCTGATAACCGAGTTACCCATAAAAAACAGTCATCCCATGAAATGTCTTTGCCAAATTCTCTTTTTCCTGATAGGTTTCGCGACAGCCTACGGGGCAGACAGCAGGCTCATGCCTCCCTTGTTGTTTGTGAACGACGAACTGAGGCTTAGCGGCAGTATCGATGTAAGCCAGTGCGCACAGCCGGAGTTTACCGTGTGTATAGAATTGGGCGACAAAAGCTTTGAGGCTGTTGTGCAGAGAGATGCTGCCGAAAGCTGCAGCATAGACCTTTCGACCTGAATCTTCTTATCCTCGGCAGGCTCATGGCATCAGTGCTCATAGGTACGCTCCAACCTCTTCATGCCCAATAAGAATGAAACAGGAAACGATTGACTTCGCGAATGACAAGGTAACAGTCTTTTTCATTCTCAATGTGGCGGTCGTCGGTTATTGTCAGGGTGTGGGGCTGGTTCGGAGGGCTGCGCTGATTGTCTCGCTCCGTGGTTTCGCGCTGCTCATTTCGGCTTTCATGCTGCTGCCGGCGTGGTGGCCTGGCCAGGGTATTTGGCTGGCTATGCCCTCTTCCGAGATGCTGACTACATTCTTTGCGTTCGCCTGCTTTCTACATCGAAGTAGAGCGTTAGGGACCAGGTGCGTAGGCTGCCTATGAGGGCCAGGAAAGAAAAGCTGAGTGAACTGAGCAGAAAGTAGAGTAGGGGGATGAAAGAAGGTATGTCAGGCGTGTCGCCGCGCAACAGCGTGTCGGCCGTGGCTAATTCGGCCAACCAAGAAATAATTAACGGCAACAGGAAAATGCAAGAGATAAGAGCCAGCGGTAACAGGCTGACCATTTGCAGGAGCAGGGCCAAGCCCATACTGTGGCGCAAAGCCGTCCGAAGAGCCGTCTTTAGCGAACGATGACAACCTACGTAAACGGTGCGCGTGCAGTTGGCCGTAGTCCATACGTAGCCCATCCACAAGGGGAGGAGGAGGAATAACCATTTACACCAAAACCATGCCGAGCAAGCGATGACGACTAGGCCCAACAACCCTATGGCAGCCCAAAGCGTGTTCGCGGCGAAAAGGCGGCGCATCAGATGGCGCTCCGCGTGGTCGGGAGAGAGCGGCTCACGGTGTAGTTCCTTGGTCCCCGAAACGGATTGCCCCATCGTGAAAACGCGCGCCTCCCATGTGAGCAAGCAGAAAATGCACAGAGCGGCGGCCAACAGGAGATAGATGAAAGTAGGGAGCGAAGGTAACAACATCCAGCGAACCAATTCGTCATCCATTTTCGTTTCCATCATTCGCAAAGCTGGGAGTGCGTGGTTTGTGGCATATTGCAGCATCATCGTGCAGAGAAATGCACAGCTTGTTCCGACAAGTAGCAACTGGGACCAAGCGGATGACAGATAATTACGCCACCCCGCCGCGAAACTTCGCCAGCTGTGGAATATACAACTGCCGAGGCTTCGTCTGTTTGGAGTATGAGAGGCTTGAGAACCTTGTGGGGAAGTGTTTTTGTGTACTAATATAGTGGCACTTTGTGTGCCTTCCATAGAAAGTGAGGACATGGTTGCATTATTTTAGTCGGGGCGAAGGTACTGCGTTTTTGTAAAAAGGCTGTATCTTTGCAGCTGTTTTTTTATGTATTATGTAAAATGTATAATGAAGTCTACGATCGTCGTACAGGACGATGCAGAACCGCCGTCCCCATTGGCGTAGTCCCATTTTACATTATACATTAAATAAGCAATGATCATGCAAACAGCTGCTTTATTTGATTTAGACGGAGTATTGGTGGACACAGAAACGCAATATACGGCGTTTTGGACACGTGTGGGACACAGGGATGTACCCGCTATTCCTGATTTTGCCACTCGCATCAAGGGGCACACACTTCGCGAAATATTCTCTGCCTACTACGACGGCAGGGATGAACTCCGGCGGCAAGTGGAGATGGAACTGCTGCGCTTTGAGCGACAAATGCAGTTCCCTTTCATTCCCGGAGCCTGGGAGTTTGTGCAGTCGTTACGCCATGAAGGTATACCCGTGGCTGTCGTAACCAGTTCCAATCGCGACAAAATGGAATGCTTGTATGCCGGGCATCCAAACTTTACTGCCGGCTTTGACCGCATATTTACGGCAGAAGATGCCTTGCGTTCCAAACCCGCACCGGATTGCTACATTGCAGCAGCGCGGAGTTTTGGATTGGAACCTCGGCAGTGCGTTGTTTTTGAAGATTCCCTGAACGGTTTGCTTGCGGCGAAAGCTAGCGGAGCTTATGTCGTGGGCTTGACAACCGGATTGCCGGAAGAAACCGTAAGACCTTATTGCCAGCATGTGATGCCCGACTTTCAAAATTTCACTGTGGCGCAAATGCTTGCCATACAAAAACAAGAATAACAACGATTTCGTTAAGCCAAATGAGCAGCGTTCAAGTTCGCTTGAATACTCTGCCATGGCGAGAACTTTCGTGCAAGCAAGCGCAGAGCCAAGCTTGTTTGAGCTTTGCCGAGCGCAGCCGAAAGTGTCAAAGAAAATTGCACTTTTAAGAACAATAACTAAACAACTTAGAACAGACTCATCATGCCCGGATATTTGGTAGAAGATGCGCGTAAGGTTACTACGCATCGGTTGAAGGAAATGAAGGCGGAAGGCAAAAAAATTGCCATGCTTACCTCCTATGATTATACTACGGCGAAAATTGTGGACGCTGCAGGAGTTGACTGCATCCTGATAGGCGACAGCGCTTCCAATGTAATGGCGGGTCATGCCACAACGCTCCCCATTACTTTGGATCAAATGATATACCACGCCAGTTCCGTAGCCAGAGCTGTAAAGCGGGCTTTCGTGGTGTGCGATATGCCTTTTGGAACTTATCAGGTGGATGCCAAAGAAGCTGTGCGAGCAGCGATACGCATCATGAAGGAAACTCGCTGCGACGCCGTGAAACTGGAAGGCGGAGCTGAAATATTGGAGGCCGTAAAGCGCATTCTCGATGCCGGCATTCCCGTTTGCGGACATTTGGGCCTCACGCCGCAAAGTATCAACAAGTTTGGTACCTATGCTGTGCGGGCAAAAGAAGAAGCCGAGGCGACAAAGCTGCTCAACGATGTGAAACTTCTTTCTCAGGCCGGTTGTTGCGCCATCGTGCTGGAAAAAATTCCTGCCAAACTCACACAGAAGGCCTGTGCGCTGACTGATATCCCACTCATAGGTATCGGTGCGGGACCCGCAGACGGACAAGTGCTCGTGATTGACGATATGCTGGGAAAGAATAAAGATTTTTCCCCAAAGTTCCTACGTCGTTATGCCGACTTGTACACCATCATGACCGATGCCATTGGGCTATACGTGGGCGACGTGAAGTCGGGAAATTTCCCAGGTGAGCAAGAAAGTTACTAATCCGAACCCGTTTTCGCTCAATCATGACTTCGTCCGACGCTTCGCGTGTGAAAGATGCGCGTTTTTGGAAAATGTGCGTGGCCAACTGGTTCCTGCATTTGTATGTGTTCTCCATGCCAGCCCTGTTGGCGGCTCAGGGAAGGCAGCAAGGGGAAGGGCCGGCTATGGTGGGCTGGGCAGTTTTGGCATTTGCCATAGGCATGGTGCTTCCCGGCCCGTTGGGAGCAGGCTTGATGGAACGGCATTCGCGCAAAGGCGTCTTTTTGCGCGCTTTGTGGTTTGTCGGATTGATACCCACATTGGGCTATGCCACAGTTCCTGCAGCTCCGTGGCTGATCATGCTTCATGGGTTGCAAGGGATGGCTTTCGGAGTGGCACAAATAGCCTTGGGAACCACTTTGGTCAACGATATCTTGCCTTCTAATTTGCGAAGCCGGGGCAATGCGCATTATGCCTGGGGTGGGCGATTGGGTATACCGATGGGTTTGCTTTTAGGGGAACTGCTTGTAGCGCATTTACCCATTGGAGGTTGTTGGTGGTGGGCTTTGCTTCCCTGCGCTTTTGCTTTCCTCTTGGTGGCCCCCATCGAAGTGCCGCTCAAGGCTCCGGTCAAAGTGCCGTTGTTTGCGCTCGACCGCTTTTTACTGCCCCGCTCTTGGCGCTTGTCACTGACTCTTTTTGCTGCTCCTTGGCTGTTGGGCCGCGTGGTCGGTACTGCAGAATGTACTGCTCCGGAGTTGTTGTTTTTGACTATAGGCGTCATGTTGGCCGGCGTAGGTCATGTGCTTTCGTCTCGTCATGTCGCTGGCAGACTGTCAGCGGTAGCCTCTTATGGCAGTTTGTTGCTGGCGTTATGTAGTTACCCTTTGGGGAGTAGTTTGAACCGTTATGTTATCTCTCTGTTGGTAGGTTTCGGCGTTGGGGCAGTGTCATCGCACCATTTGTCCGACTGGGTGCACCGAGCAGCCCATTGCCAGCGCGGCACGGCTCAAAGTACCTACATGCTCTCTTGGCGCATAGCGTTTGCAATAGGTTTTTTTGCGACTGCTTGCTGGGCATTGCCAATAGGTTATGTAGATCTCTTTCTTTGCCTTGCTTGCATGGTGCTTCGGCTTGCAGCATGAGCTGCGAATATTGACCTTTTGTATTATATAATGTGTGCGGCTCGGACATGAAAAAGAAAATCTACGCTTTTCTTTTCATTTCGCTCGCCTTGCACTAACTTTGCCGCACAAAATAAAAAAGGTTTATTTGCCCGATATTTCGGGCTGAACTCAGAAACAACAAACCAAATGAAATTTACTGAACGTAAAGGACTTGACCTCTATCAGGTAAACGAAGATGTACTGAAAGAATGGGATCAACAAGACTTGTTCCATAAAAGTATGAGCGAACGTGAAGGCTGCCCTTCCTTCGTGTTTTTTGAAGGACCGCCTTCGGCTAACGGACATCCGGGGATTCACCACGTTATGGCTCGTACCATCAAAGATGTTTTTTGCCGATATAAAACCATGCAGGGCTTTTTGGTAAAAAGAAAAGCCGGATGGGATACGCACGGACTTCCCGTGGAATTGGGTGTCGAGAAGGAATTGGGTATTACCAAAGAGGATATTGGAAAAAAGGTTTCCATTGAGGAATATAACGCTCGATGCCGTCAGAACGTGATGATGTATACGCAGGAGTGGACCGACCTCAGCCATTTGATGGGATATTGGGTGGACATGGAAAATCCTTACATCACTTACGACAACGCCTATATAGAAACCCTATGGTGGCTGCTCGGACAACTTTATCAGAAAGGGTTGCTTTATAAAGGATATACCATACAGCCTTATTCGCCGGCTGCGGGAACCGGACTTAGCTCGCACGAACTGAACCAACCCGGCTGCTATCGCGATGTGAAGGATACCACGGTTACGGCTCAGTTTGCCATCCTCGACCCTAAGCCTGAAATGACGGGGTGGGGGAAACCTTATTTCCTTGCCTGGACTACTACTCCTTGGACTTTGCCTTCCAACACGGCATTGTGCGTGGGACCGTCATTCGTTTATCAAGCGATTGAAACTTTCAATCCTTACAGTGGCGAACCTGTAACCGTGGTGGTTGCCAAAAACCTTGTGCATGCTTATTTCAAACCTGAAGCGCAGGATGCTGACTTCGGGGCTTACAAAGCCGGTGACAAAACGGTGCCTTGGCGCGTGGCGGGAGAATGGAAGGGCTCCGAGCTGGTGGGTATGCGTTATGCTCAATTGATGCCTTGGGTAAAACCTACAGAAAGGGTGGACGAGAATGCGCCTGCTTTCGTGAAGGAATATGCCGCAGCACATCCCGAAAAATGTTTCGCTGCCGGCATTGACCGCTTCGTGGAATTGGAGGAATTGGCTTTCCGCGTTATCCCCGGAGATTATGTTACCACAGATGATGGTACGGGCATTGTACATATAGCTCCTACCTTTGGTGCCGATGATGCCAAGGTGGCCAAGGCGGCGGGCATCCCTTCGCTTTTCCTCATCAATAAGGCGGGCGAAACGAGGCCCATGGTGGACCTCACCGGCAAATATTATAAGGAGGATGAACTCGACGAGCACTTCATTGCCATGTGCCTCAACCGCGAGGCTTACGCTAATCATGCCGGCGACTACGTGAAGAATGCCTATGCTCCCGAATTTAACCAAAATGGTAAATATGATGAGAAGGCGGCAGCAAAGGCCGAGGACCTCAACATCGTGCTCTGCATGGAGATGAAACAGAGCGGGTTGGCTTTCAAAATTGAAAAGCACGTTCACAACTATCCCCACTGCTGGCGAACGGACAAGCCGGTGCTTTATTACCCACTCGACAGCTGGTTTATCCGCAGTTCTGCCCTTAAGGAGCGCATGATGGAACTGAACAACACTATCCTGTGGAAACCGACTTCAACGGGTACTGGCCGCTTTGGCAAATGGTTGGAAAACCTCAACGACTGGAACCTGAGTCGTTCGCGCTATTGGGGGACTCCGCTGCCCATCTGGAGAAATGCCGAAACTCGTGAGGAAATCTGCATCGCCTCGCTCCAACAGCTCTATGATGAGATAGAGAAGAGCGTGGCAGCCGGTGTGATGGCCTCTAATCCCTTGAAGGAAAAGGGGTTCGTGCCCGGTAACTATTCAGCCGAGAATTACCGGCGCATTGACCTGCACCGGCCTTATGTGGACCAAATAGTGCTGGTTTCGCCCACGGGCAAACCTATGCGCCGCGAGACGGACTTGATTGACGTTTGGTTTGACTCCGGCTCCATGCCTTATGCTCAAATCCACTATCCTTTTGAGAATAAGGAGTTGCTGGACAACCGCACGGTCTATCCCGCCGACTTTATTGCCGAAGGCGTGGACCAAACACGCGGCTGGTTCTTCACGCTTCACGCCATCGCCACCATGGTATTCGACAGTGTGGCCTTCAAGGCTGTTATCAGCAACGGACTGGTGCTCGATAAGAATGGCAACAAGATGTCGAAACGGCTCGGCAACGCCGTTGACCCCTTCGGTGCCATCAAGCAATATGGTTCCGACCCGTTGCGTTGGTACATGATTACCAATGCCTCGCCTTGGGATAATTTGAAGTTTGATGTTGACGGTGTGAAGGAAGTTTCGCGTACGTTCTTCGGCAAATTATTCCAAACCTATTCTTTCTTTGCCATGTATGCCAACGTGGACGACTTCGACCCCATGGCTCCCGAAGTACCGATGGCAGAACGGCCGGAGATTGACCGTTGGATTCTTTCCGAACTTAACACATTGATCGAGCAAACCACTGCTGCCTATAACGAGTATGAACCCACACGTGCTGGGCGCATGATTCAGACTTTTGTCATTGATAATCTTTCTAATTGGCATGTTCGTTTGAGTCGCAAACGCTTCTGGGGTGGCGAAATGAATACGGACAAGTTGAGTGCTTACCAAACGCTCTACACCTGTTTGCTCACGGTGTCGAAACTCATGGCTCCCATTGCTCCGTTCTATGCCGACCGTTTATATGCTGATTTGACCAAGGGAATGGAGGGCATGCCCGCCAGTGTGCATCTTGCAGCTTATCCGGTGGCCGGAGAAACTGACAAGAACCTGGAGCGTCGCATGGAACTGGCGCAGCACATTTCTTCCATGGTGCTTTCGCTTCGCAAGAAGGAGCATATTATTGTGCGTCAACCCTTGCAGTGTATCACGGTGCCCGTAACCGACAACTGCCTGCGTGAGGATTTGGAAAATGTCCGTCAACTCATCCTCGACGAGGTCAATGTGAAAGAACTTCGTTTTGCCGATGCCAATATGTTGGAGAAGAAGGTGAAATGCAACTTCCGTGTGATGGGTAAAAAGTTCGGCAAATTGATGAAAGCTGTCAATGCCGCTGTTACCGCTTTGGGACAGGATGAGATTAACCGCCTTGACAGTGAAGGAACGCTCAGCCTTCAGGTTGAAGGACAGGAATTGTTGGTTGAGCGTGCTGATGTGGAGATTATCAGCGAAGACATGCCCGGCTGGACAGTAGCCAATGAAGGTACGCTTACGGTGGCTCTCGATTTGCAAATCACTCCGGAACTGCGAGGTGAAGGATTTGCACGCGAAGTGGTGAAGCGTATCCAGAATTACCGAAAGGAAAGTGGTTTTGAAATCACTGACCGCATTCAGGTGACCATTCAGGCTGTTCCCCAGCTCAAAGAGGCTGTCGAAGCATTTGCCGACTTTATTTCGGTGCAGGTGTTGGCCGACAAGATTGTATTTGCAGGCGAGTTGCCCTCCACTGCTGTTGAGTATGACTTTGAGGACTTCAAGGCAGCGATGGACATCCAAAAATGTTCTTAAAAGTGCAATTTTCTTTGACACTTTCGGCTGCCCTCGGCAAAGCTCAAGCAAGCTTGGCTCTGCGCTCGCTTGCACGAAAGTTCTCGCCATGGCAGAGTATTCAAGCGAGTTTGAACTCTGCTCATTTGGCTTAACGAAATCGTTGATATGAGTAACATAGGCGTGAGGCTTTGTGTGCAGTGTGCTTGAAATCAGCACATCTGAGCCTCATGTCTGTAGTTTGAATACCAATCTAAATTAGTATAATAACCCAACACATCATGGCAGAAAAAACACGTTATTCCGATGAGGAGCTGGAAGAATTCAAGCAAATCATCCTTGCCAAACTAAAATTGGCTCAGGGAGATTACAAGCAAATGATGGACACCCTGACAAATAGGAGCGGTAACGATGTGGAAGACACCATGCCTACGTATAAGGTATTGGAAGAAGGTTCGATGACGCAAACCAAAGAAGAACTGACCACAATGGCTGCTCGTCAACAGAAGTTTATTCAATCTTTGCAAGCTGCTTTGCAACGCATCGAAAACAAATCTTACGGTATCTGCCGTGTAACCGGCAAACTCATTCCCAAAGAACGCTTGCGGGCTGTGCCACATGCCACTTTGAGTATTGAAGCCAAGCAAATGAAAGACCGTAAGGACTGATGCCCTAACCGTTCTTTTTGCATACCAACGAGTGGGTTACGAGGTTCGTCAGCTGACGAGGCGGCCCATCATCTAAAGTTACTGCGTAACCGAGTTACGCAGTAACTTTATAACCTCAGCAATCCACCCATAAGAACTTCAAAAACGTCTATCATAGTGAAATACCGTTCCGTAGTGGCTATTGCCATATTGCTGGCAGTCATCATCATTGATCAGATTATCAAAATTCAAATCAAGACCCACTTTTCCCTGCATGAAGTTTACCGGATAACCGATTGGTTCCAGTTAGTGTTTACCGAAAATCGGGGAATGGCTTTCGGCATGCAGTTTGTGGGAACGCTGTTTCTGGCACTGTTTCGTGTGGTAGCCATCGGCTTCTTTGGTGTAGTGCTTTATCGTTTGATAAGTCGCAAGGCACCCTATGGCTTGATTGTTTGCGTAGCTATGATTATAGCAGGTGCTGCCGGTAACATTATTGACAACCTTTTCTATGGCTTGATTTTCACAGAGAGCACGCCATGGGGCAATCCTGCTACGCTTGTCGCGTTTGGGCAAGGTTATGGCAGTTTCCTAACGGGAAGGGTAGTTGACATGTTCTATTTCCCCTTGTTCGTTTGGCCCGATTGGATGCCCTTTGTGGGTGGCGACGTCTTCTTCGGTGCCATCTTCAACTTTGCAGATGCCAGCATCAGTTGTGGCGTCATAGCTTTGGCTTTGTTTTATTACAAACAGTTGCAGAACGGCGGACTGTTCTCTCTGCATGCCTCTCGGTAGGCATACTTTAGTTTCTTCTTCCATTTTTTTATGCCACATGAAACAGTTTAAGTTCATTCTGTTGTGTTTCCTATTGCTTTCGGCCTGTATGACGTCCTGCCGGAAAACCGATTCATCGGGTGTGTTGTCTGAAGGAAAAATGGAAGAAATTCTTTACGATTACCACCTCGCTTGCGGTCTCGCCATGCAGGCCGAAGCAGACAGCGTAGACTATTACACACGTCTTTATACCGAAACTGTATTTGCCAAGTATGGCATCGATGCCGCCACTTTCGATCATTCCATGGAGTGGTATGCGCGTCATACCGAGCAGTTGGGAAAAATCTATGCCCGTTTGGCCGAACGGATGGGGGCTCCTTCGTCCGGTTCCAAACCGCAGGTGCCCGGTGAAGCAGGGTCGCAAAATATGCAAGGCGACACCTTGATGCTTTGGCAGGCACCCGCCCACATCTTGCTCCATTCGCAGGGTTGTAATCGTTACTCCTTTACCTGTAAACCGGATACCCTGCTGCACACCGGCGACAGACTGCAGTGCAAGTTCATTACTGCATGGCATCATCGCAACAGTCAACCACAGGCTTTGGCCGTTTTGGCTTTGCAGTATGCAGGCGACTCTTTGGTCGTGCAGCAACAATATCTGCATTTGAGCGGATGGCAAACCCTTACGCTCGAAGTGGATAGTTCACGAAAGGTAGAGAGTATCAAGGGCTATGTTTATTTAGCTTCGCCGTGGAGCGAGCGACCCTGTCTCCTCACACTCACCAATTTACATCTTCAGTGCGTCCATCCCTCCAAGCAGCAGGAGCATAAAGAACCCGCAGTGGAAATGAATGCGCAGACTGATACCACCCTTCAGTTGCTGCCTACGCCCCAAAAGCAGATACGCGACAGCTTAATGCGGGCCGAACAAAACGAACGCTCTCGTTCCCATTTCCAATGAAATACGTAGCTTGCGAAATAGCCTTTGCCCATGTTCAGTTGCCCGATGGCAAACTGTTGTCTCGGCAAATTGTTACGTTCGATGCCGAAGGCCGACCGGTCAGCTTCCGAAAGCTTCAGTTGGAAGAACCTTTTGTCGAGTGGCACGATGAAACTTATTGTTTCACTTCGTAAGAGATATCAGTGGCTCTGTGGATTTGCCCATTATTTCTCTGAATATTTCAGTCGGGCAGAGGGAATGCTGAAGTTAAACAATGTATTTCCTGTTCAGCAAATAGTTTTTTCGTTGAATGGCGGAATGCTTACAATTTCGTTTCAAATGCTTGCAACTCAATTCATGCTTTTCGCGAAACGCACACCGCTTGCAGGCCGCACCTCGCGCATTTCGGCGAGCGCGCGGTGCAAGTGTAGCGACCGTGAAGCAGCAGCCAATAGTGCGAAGCGGCCACCTTGTCTTCCGGAATATACTTCTTGAGTTCCATCTCTACGCTATAAGGCGTGGTGCACCGGGGCGGTACGAGACCCAAGCGATGGCTTACGCGGAACACGTGGGTGTCGACCGCCAAGGCCGCCTTCCCAAATGCCACGGCCTGGATGACGTTGGCCGTTTTGCGTCCCACGCCGGGCAGGCGGGTCAGCTCTTCCAGTGTGGAAGGCACTTCGCCCTGAAATTCGCTGCACAGTTTCCGTGCCAGCCCCACCAGGTGTTTCGCCTTGTTGTTGGGATAACTCACGGAACTTATATAGGAGAAAATCGTTTCGGGCGTGGCGGCGGCCATAGCCTCCGGCGTTGGGTAGTCGGCGAAAAGGCGCGGCGTAACCATGTTAATCCGTTTATCGGTGCATTGTGCCGAAAGCACAACGGCAACGAGCAACTCAAAAGGATTGGAGTAGTGTAGCTCCGTTTCGGTAGAGTCCATCGTGCTTTCCAGGAAAGCCAGCACGTGGGCGTATAAATCTTTTTTTCTCATGGAAAAGAAGGCAGAAAGAATCAATCAGACAGTTTTCCACACCAGGTTGCCCAGCGCAAAGCCTAAAGCCACGCTGCACAGTCCCGATAGCAAAGAAAGAACAGCGTAGGCCAGGCTCCAAAGGTAGAGCCCTTGGCGGAGCAGTAGGAATGTTTCGTTCGATAGGGTGGAGAAAGTGGTGAAGCCGCCGCAGAAGCCAGTGATGAGCAAGAGTTGCCACCAGCCGCCCGGCTTTCCACAGAAGTAGCTCATCAACAATCCGATGCTGAAGCTACCCAATACATTGGCGGCATAGGTGCCCCATGGCCAGGGGTGTCCGGTGGGAGAGGCAAGCCATGCCCCCAGTGCGTAGCGGCAAATACTTCCTACACCGCCTCCAAAGAAAATGCACAATATCTCGCGCATGAAATGAATAGAATAACGAGTGGATGTACGAAAGAGCTGCATAGAAGTTCTTTTACGCCTCTTCCTGTTGCAGCTGCGCCAACCGGCTGATGTATTTCCCCAAGATGTCGAACTCAATGTTCACCTTGCTTCCCACCTTCAGCGTGTGGAAGTTCGTGTGTTCGTAAGTGTAGGGGATGATGCACACCTTGAACGTGTCGGCGGTAGGTTCGCAAACGGTAAGGCTGACGCCGTTGACCGTCACAGAGCCTTTGTCCACGGTAAAGTAGCCTCGCGCAATCATTTCCGGCGAGCTTTCGTAGGAGAAGGTATAGATGAAACTTCCCTCGGCATCTTCAATGGAAACACACGTGGCCGTTTGGTCCACGTGTCCCTGCACGATGTGACCGTCCAGCCGTCCGTTCATGAGCATGGAGCGTTCCACGTTGACCATGTCCCCCTCCTGCCATTCGCCCAGGTTCGAGCGGCGCAGCGTTTCGTCCATGGCGGTCACCACGTAGCGGTCGCCGTCAGTGCTTACCACCGTCAGGCACACCCCGTTGTGGGCCACGCTTTGGTCAATGTGAAGTTCGTGTCCGAAGGCGCATTCCAGGGTGAAGTGTTTGTTCTCGCGGTCCTGTTCCACGGTCACCACGCGCGCCATGGCTTCTACTATTCCTGAAAACATAATGCAGTTTATTGTATAAGTTGGGAATTGCTTGAGCTATTGTTGTTTGAACTTGCAGGCCTTGTCGTCCAGTTCTTCAATCACCACCGTGTCGCCCTGTACAATCAGCTTGCCGTTGCAGATTTCGTAGTCCTTGATGTGGCGTTCCAGCTGCGTGAGGTTGATGAGCACGCCGATGGCCTCACCGCCGTCGCGTGTTGTCATCGCATAGCGTTCGCCTTCCTTCAAGTCGCCGTATATTTTCCCGTCCGTGCCGTCATTCGCCGTGCGTGTAACGTTCAGCGTGTCCCCTTGGTCGGAGATGAGGGTAAAGGTGCTCATGCCAAATTCGTCAGACGTACCGTAGATGGTAGAGTCCGCCATGTGTTCGGCCGCTTGGTCATTGATGGCGGAATCGTTGCCTTCATTGGAGTCAACCTGTTTGTTCTGATTCCGACAGGCCGTCGTCAGCAGCAATGTGGCCATGATGGCTGTGGCAAAATATTTCATGGAGAAAGAAAAACTTTAGAGAAAAGAAAAATTACCGGCCATGGGTTCCAAGCGAGGCAGGACCTCATGGCCGGTATACTAAATATCCTACTTGTGTTTACGCTTCCGGGTTCAGGCTGATTTGCAGTTCGTCTAACTGTTTCGGGTCAACAGCCGAAGGAGCGTCGAGCATCACATCGCGTCCGGAGTTGTTTTTCGGGAAGGCAATACAGTCGCGGATGCTGTCGAGGCCGGCAAAGAGCGAAACCCAGCGGTCCAGACCGTAGGCCAGGCCTCCGTGAGGAGGAGCACCGTATTTGAAAGCATTCATCAGGAAGCCGAACTGCTCTTGCGCACGTTCGGGGGTGAAGCCCAGCACATTGAATATCTTGGCCTGCAACACGGCATCGTGGATACGTATCGAACCGCCACCTACTTCAACACCATTGCACACCATGTCGTAGGCGTCGGCCAATACATTGGCTGGGTCAGTGTCGAGCATCGGGATATCCTGCGGACGGGGAGCTGTGAAAGGATGGTGCATGGCCAACAGACGGCCTTCCTCTTCGCTCCATTCGAACATAGGGAAGTCGACCACCCAGAGCAGGGCAAACTTGTTCTTGTCGCGCAGTCCCAGGCGGTTGCCCATTTCGAGGCGCAGTTCGCAAAGCTGCTTGCGCGTCTTCATGGCATCGCTGCCCGAGAGGATGAGGATGAGGTCGCCGGGCTTGGCCTGCATCTTCTCTTTGAGTTGGGCCAGCACTTCGGGCGTGTAGAACTTGTCCACGGAACTCTTCACCGAGCCATCGTCGCCCACACGGGCATAAACCAATCCCTTGGCACCGATTTGCGGCGTCTTCACGAAGTCAGTCAGCTGGTCAAGTTGTTTGCGCGTGTAGTGGGCACAGCCTTCGGCGCAGATACCGCCGATGTAGGCAGCCTCGTTGAACACACCGAAGGAGCCGGTGTTTTGCAGCGTGTCCATCAGTTCCACAAACTCCATGCCGAAGCGCATATCGGGCTTGTCAGAACCGAAGCGGCGCATGGCCTCGTGCCAAGGCATCCGGATGAAGGGTGCATCGCCCAGATCGTAGCCTCTCACCTCCTTGAAGAGATACTTGGCCATTTCCTCAAAGGTGTTCAGGATGTCGTCCTGCGTCACGAATGACATTTCGCAGTCAATCTGCGTGAACTCAGGCTGCCGGTCGGCGCGCAGGTCCTCGTCGCGGAAGCACTTGGCTATTTGGAAATAGCGGTCCATGCCGGCCACCATGAGCAGCTGCTTCAGCGTCTGCGGGCTTTGCGGCAGAGCGTAGAACTGGCCCGGGTTCATGCGCGAGGGCACGATAAAGTCGCGTGCTCCTTCCGGTGTGGAGCCAATCAGCACGGGCGTTTCGATTTCCAGAAAGCCTTTGCTGTCCAGGAAGTTGCGCACGGCAATGCAGAACTTGTGGCGCAGTTCGAGGTTGGCGCGCACCGTTTCGCGGCGCAGGTCCAGATAGCGGTACTTCATGCGGAGGTCATCGCCGCCGTCGGTATTGGTTTCGATGGTGAAGGGCGGAGTCAGCGAAGCGTTGAGCACCGTCAGTTCGTTCACGATGATTTCGATGTCGCCGGTAGGCATCTTGTCGTTCTTGGCGTAGCGTTCGTTCACGATGCCTTTCACCTGTATCACATATTCGCGGCCCAGCTTGTTGGCTTGGGCACAGAGTTCGGCATTGGTCTCTTCGTTGAACACCAGTTGCGTGATGCCGTAGCGGTCGCGCAGGTCAACGAAGGTCATGCCGCCCATTTTGCGGCTGCGTTGCACCCATCCGGCCAGGGTCACTTCCTGTCCGGCATGTTCCAAACGTAGTTCGCCGCAGTTGTTGGTTCTATACATGGTTGGTTTGCTTTGTAGTGTTTGTTGCGTAAGCTGTCGAAATACGCCGGGCGTTTGGCAACTTCCGCTGATAAGTATTCTCAAATATGGTTTTCCTGTTCCACGCCGTACACTTCCCGGTGGATGACCGCCGTCAGGCTGTCAAACTGTTGTCGGGCAAAGTCCGGTCGGGAACACATGAGGCAGAGCGGAATGCTTTCTCCGCCCGGTCTGTAGGAAGGTTGGCGGTAATTGCCGGGTATCAGGTCCATCCCGTGGCGTTGGTAAAAGCCGATGCGCCGCCGGGCGGTTTCTTCGGTGGGCGGTTCCACTTCCAGCACGATGGGTTTGTCGGCGTGCAGCTCCATGAAGTGGCCGAAGGCGCGCCCTCCCAGTCCCGCGCTGCGCAGGTCAGGACAGATGGCAAAGTGTTCTATATATATAAAGGAGTCAATATCCCACCAAGTGAGCAGTCCGCAGAACGCACCGTCGTGGCAGACCGCTTCAGCGTGAAACAGCTGGTTGCCGGTCATCAGCTCGGTCCACTGTTCCGTGGGACGGCGTTCCACTTCGGGGAAGGACGTTTCATACAGCCCGGAGGCCGCTTGCTGAAAAGCAGGGTAGAGGGGAAGGAGTTGAAGCATGGTCAGGGAAAGACGAAAGAATCAGGAGATAAATCGGAGTGTAAGGATTTTGGCCAGCCGCTCGCGCAGTTTCGCCTCGTCATCCAAGCGCACGCTCACTGTGAGCAAGGTCTCCGTGGCGGTATAGTCGCGAGCGATGATTTCTGCTCCGGCTTCGCGCACAAAGCGCATGGCCACATCGGCCTCGGCATACGGCGCGGCCACCTTGATTTGCGCACACACGATGCAGGTTTCTTTTTCCGCTTCGTCGAGAGCTTCGCCCGCCACCGTTTTGTAGGCCACGCCGAGCGGCCCAGTGCCCAGCTTCACACCGCCGAAGTAGCGCACCACCAGTACCATGACATACGTCAGTCCCCGCGAGATGATTTGGCCCAATATGGGTCGTCCCGCCGTGCCCGAAGGTTCTCCGTCGTCCTGGGCGCGTGTGCTTTCGCCGGCATTTCCCAGCACATAGGCATAGCACACATGGCGTGCGTCGTAGTACTTCTTTTTAAATTGTCCCGCCAGCTCTTTGGCCTCCTCTTCGGTATCGACGTGGAAGGCAAAGGCCAAAAAACGCGAGCGTTTTTCGGTGAGCTGCGCTTCGGAGGGGGCTTTGATGGTCTGGTAGCTGTCGCTCATGGGCAATTTATAATGTATAATGTTTAATGAGGTCTACGACGTTTATCAGGACGAAGCAGAACCGCCGCCACCATTGGCGTAGCCTTCATTATACATTATACATTTTACATTATACATTATACATTATTGAAATGGTACAGGAAAGTGGCTACGCCGGTGAGCGCGGGTTTGCGCTGGTCCTTGATTTCGATGGTGAATTTGATTTCCGCCTTGCATATGCCGCGCAGGTTGGCGATGCTTTGGAGCGAAGCCACCAGGCGCACGCTTTGTCCGCTCAGCACGGCTTGGCCGTATTTCATCTTGTCCATACCGTAGTTCACCATCATTTTCAGGTTGTTCACCTGAATGATTTGTTCCCAAAGGTAGGGCAGGAGTGAAAGCGTCAGGTAGCCGTGAACAATGGTTTGTCCGAAGGGGCCGCTCTTGGCGCGTTCCGGATCAACGTGTATCCACTGGTGGTCGAGCGTGGCATCGGCGAAGGCGTTGATGCGGTCCTGGTCCACTTCGAGCCATTCGGAAACGCCTAGTTCCTGACCCACGTACTTTTCAAATTCTTCGTAAGAGTTGATTGTCAGCATAGCAATAAAAATAGGTGAAAGAGAATGTGTGATTTTTTTCTCAGTTGGCGAAGGGGTGAAGGCAGCCTATCGCTTGGAAAGCTCATCCATCGTGAGCGATGTAATGAGTAGCTGCGGAGTCAGTTCTACTACGCAGCGGTAGGAACCGAATGTCTTGCCCTCGTTGTCGCGTTCAATGTGTTGGTCCACGGTGAAGGTGGCCGTGAAATTGCCGTTAGAACCCGGTGCACGCGAGATTTCGATGTCGCGGTTCACCGTGAATTGGCAATTTTGAATATGTTCGTTGAACATCCCCTTGATGGTCTGTATCACAGTGGCTTTGGTGGCTTCCTTTTGGTGGAGGAAGGTTTTCATCGTGGCCGTGATGTTGGCGCAGACGGTAGCTTCGTCCTGCATTTCAAAACCATGGAAAAAGTCTGTTACCACGCTGACAATGCGCTCGCGGTCGTCGGGTGTAATTTCCATGTCGCGCAGGTTGCCTTGGGCTATCGAAGCTTCCGATGCATAGCGCCCGTCGGGGTGTGTGCTGAGGTAGTGCTGATAAGCTTCCTCCGTTCCGATGGTTTGCGCTTTGACGAAGTCCAGCGAGTCAATCTTGATGTCGCAGATGCGGGCCAGGCGCGGATTGGTGTAGCTGTTTTTGAAATCGATGAAGTCGCGCACATTGTCGGACAGGACAATCGAGTTCCACTTTTGCAGCATCTCCTCCAACACTTCCAGCCGGTTGCGCACTTCGTTTGCCCGGCGGCTGTCGGGGTACTTTTCCAAAAAGTCTTTGTAGTCCTGCGGGTTGTCATTGTTTTCCAATACCTCGTAGGCTATTTGTTCTGCATCTGATGTGTTGTTGCTAATCAGGGCAATGGCGATGCCGCCACCGATAAGCACGAATGCTGCAATGATGCAAGCAATGATTAGCTTCTTTTTCTTTCCTTGCGGATTCTCTTGAGCCTCTGCGGTCTGCAGGCCTTCCGGTGTTTCAGTCTGTTCCATTTGTATTTAGGGGTGTTCAATAAATTAGTTTCAGGGGTTTGTTACGCTATAAATAGACTTGGCTGCTTCTGCGTCTCTCGCCTTGTATCGTGCCGATTTTCATTTGGTCGCGTAGCCTGCCACGCTCCTTTGTTCAAATCAGCAGTCTACAGTGCGATAGCCGCAGAACCATCTCAAGCTAATTTGTAGAAAGCCCTTTAATGTTTCTTTTAAAAAACGCTGCAAAATTACGCTTTTTATTGGGGGTAATCAAGTTTTTGCAAAAGAATATGAGCACTTTAGGGGCTTTTGTCGGGATGCTGTTTGGACGTAGCCGTGGAGGAGAAACCATCTGCTTTTTATTTATGTCGGGCATGGACCGGTTGCGACTTCGTTTGTCGAAACTGTCAAACAACTGGCGATATGCGTTTGTCAACTCCTGGATTTGATTTTTCAACTCGGTGATTAGAAAAAAATAGTTCGCCATTTGTGTGCGTCAAGTGGCGGATTCGTGAAAGCTATTGCTGATATGGCTGAAAAAACATAAGGGTTAAAATCCTATAATTACAGAATGCGGGGATTGTTCCCCTTTTTGGCGAAGTTTGCGCCTTGTGCGCGTGTATATACGCTTTTTATTCCCTGAATTTTTCTTTCAAACCTTCATGTTGAAGTATTTAGAGCTGATTTTCATAGTGTTTACATATGAATGATTGTAGTAAAAAAGCCTGCGTATGTATCAATGTGGCTTTTCAAACTTTCATCGGGAAAAGAGTTTGGTAAATAACAACTTTTAGCAGGTGGGGCGATACGTCTTTAGCGTTGAACGCTTGGAATGGCTGTATTCTCGATGTATATGGAAAGGCTAAAAGAAAGAGGCTGATAGAGAGAGTGATGGCGATTGTCCCATCCATGGGTTAGGGTACTTCCTGATGAATGTTTCGGCGGTAGATGAAGCTTTTAATTTCAAATCGTTCATGTGTAAATGAACTGAAAATCAATGGGGAACGGCCGTTCTATGAAGGTTTGAACTTTTTTTTCAAGGAAAGAAATACGTATATAGAGAAGGGTTGAGTAGGAGATTGGTGCGGATGAAGACTTCAAAAAATGAAGCGTTAAGGAGTTTGTAGGCAGCTGAGGCTTTTCGCCGATAGCATCACCGTTAAACTTCAAAACGCTTCATTCCTATTCAATCATTCCGATACTCTTTCCTTAATAGGCAAAGAGCGGGTATTGCTTCATCGTTTCGTTGACGCGGGCGCGTACGGCAGCGATGACGGCTTCGTTTTCGGGATCGTTGAGCACTTCCTCAATCATGCCGGCGATTTCTACCATGAGGTCTTCTTTGGCGCCTCGCGTGGTGATGGCCGGCGTGCCGAGACGGATGCCTGAAGTTTGGAAAGCGGAGCGGCTGTCGAAGGGTACCATGTTCTTGTTCACGGTGATGTCGGCTGCTACGAGGGCGTTTTCAGCCACTTTGCCTGTGAGGTCGGGGTATTTGCTGCGCAGGTCAACGAGCATGGAGTGGTTGTCCGTGCCTCCGCTGACGATGGTGAAGCCGCGACGGGTGAGTTCTTCAGCCAGTTTGGCGGCGTTCTTCTTCACTTGCAGGGCATATTCCTTGAATTCCGGTTGCAACGCTTCGCCGAAAGCTACGGCCTTGGCGGCGATGACGTGTTCCAGCGGGCCGCCTTGGATGCCGGGGAAGACTGCGCTGTTGAGCAGCTGGCTCATCATCTTGACAGCTCCCTTCGGTGTGGTGAGTCCCCAGGGATTTTCAAAATCCTCACCCATCAGGATCATGCCGCCGCGAGGGCCGCGCAGTGTCTTGTGGGTGGTGGTGGTCACGATGTGGGCGTACTTCACGGGATTGTCGAGCAGTCCGGCGGCAATCAGTCCGGCGGGGTGCGCCATGTCCACCATGAAGATGGCTCCCACCTTGTCGGCGATGCTGCGCATACGGGCGTAGTCCCATTCGCGGCTGTAGGCCGAGCCGCCGCCGATGATGAGCTTGGGCTTGTGCTGCAGGGCGAGTTGTTCCATCTCGTCGTAGTCCACGCGGCCGGTTTCCTTGTTGAGGTTGTAGCCTACGGGATTATAGAGGATGCCGGAAGTGTTGACCTTGGAGCCGTGGGAGAGGTGGCCGCCGTGGTCGAGGTTCAGTCCCATGAAAGTGTCGCCGGGTTTGAGCACGGCAAAGAACACGGCGGCGTTGGCCTGCGCTCCGGAGTGGGGCTGCACGTTGGCATAGGCGGCGCCGAAGAGCTTCTTGGCGCGTTCGATGGCGAGTGTTTCGGTCTGATCCACCACTTGGCAGCCGCCGTAATAGCGTTTGCCGGGATAGCCTTCGGCATATTTGTTGGTGAGCCATGAGCCCATGGCTTGCATCACTTGGTCGCTCACGAAGTTTTCAGAGGCAATCAGTTCGATGCCGCGCAGTTGGCGTTGGTGTTCTGCTTCGATGAGGTTGAAGATTTCGGTGTCTTTGTTCATGATTTCCGTGGGGTTTGTGGTTTGCAATGTTGTTTTCGTAATTGGTTGCTCCGATGCGGGATTTTCACTTTTTCACGGAGAAACCGAAGCGGCCTATGAAGTCGCCCAGGCCGTAGTAGGCTCCGTGCAGGTAGACCAGCGGGTGTGACTTGTCCAGATGCCATTTGCCGTCTTCGTCCAGCAGGCTGTCGTCGGCCAGCACGCCCACCACGTCGGCAATGAACATGTCGTGCGAACCCAGGTGGATGATTTCCTTCACCCTGCACTCGATGCTCAGCGGTGCCTCGGCCACGATGGGGGCACTGACGCACTGTGCCGGCGCGGGGGTGAGGCCCGTTTCTTCAAACTTGCGGTAGTCGCGCCCGGAGCGCACGCCGCACCAATCGGTGGCGCGAGCCATTTCTTCCGTGGTCAGGTTGATGACAAACTCCATGGACTCTTTGATGAGTTCGTAGGAGTGGCGTTCGGGGCGCACGGAGATGTAGCACATGGCCGGGTTGGTGCAAATCGTTCCGGCCCAGGCCACGGTGAAGAGGTTGTAGTCAGCGGGCGAGCTGCCGCACGAAATGAGGAGTGCGGGCAGGGGATAGATCATGGTGCCGGGCTTCCAGCTTTGTTTCATCGGTTGGCGAATGCTTGGAGGGGTTATACGAGTTTGACCGTTTCGAGCGGTTGCTCTTTCTCGCAATAGTCGCATTGTATCGTGCCGTTTTCTGCATCGGACACGTGGAAACGGGTGGGCATGGGCTCGTTGTTCGTGATACATTTGGGGTTGGCACAACGGACGATGCCGGTGATGGTGCGAGGCAGCGTGACGCATTTCTTCTCCACCACTTCAAAATCGCGGATGATGCAGAGTGTGACGTTGGGAGCTACGACGCTGAGCGTGTTGAGCTCGGCATCGCTGAAAAACTTGTCGGCAATTTTGATGATGCTCTTGTTGCCCATTTTGGAGCTGGGCAGGTTGTAACCCACCATGACGGCAGACTTTTGCAGGTCGAGGTGCAGCAGGCGCACCACTTGGAAAAGCTTGTTGGAGGGGATATGGTCAATGACAGTGCCGTTTTCGATGGCTGCCACCATGAGCTCTTGACGTTTCATATATTATATAAGGAATAAGAGGGAGGGGAGATTATTGTTTGACTTCGTCGAGCGTGATGCCGAGCACGTCGCTGATGATGGCCTGACGGGCATAGAGTCCGTTGCGTGCCTGCTCAAAGTAGTAAGCATGCGGGTCGTTGTCCACGTCGTAGGCTATTTCGTTCACGCGGGGCAGCGGGTGGAGAATCTTCATGTTGTCTTTGGCCTTATGCAGCATATTGGCGCGCAGGATGTACACGTCCTTTACACGTTCGTACTCCATGAGGTCCGTGAAGCGCTCGCGTTGCACGCGGGTCATGTAGAGGATGTCGGCACCGGCAATCACATCCGCGTTGAAGTCCTCGTGTTCTTCAAAACGAATGCCATGCTCTCGACAGTACAGTTTGTACTCTTCGGGCATGGCAAGTTCTTTGGGTGCGATAAAGTGGAAGGTGGGGTTGAAGTGGCGCATGGCCATGAGCAACGAGTGGACGGTGCGGCCGTATTTCAAGTCGCCTACGAGGTAGATGTTCAGGTTGTCGAGCGTGCCTTGCGTCTTGTAGATGCTGTAGAGGTCGAGCATGGTTTGCGAGGGGTGCTGGTTGGCACCGTCGCCGGCGTTGACCACGGGCACGGGCGACACTTCGCTGGCGTAGCGTGCGGCACCTTCTAAGTAGTGGCGCATCACGATGACATCGGCGTAGTTGCTCACCATCATGATGGTGTCCTTGAGCGTTTCTCCCTTCGTGGAACTGGTCACCTTTGGGTCGGTAAATCCGATGACCCTGGCACCGAGGCGGTTGGCGGCGGTTTCAAAGGAGAGGCGTGTGCGGGTGGAAGGTTCAAAGAAAAGGGTGGCCACCACGCGGCCGTCCAATATCTTTCGGTTGGGGCGTTTTTCAAACTCCTGGGCCATGCTGATGAGGTAGAGCAGTTTCTCCCTCGACAGGTTGGCAATCGTTACAAAACTGCGTTTTTCGGTCATAATGAGGCAACAAAATGATTGATTGTTGTAAAAAGATAGCTTATCGTTGACTGATAGGCGAAGCAAAGATAGTGCAAGGCGAGAGAAGAATGAAAAACAAAGCTGAAAGTTTTGTTTTTCTTCTTCCGAGCCGCCGCCTATATTATGAAAAGATAGTGCAAGGCGAGGAATAATGTATAATGTAAAATGTATAATGAAGCCTGCGGCCATGAAGTCGGCGGTTCTGCATCGTCCTGCACGTCGGTCGCCAGACCTCATTAGACATTATACATTATAAATTATAAATTGATTTCACACGATTTCGTTGAACGCAAAGGGCAGCAGGTTTTCTATGCCTGTGAGGCGGACGATGTGCCGTTTGCCGCAGAGCAACACGCGGATTGGTTTTCCGGCGCGGTTCTGCGCTTCGAGCAAGGCTTGCCGGCAGATGCCGCAGGGCGATATGGGACAGTCCGTCAGTTCGCCGTTTGTGCCGCGCGCAGCAATGGCGATGGCCTCCACTGCCGCTTCCGGGTGGCTGGAATGCGCATAGAAAAGGGCGGAGCGTTCGGCACAGGTGCCGGCACCGAAGGCCGCGTTTTCCTGGTTGCTGCCTGCTATCCGGACGTTACCCTCCAGTTGCAGCGCGGCACCTACGTGGAAATGGGAATAAGGGGCGTAGCTGGTTTGGGTGGCCTCTTCGGCCAGTTTCACCAATGCCTGCTCATCGGCCGGAAGCTCTTCAAAAGAAAGCAAGGCATAGGCGATGGTGAGATGTTCGTTTTTCATGTGTCAGAAAAATAGGGCGGGAACTGTTTCCCGCCCAAAAATACACATTTTGAATAATACGAAAAATGAATATAGGAAAAACGCTGCTTATCCCTTAGTAAAATAGGGAAAATCCTACAGAAATAGGCGTGAAGTCCGGCCCCCAATCGGTGTTAAGCACCTTGCAGGGAGAATATTTGGCATATACACCGAGCCACTTCCAATGCACTTGCGCCATGAAGTCAACTGATACCGGTATTTGGTGCAGATCCTTTGTCATCTCCTTGACCTTGTGCGTTACGGTCCGGTTGGGGTAGAACGAGTCGTCCGTCAGTTCGTAGCGTGTCTTTACCGAAGCATACGTGTTGAAGTTCAGGATGGTAGCAAGGTCTATCTTCCAGTTCTTGTCTAACTTGAACGTGTAGCGGAAGGGGATGCCGAGGCTGAAGAGCTTGATGCGCGAGAACTCCGTCTTGGAAGCGTTTTCGGGGTAGGCCGCTGTGGTGAGGATTCCGTTGTCGTCCTTCAAGAAACGGCTGTGGCCCGTCATGCGGAAGTTGCGCCAACCGAAACTCAGGCCGAGGGAGAAGTACTGCGTCTGGCGCCGGTTGTACCAACGGTAGTGGAGCGGTTCAAAAGCTATCTCTACCGAGGAAGCCATGTCAATGTTCACATTGCCGGGAGCATCCACCGCATTGGCAAATCCGAGGTTAATGCCGCCGAAACCCCATTTCATGGCTTTGGTACAGAATTTCTTCTTGCCCACCCGCATACCAGCGGACTGTTGCGCCCCTTTCTTCTTGCTTTCTTCCACGTGAGTGGCTATGCGTGGGCGGAGACCGGTGTAAACAAACTGGAAGGTGCTGTCGGCCTCTTTGCCTTTGACGTAGAGGGTAACCGTTTCGCCGTCGTCTTCGAGCACCACTTCTTTGACAGACTTGACATCCACGATGGTATCGTTGACCGTGGAGGCTTGCAGCCGGCCCGTGAGGCTCAGGAGGCCGGCGAGGATAAACATTGTATATCGTTTCATGATGAGGAGTTTGAAGGGTTAAATGGTCAGACCGAAGGTGAGCAGCTGGAAGCGGGGGCCTTGGTCCTTTTTGAAGAGGTAGGTCGGCGTGTACTTGACATAGATGCCGATGATGTCGCTGAAATGGAAATCGGCGCGGAAGCTCATGCCGAACACATTGCGGTCAAAATGTTTCAGGCGGTGTTCGTATTCGCGGTTGTCCGCCTTGAACTTGTTCCTGACGAAGGGTTTGATGTGCAGTTCGGGTATGGCCGACAGGTGTATCCAGTTTTTGCCTAAGGCGTGGCCGTAGGTGAGGGGGAAGCTGAAGTACGTGTCAAGGAGTAAGGACTTCTGCTTGCGTGTCCCGTCGGGAAACTTCATTATGCCCAACCTGCCCTCGTCCTTGAACCACAAGTTGCCCTTGTGCTGCTTCATCAGGTTGGCGTTGTAGGCAAAGCCGATGCTCCAGGAGTCCTTCTTGCCGGGCAGCAGCGAATGCACCTGCAGCAGTTCCATACTGATGTTCCAGCAGCTGAGATGTTCCGTTTCGGGCACGTCCTGAAGCGGAATGCTGTAGCCCAAGGAGCAGATGAGACTGCGGAGCGTGTACTGCGCCGAGCTTTTCTTGCGCGAAGGCTGGAAGGGTAGGGCAAAGTCCCAGTTGCTGGTGTGCTCCTTCACGGAAGCCAGGGCATCGGGCGAGTTGCCGATGGTATAGTTGAACTTGTAGGCGTTGTCGTCCGAGCGTCCGTACACCTGTACTTGCGTGAGCGAGTCGCCGGTCGTAATCAGCACGCTGTCAGGGTGGAGCACTTTCACCACCGTGTCGTTCAGACACCGGTCTTCGGCCAGTCCCGCCAGCGGCACCAGCCCCATGACGAGGGAAAGGAGGAAATGTTTCATAGGAAAAGTATTTGGTGGTTATGAAAAAATCTTTTGCAGTTCTTCTATGGTGGCCGTGCCTTCCATGTAGATGATGGTCAGCGTCTTGTTGTCGCCGGCTTTGGAGGGATGGAGGGCATTGTTGCGGTAGAAGATATATCGCCGGGTTTTGCCTTGGGGTTTCAGCTGGTAAAAACCATAATACAGATGGCCTCCGCGCAAGGATACCTCCTTGTCGATGGCCTGCCGGGCATCGGCCTGTACCAGCCGCTCAATTTGGTCGCGCTCTGCGTTCGAGGGGGAGAGCGTCAGGCTGCGGAAGAGCGAGAGCTTGTAATGGCTGATTTTTTTGCCTTTCAACAAAACCTCCGTGGCGTCTTTGCGTTGGCGGTATTGTCCGTTGAACACGGAGGCAATGTGCAGCCCCGTCTGCGCGCAGAGCGGCAGTGCCAGGAGCCATGCCAATAACCAAAGGATGATACGATGTTTCATAATGCCGTGGGGTTGGGGAATGAGGGATGGAGTCGGGTAATCGGGCTTAGTCGAGAAATGTTGGAGATGGTGCGGTGCCGGGTTGGGCAGTTCGGAGGACTATTCCTCTAACGGCGTGCGCAACATATCGCCCAGTTGCTGCTCGAAGCCGCAGGTGCCGGTGGGAGCCGCCATCTCGGCTACGGATTGGTGCATGGCCGCCATCACCCTTTCGGAGTCGGTGGTTCGCACGCCGTTGATGTACGCCAGACATTGGTTCTGTTGCCGGTAGGAATAGGTAAAAATCGCAGCACCCCCCATTATCAGACAGCAGGCAACGGCAGCTGCATAGCGCAGCGGCTGCCTCTGCAGTCGCAACGTGCGGCTGCGGCGAGGAGTCGTCTGGCGGCTCGCGTAGGCAGCCAGTCCCAGCACTGCGCGCAGCTCGTCGAAGCGGGGTGAGGCTCCTGCCGGCGAAACGGCGAAGCGTTTCAGCCATTCTTCCTCGGCTTCCGTGGTCTGCGCTTCAAAGAAACGCTTCGTAAGCCTTTCAGCTTTTTGCAGGGTAAGGGGAGAGGGTTGGATAAGTTTCATGAGGAGAGGTTTTGTGTGCGCCATGTGTCGCGCACGGTTTGGCGTGCTCTTGAGAGTTGCATTCTTACGGCAGCCTGCTGCATTCTGAAGTGGTTGGCAATCTGCTCGTAAGTGTAGCCGTCGCAGTCGCGCATTTTCATGATGTCTTGCTGGAGGGGCGTGAGCTTTTCCCGGATGATGCGTTCCACCTGTCGGTACTTCTCGTCGGCGGCAGCTTGCATTTCAGCCGCGTTGTCGGCCATGGTGTCGCGTGTTTCATCGATGGGCACCGATTGTTCCGCCTGTCGTCGCACTCTATCAATGCTCAGGTTGCGTACGGTGGTGGTCATCAGTGCCGGTGCAACGTCGGGTGGCACTTCCGGGTATTTCACCCACAGCCGTACAAAGGCATCTTGCAAAGCGTCTTCCGCGTCTTCCTTGTTGCCTGTGATGAGGCGGGCCATCTGTTGCAAACCCTGGCGCATCCGTCTGAAAACCTCCGGCAGTGCATTTGTTTCGGCCGATTTTGCCATTGTGCGTAGGTTTTATTTATAAGGTAAACGCAAAGGAATGTGTTTTGTAACGTGTTTTAGTGTAAAATGTTTGTTTTTTTTGAAAAAAAGAGTGTGCGCGTGAGGATAAGGCTATGCTGTTTGTATTTTTGTATAAGATAGGCTGCGGCTCGGAAGAGAAAAAACAAAACTGGCGTTTTGTTTTTTTTCTTCGTTCGCCCGACATGGGCATAATCTAATGGGTGAAAGTCCCGAGCGCGCCCCGATAGCGGGTAGCGCATAGTCCGAGGCAACGGTGTCCACCGCGAGGAGAATCGGAAGGAAGCTAAGGACAAAAGTCTGGCTCCACGCACAGAAACTTGATACAAGGCTCAAAGTCAGGGGTAAGGTTGCAGCACAAACCAAAGCCCGATAGCTA
>JALEYW010000028.1:0-39143 GCA_022773145.1 Bacteroidales bacterium
CATTAACGGGCAAGTGATTGGAGAGTGGTTCAAGGAGCAGTTTGGCAGGCTGTTCTCATCCGTTAAAAGGACGGTTGAACCGCTTAGGAGAGGCAAGGGCATGGGATTATAAACAATACCAACGGAAGAATAGCAAGTTTGCGTTTGGGGCAGACCAAAACCGCTTGCTATCCTCAGTTGGTTGAAACGTCATTTTATTTGTGCCCGAATCCTACTCAAACTTGCCTGTGTGATGCCTAAATAGGTGGCGATACTTCCTAACGGCAACCGCTGTAACAAATCAGGCTCTTTCTCCAACAACTCGTGATACCGTTCCGAGGCGACGGCTGACAACATGGAAATCAGGCGCTCCTCGGCAGCAAGCAGTTCCATTTCCGCATAACGCCGTCCCCAATTAGCTATGTGCAAATCCTCCAAGAATAACTCTTTCAGTTTTTTCCTTTCCAATACATATAAGACAGAATTTTCCATCAGCTCCATTGTTTCATACCCCGGTTCGTCATTCACATATCCTTTCATGGAAACAATAGTCGCCCCTTCCTTGCCGACCCAAAAGGTAATTTCTTTCCCCTCTACCGAAGTATAGGCGCGGACAATGCCTTTCTTGATGAAGAAGATGTCTTTTTCTATCTTGCCATATTCCAACACTTGGAATCCTTTTGGGTATGAGACTTCCGTCAGGCATTGCCGCAACTTGTCCAAAGACGCATCTGGCATGGCATATCTCTGGTTGATGATTTCCTTTATATCCATAAGTCATTTTTGTGGTACAAAAATATAAAATAGTGCACAGAAACAGCTGCTAACGGCTGTTTTTTGTCAAATGCAAAATCCGTTTTTACCAAATGTAAAAAACGGTTGGAATTTACTTGCTTACTTTTGCACCCGAATTTAATAAATCATAGGTATGAATTGGATAATTTTATTTTTGGCAGGATTGTTTGAGGTAAGCCTTACATTCTGCTTGGGAAAAACGAGAGAGGCATCAGGTATTGGTTTTTATCTGTGGGGAAGCGGTTTCTTGGCTTCCACGGTATTGAGTATGGCATTACTTGCCAAAGCGGTTCAGACTTTGCCTTTGGGCACGGCATACGCCATTTGGACGGGTATCGGAGCTGTCGGCACGGTCTTGATTGGGATATTCGTTTTCAAAGAGCCGGCCACTCCCATACGGCTTTTCTTCCTGTTCACGCTCATTGCCTCCTTGATTGGATTGAAAGTTGTGTCATACTGAAAGGATGAATAAATGATGAAATATGAATTGAGAGAAAGCCATGGCATTCCGGCACCTCTGCTGGCTCTGATGGCAGTCGCTACCGGGCTTTCCGTTGCCAACTGCTACTACAACCAGCCTTTGTTGGGCAGCATGGCAAAGGATTTTGGGGTAAGCGACTTTTCTGCCAGCATGGTTGCGACATTGACCCAGATAGGTTATGTAGTCGGACTTGTGTTTGTCATTCCGCTTGGCGATTTGGTTTCACGAAAGCAGCTGATATTGACCAATTATCTCATTTCATCGTGCGCATTGCTTGTCATAGCACTTGCCCCTAACATCTATTGGGTGTGGGGCACATCCTTGCTTGCCGGAGCATCTTCGGTTATACCGCAGTTCTTCATCCCGTTGGTGTCTTTCCATTCAGCACCAGCACACAAGGTACGCAACGTGGGGATTATACAGTCCTGTTTGCTCATAGGCATTCTTGGCTCACGGGTGTTAAGTGGTTTCCTGGCTGATATGTGGGGATGGCATTCCGTCTATTTTGTGGCTTGTGTGTTTATGCTCGGATGCTTTCTTATGATTTACAAGATGCTTCCCGTTCTGCCTGCTCGTTCAGGTGAAAATTATGTGGGTCTGATGAAATCCTTGTTGCGTCTGCTTGCCAAAAACTCGTACTTGCGTATCGCTTCGTTGAGGGCGGCATTGGCTTATGGCTCGTTCTTTGCGTTGTGGAGTTGCCTTGCTTTCCGGATGAAGCAAGAGCCATTCTTTGCGGATGACGATATTATCGGGGCACTCGGTTTGTGCGGATTGGCAGGTGCGTCTACGGTTGTATTCATTAGCGGCTATGTCCAGAAGTACGGCGTAAGGTTCTTCTCCATTGTCGGGGGATGTGTTATCTTGGCTGCATGGTTGTTGGCATTTTTTGGAAATGACAGCTACTTGTGGATGATAATCGCCATCCTTTTGATTGATGCAGGAATGCAATGCATCCATTTGTCAAATCAGACCAGCGTGGTCACCCTCGACGCATCCGCCATCAACCGAGTCAATACCGTTTATATGACTATCTACTTTCTGGGCGGTTCAGCTGGTACGTTCGTTTCAGGTCTGTTTTGGCAACATTACGGATGGGCAGGCGTGGTAGGAGTAGGAGTTGCCTTTACCGTGGCTTCCTTGTTCGTTAATTGCTTCCAACCAAGACTGCATAAGGATGAATGCTCAATATTCTGACTAAAATAGTTTTTGGAATCAGGAGTAATGGTCGGACACAAGTATGAGGACACAACGGAGGGCGTGCCGCAGGGCGGACCGCTCAGTCATCGTTCGAATCGGTGTGGAACAACTTCCCCTTCCCCCCGAGCCCTGCGCTTTTATTCTTCCCCGCTTTGCGCAGGGCTCTTCTTTTTTTTCAGTTCGCTATCAATCCAACCTCACCGTTCCGTCAGCAATGTGCTGGTACTCCTTGTGCGCATCGAAACAGGGGCACGCCTTCGCAGCATAATCCCTATGACCCGATATTCGCTTTATGTGGTATCGGCGGCACAGATGTTTGAGTAACATCTCCATCGACTCCCGTTGCTTCGCCGTGCGCGTATCCTTCGGCTCGCCCGTCTTGCGGTCCAGCCCCCCGATGTAGCACACCCCGATCGAGCGCTTGTTGTGACCCTCGCAGTGAGCTCCCACGTAGCCCGCAGGACGAGCTGGCTGTACCTCCCCGTCGAGAGCAATGACAAAGTGGTAGCCGCACATCGCGAAGCCCCTTTCTCGGTGCCACCGCTCTATATCCTCTACGCCAAAAGGACGACCCTCCCGCGTAGCGCTGCAATGCACGATAATCTCGTCCACCTGCTCCGCTGTTCGGAGCTCCATATACTTTGAAATATTTTTTTTGATAGCTGCCATGATTTTGAACTATTATAGAGTGAAAACAATACAACATTAAAAACTTATGTTTTTGTGCATGTTACGTGTTACAATTGTAATTTATGTTACCTTTTGCGCCTGACGCAGGGATTAGAAGGCGATTTTGACCTTCTCGAAATCATCCTTACCTCTTTTTACAATAAAACCCGAGCGAATAAAACGGTGCAAAATGAGTTTAGGCGGCGTTTTATAACCTGTCAGCTTTGCCTTCTCTTCCAGCTGCTTGCGCGTAAACTTGTCCGGGAGCATTTGCAAGATAGGGTGCGACGTAAAGCTATCCTTCACCTCATCGCTTACCACCATCATCTCGCCGAAACGCATTACCAGCTCAAAGAGCGAATAGTCTGCCACAAAGCGGAAGAGGCTGCAGGGAAGGTAGCTTGAACCTTTTTTTTACCGGTCAATAAATATCAACGCCCCCCAAAAAAAGTTGTTCCATATTGTCCCCGTTGCCGCCCTTTTTTTCTTCTACAACCAATAGGGGCACATCGGTCTTGCGTGTGTTCGGCAAAGGGTGGAGGCCGTCAGCGGGCGCCAAAACCGAAAATATTGCGATTTTCGCAATATTTTTTTGCGTGCATGATATTCTGCCAGAAAGGAGATTAGACGCGTTTATACGCGAGCTAAAGGGGCAAATTTTGAATTATTCAAACCTGCCTGCAGTTTTGGGGAATGTTTGGCGTAAAAAAAGAGCGAATTTAAACTTGTTGTTAACGGCAGTTAATTACTTTCCCCTTCCTCTTCGAAGGTTACATTTGTTTCAAAAATTACAGGTAACATGCACAAAAGCATAAGTTGGGGGGAAGGGGGAAAGTCTTACATTATATATATATTATAATAATATAATATAATATATAGTACGTTAAACCTAAGTTTCCCCCGAAAAGTGCGAAAAACGGGCATAATCCTGAAACTTTTGAAACTTTTGAAACTTTTTCCGGCAAAAATAGTCCGGGAGTTGTGTTTTTCGTTCCGCCGACCGAAAAGTGCGTTCGGCGGTGAAAATCAGCAGAAAACGGTACTCGGCCGAAAAGGAAAGTTTTTCAAAAAAAATTGTGCTGAAATGATTTTGCCGTTCCGAAGGATGGGGCTATATTTGCGTTAGTAATTCACTGATTGTTTAATCCTTTTTAACTCTTGCTATTATGATACGTTATGTTATTCGTAGCTACAAGAACCCTCGCTCGGGGCAGGTGAAGCTTTACCCGCAGATTGCGCCCACGACGCCCGTGTTGCGTAAGCAAGTGATTCAGCGCATCGAGAAAACGTGTACGCTGACGAGTTCGGACATCAAGGCGTGTCTCGACGCGCTGGAGGATGTGATTGTTGACCTCTTGACGCAGGGCTGTACGGTGCGCCTGGGCGACCTCGGTTCGTTCCGCCCCACGCTCGCAGCTGAGGGCACTACGGACCCGGAGGAGTGTACCGCTGCGCTCATCAGGCGTGTGCGCGTAAAGTTCTGCCCCAGCGGTTCGATGAACCTGCGCGTAGTTAAGGGCGCGGTGAACTTTGCGCCCTATAAGAGCTTAGAAGTTCAGTCGACTGGAGCGTGACTCATTAGCCGCTTAATCGGGTAGTTTTTTCAGGCTTTTTTCAGTGGTTGTTTTCATGGTGGGTGCGGATGTTCGGAAGTTTATGTGAGTGGTCTTTCCGGCATCTGCACCTTCTTTGTGTTTAGGTTTCAAAAGTTTCAAGAGTTTCAGGTAACATGCACAAAAATTTAAATTCCCATAGTTGGTTGGCTGAGGCTTCGGCGGTGGTGATGCTGCTGAGCGGTGTGGTGCTGACGTATCTGAGTTTTTTCCTCGGCGGCCGGGGCGAAGTTGCGGACAGTGTGCTCTACTACATGGCGCAGTGTTTGGTCTACGCTGGCAGCATTTTCGGTGTGTCGGTGTATATGCGGCGCAGCATGGTAGAAATCAGGCGGAAGCTGGGGGTGAAGGAATAACCTTTTGAGCTTCGCCCTGCCGCACGCGGAAGGGCGGATATGCAATCGGGGTAAGTTTTTCCACAATAGCGGTAAGCGGTGGGAGAGGGAATGGATGTATTTTTGCACCGTCATCCCGCACGGTTCGCGGCGGACCATCAGGAACGCGGCGGCGTGGGATGACGGTGATACGCCACTTGACAGAAATACCAATCCAAATAACTATGAAATATATCCAGCAAATCCAGTCGCCGGACGACGTGAAACGCCTCAGTCTGGAGGAAAAGAAAGAACTGGCCGTGGAAATCCGCACCCTGCTCATCGAAAAACTGAGCCTGCACGGCGGCCACTGCGCCCCCCAACCTGGGCATGGTCGAAGCCACCATCGCCCTGCACAGCGTGTTCAGCATGGATGATAGCCGTTTGTGCTCAAAGATTTTGCACGGCAGTTCGCTTCGTGGAGCCGAGGTTTGTTATCGGTGCCGCCGGGCCAGTTCCTCCTCCAGGTCTTTCAGCGAAACGCCCATCTGTTCGCAGAGTACGGTGAGGTGGTACAGCAGGTCGGCGGCTTCGTAAGTGAAGCGGCGGCGGTTGCCGTCGACGGCTTCCACCACGCTCTCCACCGCCTCTTCGCCCACCTTCTGCGCAATCGCCTTCACGCCTTTGATGAACAGGCGGGTGGTGTAAGAGCCTTCGGGCATCTCGGTGTGGCGTTGGCGCACGATGTCGAAGAGGCGGCGCACGAAGCCTTCCTCCTCGGGGGTGTCGAAACAGGCCGTTGTACCCCGGTGGCAGGTGGGGCCGTGCGGGATGACGCGGAGCAGCAGCGTGTCGGCATCGCAGTCGACGTGGCTGTCCACCACTTGCAGGTAATGGCCGGAGGTTTCCCCCTTCGTCCACAGCTTTTGGCGGGTGCGGCTGAAGAAGGTAACCCGGCCTTCGTTTTGCGTTTTGTTAAACGCTTCTTCGTTCATGTAGCCAAGCATGAGCACTTTCAGGGTGGTGGCATCTTGTATAACGACAGGCAGCAGTCCGTCGGCGCATTTGCTGAGATTGAAATCGGAAAAGAGCATCTTCTGTATGGTTATATAGCTTTGGCCGCTTCGCTCCCGGAGGAGGAAATGCCTTCTTAAAAGTGCGATTTCTAGCCAAGCCAAAGCGAGCAAGCTCTCTTTGGTCTTTTGGCTTAACGAAATCGTTCGCGACTTTTTTCGTTTTTCGTTACTAACTTCTTCGCATTTTACATCCTCACCGGCACGCCGTGTGCAGCGAGGGCTTCCTTCACTTCTCGGATAGACACTTCGCCGTAGTGGAAAATGCCGGCGGCCAAGGCGGCATCGGCGTGTCCTGCGGTGAGCACGTCGACGATGTGGTCCACTGAGCCCGCTCCGCCGCTGGCAATCACCGGGATGCGGAGGGAGGCCGTGAAGCGGGCGAAGAGATCGAGCGGATAACCTTGGCGTGTGCCGTCGTGGTTCATGGAAGTGAGGAGGATTTCACCCGCTCCGCGCTCCTGCACCTCGTGCGCCCAACTGAAGAGTTCGATGCCCGTGGCGCGTGAGCCGCCGTGTGTCGTGATGAGCCATTCCCCCTCCTCGTTCTGTCGAGCGTCGATGGCCACCACCACGAACTGGCTGCCGTAGCGGTTCGCTATTTCGCCTATAAGCTCGGGGCGTTGCACCGCCGCGCTGTTGATACTGATTTTGTCCGCTCCCGCATCCAGTAGCCGCGAAGCGTCGTCAAGGCTGCCGATGCCGCCGCCGACGGTGAAGGGTATGTGGATGCCATCGGCAATGCGTTCCACCAGGCGAGTGAATGTGTTGCGTCCCTCCCGGCTCGCGCTGATGTCGAGGTACACCAGTTCGTCCGCGCCGCACCGGGCATAGTGTTGTCCCAGTTCCACGGCATCGCCCACGTCGGCGAGTTGTTCAAAGTGAATGCCTTTGACGGTGCGCCCGTCTTTTACATCCAGGCAAGGTATGATACGTTTTGTCAGCATGGGATAAGCATATTTCCGGGTATTCTTTTCTTCCTATATCTCTGTTCAGTCACAGAAATCTCTGTTCAATCAATCACAGAACGCGGCCATTTCTTCCAGCTTTATGCGTCCCTCGTAGAGAGCCTTGCCTACGATGATGCGCGGCAGCCCCAGTGCGTGGAGCTGCTCGATGTCAGCCATGGAAGCGATGCCGCCCGAAACGCAGAACGTCACTTGGGGAAACGCCTTTTGCAGCCGCGTGTAGAGTTGCGTGGACGGTCCTTGCAGCATACCGTCGCGTGAGATGTCCGTGCAGATGGCCTGTTGCAGCCCGGCGGGCAGGAGTTGCGAAACCAAGTCGTCGATGGTCAGTTCCGTATCCTCCAACCATCCCCCGACCGACACTTTCCCCTCGCGCACGTCAGCCCCCAGCACCATGCGCTCCGGGCCATAGCGCAGCAGCCATTCGGCAAACACCTCCGGCTTACGGGCCGCCAGACTGCCCACCACGGCATACGAAGCACCGGCGTTGAAAGCGTCGCGCAGCGCGGTGTCCGTCTTCAGACCGCCGCCCCATTCCAGTTCCGCCCCATCCACCACGGCCATCTTTTCCAGTGTGTGCAGGTTGCAGGGAGCCGAGGCCTTGGCACCGTCCAGGTCCACCACATGCACGCGCCGCAGCCCGTGGTCCACGAAGCGGCGCACCATGTCTGCGGGGTCGGCATCGTAAACGGTGGAGCGGGCATAGTCGCCCTGCGAAAGCCGCACGCAGCGTCCTTCTATCAGGTCAACGGCAGGAATAATCTGTATCATGTCTTTTGTTTTCTTCATGGAGATTAGAAACCCTTGTGCCTCTTAGAGGCGGAGAAAGTTTTGCAAGATAAGTTCGCCCACGTCGCCGCTCTTTTCGGGGTGGAACTGTGTGGCATAGAAATTCTCATATTTCAGTGCCGCGCTGAACAGGCAGTCGCCGTGGCGCGTCGTGGCGATGGTGTCCTGGCAGAGGGCGGGGTAGAAGGAATGCACATAGTACACGTGGCTACCTCCCGCGATGCCGTTGAACAGTTTACCGTCAAGGTTGCCGATACTGTTCCATCCCATGTGCGGCACCTTCGCTTCCGGCGTTTCGGCGAAGCGGCGGACAAACGTGTCGAACACACCCAGACAGTCGCAGTCGCCCTCCTCCGAGTGGCGGCACAACACTTGCAGACCCACGCAGATGCCCAGCACCGGGCGGCGCAAGTTCGGGATGATGCCCGTCAGTCCCGCACGTTGGAGCCGTGCCATGGCTTCGCCCGCATGGCCCACGCCGGGCAGCAACACGCGGTCAGCCTGTTGCAGGCGGCGAGGGTCGGCAGTCAGTTCAAATTCCGCGCCCAACCGGCGCAGGGCATTCTCCACCGAGCGGAGATTGCCCATGCCATAGTCAATAATAGCTATCATAAAGCACCTTTGCTTGAGGGAAGTTCATATTTAAACACATTACGGTTCACGGCCTGCCGCAGGGCGCGGGCAAACGCCTTGAACACCCCTTCAATCAGGTGGTGGTTGTTCTCGCCCCGTGCCTTGATTTGCAGGTTGCATTGCATTGCCGTGCTGAGCGATTGGAAAAAGTGGCGGTACATCTCCGTCGGCGTGTCGCCCACCCGGTCGCGGGTGAAGGGCACGTCCCAGCTGAAGTCAGCCCGTCCGCCCAGGTCCAGCAACACCATGGCGCGAGCATCGTCCATGGGCAGTACAAAGCCGTAGCGTTCAATGCCCAGTTTGTTGCCCAATGCCCGGCGCAAGGCTTCGCCCAATGCCAGTGCCACGTCCTCCATCGTGTGGTGTTCGTCCACCTCCAAGTCGCCGGCGCAGTGCAGCTGCAGGCCGATGCCTGCGTGGTGAGGCAGCTGTGTCAGCATGTGGTCGAAGAAATGCAGTCCCGTTTCGATGCGGCTGTCCAAGCCACCGTCCAAATCCACCAGCACCCGGATGTTCGTTTCCGCCGTGCGGCGTACCACCTCCGCGCGACGTAGCGTGCGCCGCAGGAACTCCGCAATGTCAGCCCAGCTTGGCGTGGCCAATGCCAAGTGGCGGCAGAGTGGGGCGGGCAGTTCCGCCGTTCCCCCTTCGTGCAGCCAGATGGCTTTCGCACCCAGGTTGGCCGCCAACTGCACGTCAGTCAGCCGGTCGCCGATGACGTAGCTTTCGGCCAAATCATAGGAGCCGTCCATATACGCCTTCAACATTCCCGTGCCTGGTTTGCGCGTGGGAGCGTTGTCTTCAGGGAAAGTGCGGTCAATGTGTTCGGCGGTAAAAGTGACCCCCTCGCCGGCGAGCGTTGACAGCATCTTGTCGTGTGCCGGGTGGAAAGTCCCTTCAGGGAAAGCCGCCGTGCCCAACCCGTCCTGGTTGCTCACAAGCACCAGTTCGTAGTCCAGCTGGGCGATGGAGCGGAGGGCGGAGATGGCACCCGGCACATAATCCATTTTCTCCAGACTGTCCACCTGTTCGTCCGCCGGTTCTTGGATGATGGTGCCGTCGCGGTCGATGAAGAGCACCTTTTTCTTTTCGGGCAACTCCTCCGTCATCCTCACCGGGGCATTTTCCTGTCCGCTGTAAGCCCGCAGCAGAGACAGCAGGCGGCGGTTCTCTTCGGGCGTGCCGATGGTGATGCGCAGACAGCCCTCACAACCCTTCACGCGGCTACGGTTGCGCACCATGACACCGCTGGCGGTCAGGTAGTTGTAGAGATCGTCTGGACGGTCCACTTGGATGAGGAAGAAATTCGCATCCGTGGGGAACACCTTTTTCACGCAGGCCAAGCGCGGCAGTTCCTCCGCCAGCCGGTCGCGCTCGGCGCAGATTTCCTCCACCTGTCCCAGCAAGCCCTGTCCGATGCGGTGCGCCACCGTTTGTTGCGTGGGGCCGTTCACGTTGTAGGGATATTTCACCTTGGCGTAGAGCGCGGCCACTTCGGGCGAGGCGAACGCCATGCCCAAGCGCAGGCCAGCCATGCCCCAGGCTTTGGAGAAAGTTTGCAGCACAATCAGGTTTGGATGGCGGTCCAATGCGGCGAGCATGGAGCCTTTCGGCGAGAAGTCCGCATAGGCTTCGTCCACCAACACCATGCCCGGGAAACGGGCGGCCAACTCTTCCAGCTGCTCCGTGGGGAAAGCGTTGCCCGTGGGGTTGTTGGGCGAGCAAATCCAGAGCAGTTTCGTGCGGCTGTCCGCTGCGCGCAGCAAGTCCTCCACCGGCAGTTTGAAATCCGCCGTCAGCTGCACCTTGCGCAGGGCCACGTTGTTCGTGTCCGCCGCCACCTGATACACCCCATAGCTCGGCGCGATGGCCACCGCGTTGTCCAGTCCCGGTTCGCAGAAGATGCGGAACGTCAGGTCGATGGCCTCGTCGCTGCCCGCGCCTCCCACGAAAATCTGTTGCGGCTGCACGCCCTTGAGGCGGGCGATGGCCTGCTTCAATGCTTTCTGGTGCGGGTCGGGGTAGCGATTCACACCATTATTATAGGGACTCTCGTTGGCATCAAGCCACGTGTCGATGCTGCCGCCCTTACATTCGTCGCGGGCGGTGGAGTAAGGTTCCAGTGCCAGAATGTTGGGACGCACGAGTCGCATGATGTCGCGAGTGGGCACCGCAGTGCCCGACCCCTCGGCCACCGTCGTGCTGTCAGTCGCTGCCAAACGCACGTCCACTGCTGCGGCGTGTGCATCCAACCCTTCGGCCAATGCCATGGCCTCGATGGTGGGAGCCAGCGCGGCCAGCCCGGCGGGCGACAGTTCCTGCCACGTGATTTTCCGTTGGTAGCTGTCGAGGTTCACGCCGCTGTAACTCTTCGCCCAACCGCCCGTGGGCAGCGTGTGGTTCGTGCCCGAGGCATAGTCGCCGGCACTTTCGGGTGAGTAGTTTCCTAAGAATATGCTGCCGGCCGCCGTGATGCGGGCGGCGATGTCACGAGGCCGTGCGGTAGATATAATCAGGTGTTCTGCGGCATAGGCATTGGCAAAAGCAATGCGTTCATCCTCTTGGGCCAGCACCACGATGCGGCTGTGGCTGAGCGAAGCTTCCACCGAGTCGGCACGGCTCAGCAGTGCGGCCTGCCGCTCCACCTCGCGCTTCACCTGCTGCGCAAATGCTTCCGAGTGGCACACGAGCAGAGCTTGGCTGTCCGGGCCGTGTTCCGCCTGCGACAGCATATCCGCCGCCACGAAGCTGGGCCTTGCCGTTTCGTCCGCCATCACCAGTACCTCGCTCGGGCCGGCCGGCATATCGATGGCCACCGTTTTCTGCACCAACTGTTTCGCCTTGGTCACGTAGCGGTTGCCTGGACCGAAGATTTTGTCCACGCGCGGTATGCTTTCCGTGCCGTAGGCCATGGCCGCCACCGCCTGCGCCCCACCGATGCGGAACACGCGGTCGATGCCGCACAGCCGGGCGGCGCAGAGAATTTCCGGGGCGATTTGTCCGCCCCGTCCCTGCGGCGTGCAGAGAATGACTTCGGGGCATCCCGCAATCTTGGCCGGCAGGGCCAGCATGAGCACAGTGGAAAAGAGCGGTGCCCTGCCGCCCGGGATGTAGAGGCCCACGCGCTGCAGCGGCACGGGGTGCTGCTCGCACACCACGCCCGGCTGTGTTTCCACACGTACCGGCTGCGGCTGCTGTGCGGCGTGGAAGGCGCGGATGTTGTGCGCCGCCTGCTGCATGGCCCGCTTCACTTCCGGCTTCACGGCCAGTTCCGCCGCAGCCAGCTCTTCGGGTGTCACTTCCAGCCGGTCGAGTTGTGCCCCGTCGAATTGCAGGGCATATTGATATAAGGCGTTGTCGCCTTCGCGTTGTACCGTTTCCACAATCTGCCGCACGCTTTGCGCAATGTGCTCGTCGTCGGGTATGTTGCGCTCCGCCAGTGCCGGCCATTCCGTGGGGGAGGGATTGATGATGATGTCCATTGGGTTGTTTTTTAAAGATTAGAGTCGTAGCATTTAGAGTTTAGAGCCATCCTGTCGAAGCGGCTTGCCCGACCATCTGATTAAACTCAAAACAATAAACTCTTCTTCTCTACCATGTGTTGCTGCTTGGAGCAGGAGATTGTCCGATGGTACTAAACCATCCGGCCTTGGTGTGTTCCGTGTGCGAAGTCCTTACCTGATCATGTTTTCTAAAGCCAGCACCAGGATGCCTTCTGCCCCCAAATCCTTGAGCTGTTCGATTTTCTCCCATAGTTCCTCTTCGCGGATGACCACGTGGAGCGAGCACCAACTCTCGTCCGCCAAGGGCAGCACGGTGGGGCTGCGCATACCCGGGATGAGGGCTACAGCTTCGGCCACTTTGGTCTTCGGGATGTTCATCAGCACGTACTTCATGCCTCGGCTCTCCACGATGGACGAGAAGCGGAAACGGAGTTTCTCGATTTCTGCCAACTTCTCCGCCGGCAGTTGCGGATGAGCAATGAGTGCAGCTTCGGAGTGGAACACCTTTTCCACCTCCACCAGGCCGTTCTGCACCAGCGTGCCGCCGCTCGATACGATGTCGAAGATGCCGTCGGCCAGTCCCACGGCGGGAGCAATCTCTACCGAGCCGGCAATTTCGTGGATTTCGGCTTCGATGTGCTGTTGCTCGAAATAGTCGTGCAGGATGTGAGGGTAGGAGGTAGCCACCCGTTTCCCGTTGAACCACTGCGGCCCGTCGTAGCCCGCATCGCGGGGCACGGCCAGCGAGATGCGGCAGGCACCGAAGCCCAGCGGCATCACCACTGCCACCTCCTGCTTCCGTTCAGCCACTTCGTTGAGCCCCACAATGCCCACGTCGGCCACGCCCATGGCCACGGCTTGCGGAATGTCATCGTCGCGCAGATAGAGTACTTCTATGGGGAAGCCCGAAGCGCGGGCTACCAGTTTACGTTTACTTGCCGCCACGTTGATGCCGGCATCTTCAAGGAGTTTCATGCTGTCCTCGTTGAGGCGGCCCTTGGCTTGAATGGCTATTCTTAACATATAGGATGGTTTATGAGTTGTCTTGGATAAGGTTGCTTAGTTAAGCTGTGCAAAAATAGCAAATGGATTGTTATTGGAAGGATTTGCCTTTCCTTTTTCTATATTATGGGCTTGTATTGTGTGAAAAGAAGGGGTTGAAAAGACGTTTGAGGCTTCAAAAGAAAGTGGGGCGGACAGCACTGGAACTGGATACGTCCAGCCGGTTCTCCCCCCTGTCGCGCTGTAAAACTACGGCACGTTTGTTCCATTTCACTTTTTTATGAAACCTTTTGGGGCTATGCCCTGTGAAAAGCCTTATTTTTGCGACACAAACGAATGGTGAAAATCACCTGCTTAACGACAGACAAACCAAACACTATGCTATTTCCCCTCATTTCCAAAAGACGGTGTTTCGCCCTGACGTGCTGGTTCACGGCCTTGCTGTTACAGGCGCAGCCGGCGGTGTTGTCGCTCGACAGTTGCCGCGCCATGGCCTTGCGCAACAACAAGCAGTTGGCTCAAACCCGCCTTGCGCTTGAAAAGGCCGGGTGGGAGCACGAAGCGGCGCGCACCAATTACCTGCCCAAGGTGAGCCTCACAGCAGGCTATATGCGTACGGGCAAACAAGTGTCGCTGCTGAGCGACGAACAGAAGCGAAAGCTCAATAACCTCGGCACTACCGCCGCCGGCGGCATGGGACAGGCCATGCAGCAGTTGGCGGCAGCCAATCCCGACCTGCTACCGCTGCTTCAGGGCTTGGGCGGCTGTCTGCCTGCGCTGGAACAGGGCGGCAACGCCTTGGGGCAGGGGCTCACCGATGCGCTCCACACCGACACACGCAACATGACGGCAGGGCTCATCCTGCTGACGCAACCCCTCTATATGGGTGGCAAAATCCGGGCTTACGACCGCATCACGCAGCTGCAGCGCCAGGTGGCCGCCGACGGCTTGCGTACGGAGCAGCACGAGGTGATGCTCGCCGTGGACAAGGCTTACTGGCAGACGGTTTCGCTGGCCAACAAACGCCGTTTGGCCGTGAAATACCGGGATATGCTGGCGCGCCTTGACTCCGACGTGGTGAAGATGGTGACCGAGGGCGTGGCTACACGCAGCAACGAACTCTCCGTAAGTGTCAAACTCAACGAGGCGGAGATGACGCTCACGAAGGTGGAGGACGGACTTACCCTGTCGCGGATGCTGCTCTGCCAGCTCTGCGGACTGCCCTTGGACAGCCGTCCCGCCTTGGCCGATGAACAGAGCACCGACTTGGCGGTGAGCACAGAAAATCTGCAGCCCGATGTGGCCGGAGCGTTGCAAAACCGTCCCGAGCTGTGCCAGCTGAGTACGGCACAGAGCATATACGAGGAGAAGGTGAAGATAGAACGCTCGGCTTTTCTGCCGCAGCTTGCCCTGACGGGTGGCTATATGCTGTCCAATCCCAACGTGTTCAACAGTTTCGAGCGCAAATTCAGCGGCACGTGGGGTGTGGGTGTGGTGCTGAAAGTGCCCGTGTGGAACTGGGGCGAAGGAAAGTACAAGGTGCGTGCCGCCAAGGCCGAAGCCTCAATGGCCGGGTTGAAGCGCGACGAGGTGCGCGAACAGGTGGAGCTCCAGGTTACGCAGGAGGCTTTCCGCGTGAACGAAGCCGCACGTAAACTGCAGCTCAGCCTGAAAAATCTGGACAAGGCGGAGGAGAACCTCCGCACGGCACGCCTCGGGTTTGCCGAAGGTGTCATCACCACGTCCGACTTGCTGGCGGCACAAACCGCCTGGCTCCAGGCTCACAGCGACAAGATCGACGCACAAATCGACATCAAGCTCAGCCGTGCAGCTTACGACAAGGCCATTGGACAATCAGGAAACTGACGTTCCTCAATTTATAATTTATAATGTATAACTTATAATTAGGTCTACGACCGACATACAGGACGATGAAGCTCTGCAACCACCATCGGCGTAGCCTTCATTATAAATTGTAAATTATAAATTTTAAATTGCCCCGTCGGTCGTCAGACCTTATTTTACATTATAAATTATAAATCATACCCATGTCCAGACAAAAACCAAATCTCTTGCCCACCATCATTATCCTTGCGGGCATTGTTATCTTAGTAATCATAGGCAGTATGTATGCCTTTAGCGAAACTGACGAGACCATCCAGGGACAGGCCGACGTTACGGAGTACCGTGTGTCGAGCAAGGTGCCCGGGCGCATACTGAAATACTATGTGAGGGAAGGCCAGCAGGTACATGCCGGCGACACGCTGGCCCTGCTCGAAGCTCCCGACGTTTCGGCTAAGATGGAACAGGCACGGGCAGCCGAAGAGGCCGCTGCTGCCCAGAACCGCAAGGCCGAGAAGGGCGCACGTCAGGAACAGATTGCCGCAGCCTACGAAATGTGGCAGAAAGCGCAGGCAGGGGCGGAAATAGCCCGCAAGTCGTACGAAAGGGTGAAACGACTCCACGACCAAGGCGTGATGACGGCACAGAAACTCGATGAGGCTACGGCCAACCTCAACGCATCGGTGGCTACGGAAAAGGCCGCCAAGGCGCAGTACGACATGGCGAAGAACGGAGCCGAGCGCGAGGACAAGGAGGCCGCTGCCGCCATGGTGAGCCGCGCCAAAGGGGCGGTGAACGAAGTGGGTTCCTATCTGCGCGAAACGGTGCTGACGGCAGCTGCCGACGGCGAGGTGACGGAGATATTCCCGCAGCTCGGCGAACTCGTCGGCACGGGTGCCCCCATCATGAACATCGCGCTCATGCAGGACATGTGGGTGAGCTTCAATGTGCGTGAGGACTACCTCGCCGCCTTCCCCATGAACGGCAAGATACGGGCTGTTGTCCCCGCGTTGCAGAACCGGGAGGTGGAGCTAAAGGTGTATTACCTGAAAGACCTTGGCTCTTATGCTGCCTGGAAGGCCACGAAAACAACGGGCCAGTTCGACCGCAAAACCTTCGAGGTGAAAGCCGCACCCTTGCAGGAAGTAAAGGGATTGCGCCCCGGCATGAGTGTACTGCTGGTAATGAAATAATGTATAAAGAGTCGAAAGTGGAGAGTTTTAAGTTTATATGGTCGCCATGAAGTGCTGTAATCTTTGCTCAGTGAGCATAATTGTAAACTTTTGACGATAAACTTCTCAACTTTCAACTCTTTATACATTTACATGAAACACATTAAATCAACCCATGTTTCCCATAATCCTACGCGAACTTCGGCATATCACACGCCGCCCCATCTACCTTTTCGGCATGGTGTTGGCTCCTTTGTTCTGCTGTCTGTTCTTCACCTCCCTGATGCAGGAAGGACTTCCCGAGAAACTGCCCATGGGACTGGTCGATGAGGACCGCACGGCCACCAGCCGCAACATAGCCCGCAACCTTGACGCTTTCCAGATGGTTGACGTGGCACACGTGTACGCCAACGCTACCGAGGCGCGTCGTGCCGTGCAGCGGGGAGAGGTGTACGGTTTCTACTACATTCCTCAAGGAACGGCTGCGGAGGTGAACCGCAGGCGTGTGCCCACCGTGTCGTTCTACAGCAACTACTCCTACCTCATTGCCGGTTCACTGCTCTATCGCGATATGCGCATGATGTCGGAACTGGCCTCGGGAGCTGCCACACGCTCCGTGCTCTACGCCAAAGGAGCTACGGAACGGCAGGCCATGGCCTACCTCCAGCCCATCGTCATTGACATGCACGCTGTGGGAAACCCGTGGCTGAATTACAGCGTTTACCTTTCCAATATCCTCATTCCCGGTGTGTTGGGCATCTTCGTCTTCATGATCACGGTGTACAGTCTGGGCTCGGAAATCAAGTTCGGCACGGCAGACCAACTTCTGGAACTGGCCGGGCAGTCCGTGGTGCGGGCTGTGACGGGAAAGCTGCTGCCCCAGCTGCTCGTATTCCTACTCACCGGCACCGCCATCGTCGTGTGGCTCTATGGCTTCCTGCATTTTCCCTGCCACGGCGGCTTACTCCGGATATGGGCGGTGATGGCGCTGTTTGTCATGGGTTGTCAGGGTCTGGGCGTGTTCATGTTCGCCATGTTGCCCACGTTGCGCCTGGCCCTCTCGTTCGCCTCGCTGTGGGGAGTCATCTCCTTCAGCATTTCCGGTATGTCGTTTCCCTGCATGGCCATGCACCCTGCACTTCAAGGGCTGTCGCTACTGTTTCCCCTGCGCCATTACTACCTGCTCTACGTGAACACGGTACTCAACGGCTATCCGCTCTCGAACGCCTGGCCCTACCTGCTGTGCCTGTTGGCCATGGCCCTGCTACCGTGGCCCTGTATGCCTCGCCTGAAGAAAGCGTTGGCGAATTATCGTTATGAACCATAAATAGTTGAATAGGTTAGGGTTTAGGGCTTCTGATATGCTCGTGCAAGCTGCTTCGACATGATGACTTAAACTCTGAACTCTAAACTTCCCAACTTTAAACTTCCCAACTCTATACTTTTCAACTTTCAACTTTTCCCCCCCCCTCCTATGCAAAATAAATTCCATTGGCTGACGCTGCTGCGCGATGAATTGCTGGGCCTCTTCAAAGACCAGGGCGTACTCATCTTCTGCCTGCTCGTACCCTTGGGCTATCCCTTGCTCTATGCCTTTATCTATACCAACGAGGTGGTACACGAGGTGCCCGTGGCGGTGGTGGACGATTGCCGCTCCGCCCAGAGCCGTGACTATCTGCGGCGGTTAGATGCCACGGCGGAAGTGAAGATTATTTCCCACTGCGCCAACATGACCGAGGCGGAGGCACTTATCCGTCAACGGGAGGCTTACGGAGCTGTCTATATCCCGCACGATTTCAGCCGCCGGCTGGCGCGGGGGGAGCAGGTGGCGGTGAGTGCTTACGCCGACTTGGGCGGTATGCTCTATTATAAGGCTGTGCTGACGGCCAACACCAACGTGAGCTTGGACATGAATGCGGAAATCAAGGTGGAGCGTGCCGGTGGCACCACGGCGGAGGAGGACCGGGTGGCCGAACATCCTATCCGCTACGAGGAGGTGTCGCTCTTCAATCCTCAAACGGGCTTTGCCGCTTTCCTCATACCTGCCGTGCTCATGCTCATCATCCAGCAGACGCTGCTACTCGGCTTGGGCATGGCTGCCGGAACGGCACGGGAGCGCGGCGATTTTACCAATCCGCTCATGACGCGCCGAAATCCCGCCGGCTTGCTGCGGGTGGTGTGGACCAAGGCACTGGTGTATCTGCTTGTCTACATTCCCCTCTCCATCTATATATTAGGCGTTGTGCCCCGTTTGTTCAGCTTACCCCAACTGGGCAACCCGTGGGAAGTGGGGCTGTTCGTGTTGCCTTATACCGTGGCTTGCATCTTCTTTGCCATCACGGTGAGTGTGCTGGTCCGCCAACGCGAAATGTGCATTCTGCTCATCGTGTTCACCTCCGTGCCGTTGCTGTTCATTTCCGGCCTTTCCTGGCCGGGGAGTGCTATGCCCGGTGTGTGGAAGGCCGTGAGCTACCTTTTCCCCTCCACCTTCGGCATCCGTGGATTTGTTTCCATGAACAACATGGGGGCAAGTCTGGCCGACGTGCGCCACGAATGGAACATGCTGTGCGTGCAGTCGGTTGTCTATTGTCTGACCGCCTGTGCTGCCTATGCCGTGACCGTCCGCGACTCGCGGAAGCGCATCGTTGAGGCATGGCGGCGGTTGTCGGGAAGATAACGTCCTGGTTTCGCTTCGCCTTGTCCATCGCTGAAAACCGGCGTTCCGGGTCCGGTATTTTTCAGCACAAGTGGCCGACTGTTTTTCTGAAAAAATGCCGACTGTTTTTCCTTTCGGTGCTTGGGGAAAACAGTCGGCAATTTTGTATGCCAAATGGCGAAGCATAGGTTGCGCCCATAGGGAAGATGAAAATGAAGGGGAAAGAGGTGAGAGGTGGGCCGTCAGGGCTTTTTCTTATCTTTCCGTATGCGCCGGAAAAGTTGGCCGAAGCGTGTGAAGTCTCGTTGCAACGTGATGCCCACGCCCTGGGTGGTGAGGGAGGAGGGGGTGAAATAACGGTCGGACGTTTCGCTGTAGGCACGCAGGCTGACCCCTCCGTGAGGCGTGAGGATGTAGCGTATGTCGAAGTCGCCCACAAAATTCGAGGTATAAGTGGGGCGGTCGCGGTAACCGAAGTTGCCGTTGATGAGCAGGCGGTCGCCCAAGAGGCGGCCCTGCAGCTGTCCGTCCACCTCAAGGTCGTTCCACCCCATGGTGCCCGGCGTGAGGTTGGTGCCGAAGCTCCAATGCGAACGGCTGCCAAGTGCAGAAGAGATAACGCTGTTGAGCTGTCCTGTGAGCGTGGTGGAGAGCAGTGAACGCATGGCTGCTGTGCTCTGTCCGCTTGTGGCACCTTCTGTCTCGGTGGAGCCAGCGGCGTAGAAGCGGCCTATGCCCAACAGACTGATGGCTTGGCGGTTCATGTCCTCGTCGGTGGCGATGAGCTGGCGCACCATGCGTTTCTCATCGTCCGAAATGCCCTGCAGGTCGATGTCGAAGCTCACCTGCGGAGCATTGGCTTGTCCGCCAATGTTGAGGATGCAGTCCACACGCGCCGTGCGTTGTCCGAAACCGGCGGCATAGTTGAGGTCGCTCAGGGGTACGCCGCTAAGACTGTAGACCGCTTTGAGCGCGAGGTCGGCTTGGGCAGGATTACCGGCGAAGGTGATGGTGCTGCCCTGCTGCAAAGCCATACCCTTGCGTATCAGGTCCTGAATAGACATATTATAGGTGCCACGCTGGAGGGTATAGGTGCCGTACATTTCGAAGTTGCCCTTGTTGTGATAAGTGGCACGCAGCGTGCCTGAGCCGTAAGCCGTAATGGCGTCGCCCGAGCGCGGATCAGTGATGACTTTTAGTTCGGCTCCCGGCGTGGCTTCGATGAGGAAATTGAGGTAGATGTCGCTTTCAGCCTCTTGGGGAATGTCTTCTTCGGCGGTATGAAGCGGTTGCCCGGTGGTGGCCGAAGCGTTGGCAGAGTCAGTTTGCTGCCAGCCAGATGAGAGGTCGCGCTCCGTGGCATCGTGGAAACGAATCATGCGGTCGGCGGGGTCAAGCGACGAAGCCGTTCCTTGGGTGTAGACAAAAGTGGTGGGAGAGAGCGGACGAATGCGAATGTCAGCTGCAAAAATGCCGGGCTGTCCCTGCAAGTGAATTTGCCCTGTGCCCGTGGTGGTGCTGTAGAACGGCATCAGGGGTGAAGAGGGCTGGTCGTAGCACAGCATGTTCTCCGCGTTGACGGTAAAGTCGTAGGTCAGGTTCTTGAGATGCGTGTGGCGCAGGTAACCAGATGCTGTGCCTGAGCCGTGTGTCAGGTCGCTTACTCGGAAATCATGGAATGCAAACTGTCCCGGCGTGCATTCCACAGTGCCCTCGCTGATGCGGTAGGTTACTCCGGTAGAAGGGATAAGGGCTTGTGCGTTGGCTGTGAGTTTTCCTTCAAAGTCAAGTTTCTTGAACGGGCCGAAGAGCCGGAGGTTGCCTGTAGCGTCACCGTCGAGGTGAGAGAAAATGCCGTCTGTGTATCGGCGGAGAAATGCCAATCGGGTGTGGTTGGTCTGCATGTGCAGGTCGAGCCCCTTTTCGGCGAGTGAAACGAAACCGTTGACCTTGGTGCCGTAGCCTTGTCCACCCGGCAGCTTCATGTCCGCCTCCAGATTGATGCGGTTTTCCGTAGGATTCCAGTTGCCTTTGATTTGGGCATCTCCCATCAGACCTTTATTGAATCGGAACTCAGGTATGTGCAGGTTGGCGTGCAGCTGCGTTTCGCCACCTGACTTGTTGAAGATGGCCTGTCCCGTGGCTCTTCCACCAAACTCCACGGCATCGAAGTCGATGAGGTTGAGGATGTAGTCAACGTCCATTTCGTGCAAATGGGCCACGATGGAGTCGCGGCTGCCCTGCATCAAACGACCGTCGACGGTGAGCGACTGCGGATGATGGCTCAGACTGACACCTTGGAACGACAATGCACCGTCGCCGATGGCCAAATGGCCCGAAGCGATGTTCCAGATGGTGTCGGAAAGCAGGAAATGGGTGGGGTGGATGTCCGTTTGCCAAGTCAAGTGGCCGTTGGTCTGCCGGCTGAACTGCGTACTGGCACGGAACGAACCGTTGTAGTGTAGGGGTTGCTCCTGCGCCTGCCACGAAAGCAAACTGTGCAGAGTGTCGTTGGCGGCCTGCAGTCGCAAAGCCCAATTAAAGATGTGGCCGCCGAAGGATTTTTGCGTCTTCACCAAGCCCGTCAGTCCATCGTGGTGGCCGGACAAATAAATACTCGTGCGTCCAAAAAATTGGTTGCCAACAGTCAGGCTGTCCGTGTCTACCGACAGCGAGGTGCGTCCCTCGAAGCCTGATAACGTGCCTTCCACCTGTATGGGCGACTGAATGACTAAGGGGATGTTTGCCACGTTTTGCCACATGTCCGTGGGGCGAAGCGTTGCCCGGATTTGCCAGCCGCTCGGTGTTTCCTTTTTGGCGGCTGTGGCTGCGCCGGTTTGTCCGGAGGGTGAACCCGGAGAGCGCAGTCCCGGCAGATTTTGATACAAAAGTGTCTGCAACCCTCGTACCGCTTGTGCAAAGTCGGGAGAACCGGTGAGCGTGGCATCGAGAAGATCGCTTTGCAGTTCTACGCAGGATCTTCCGTCGGGGAGAGAGGAGAGCTTTGCCTGCAATGAGTTCAGCCTGTAATCGCCTTTCTGCGAACCTGTCATAGAGAAGTCGGTGAGCCTTAAATCGCCATTCCAATGCCCCGAACAGATGTTCTGTAACGAAGCCCGGAGGTTGCCTGAATAATGTGCTTTCCCGTAATCGCCTTGCATCCCCCACAATCCCGGAGAGACATGAGGTACTTGCAGGTCAATGCTTCCTCCGTCAATTTTCCACCCTTTCAGAAACATTTGGGCGGAGGCCAGCATTTGCAGTGAGGGGTCGGCGGAGCGGAAATGGACTTGCAACTGCCCCGGGGTGAAGAGGCTCTGCACCTCGATGTTGCCGTAGTGGCGGCCTTGATGAGCGACGTGCGGCACTTTTATCTCTATCCGGGCGTTTCTCAGCGTTTGTTGCCATTGAGAAAGAGAAGCAAGTGAGATACCCCGGGCCTGCATTCGGGCTTGCAACGAGAGCAAGTCTGGTAGTTCCGGGCGGGAAAGCAATTGGCTGACAGCCAGTTGCGTCAGGTCCATTTCCACTTCAGCTTCATGGCCTTCAAGCCGGGCTGTGGCCGTAGCCATTCCGGCATCCGTTTGCAGCTGTAGTTCTCCCTGCATCCTATTTTGCAAAGAAAAAGTCAATTTTCCCTTGGCCTGTAGCTTTCCTATTTGTGTGGCAACTTGGGTATAAACAGCATTGTTGGGGAAACAAGAAGCAGCGAGCCAGAGGGTGAACTGCGGAGCCAGTTGCAGACTGTTCAAGTCCAGCTGTAGTCGTTCCCATTGGTTGCTTTTACGTGAGGTGTTCCCGCTCATTGCCAAGGCAAACAAGCCGTTCGTTTCTTGGAGGTTCAGTTTCGTAACTTCCACTTGTCCGGGAGTGATGCGAAATACCGTGGTGCATTGCACGTCAAAGCGTTTAGTTGTCAAAAGATGTTCAGGCAACGGCAGGCATTGCAGATCAGCCGTGGAAATCGTGGCATTGTTGAAACCGCCTTCTACGCGGAGTGTTTTCCCATCGATGCTTCCGTCTTGCTGAGGCTGCCAAGTAGCCGTGAGGAGGGGCATTTGTAAGGAAGAATGGGGCATCCCGATTTCCAAGTCCTGCAAAATGGCCTTGCCTGGCTCGGCTGAGAGCTTGAGGCTCAAATTGTTCAGAGAAAAACCGCTTTGTTCCGAGAAGGAGAGCGAACGCACACGTAGCTGCAGCAACTCTGGACGGAGGCTCTTCAGGCTGATGTTCGCATTGAGCTGCTGAATGTCAAGATGGTGCAGGTTGACCTTGCCGGGTGTGGAGAGCTCGTATAACTCGTGGTAGCGCAGATTGACGCGGCGCAGGATAAGAGAGTTGATGCGTAAGTTTAATGGCGTAGACTCTTCTTCTTGATTTTTAGAAGAAAACGTGTCGATGATAAACTGGTAATTGGCAGGTTTGTCTTTCGCTTCTCTATATAAATTGACCGTAGCATCGAGCAAGGAAACGGTGCGTAGCGAAATCTGCTTTTTGAACAGGGTACGCAACTCAATCTTGGCCGACATGCTTCTGGCTTGTAAAATAGGGGTACCTTTGAGATCATTGATGCGCACGTCTTGAAGCATTACCCTGTTGAACAGTCCCACCTGTACCGAGCCGATGTGTACCCCTGAATGAAGTTCTTTGGCCAGTGTTTCAGCCAAATATTGCGTCATGGCCTGCTGTAGAGGCGAATAGTTGAGTACGGCTAACAAGAGAATATAGCCGCTCAAAATGAAGCAGACAATGAAGCGAAATATTTTGCGGAGTGTGCGCATGAGAGCTTGGAGTTGATAACAATAATTATAGCCTGAGGCATTGGTCGGCATATTTGAGTGCCTCCGGCCGGTGGGTGATGATGATGGTGGTGTGATGCGGATAGCTGCCGGCTATCTGCTGTAAAACACGTTGTTCAGTAGCAGGATCCAAAGCTGAAGTCGCTTCATCCAATATCAGGATACGGCCACCTGCGAGTAAAGCCCGTGCGATGGCAATGCGTTGTGCTTGTCCTTCCGATAAACCACCGCCTGCTTCTCCGCAAGGCGTGTCGAGCCCCAGCGGTTTAGAGTTGACAAAGTCCGCCGCTGCCGTGTGCAGCGCGTAGAACATTTCCTCTTCCGTGGCATCCGGTTTCGCTTGCTGCAGATTGGAACGTACTGTGCCAGAGAATAAGGTGTTTCCCTGAGGAACGTATGAGAACAGTCGGCGTGAGGCGGCCGAAATAGGTATGCTTTGCCCTGATGAGTCGGTGATACAAATATGTCCTTCCGTAGGGTAGACTAAAGCCAGCAGCAATCGGATGAGCGTGGTCTTTCCTGCACCCGTTTCTCCCACGATAGCAGTGGTCGTTCCCGGTGGAAATGAATATGAAAGTTGCTGTATAATGGTGCGAGAAGCGGGTGTGTAGCTGAACGACACATGATGTAATTCAATGCCCAACGGATCGTGTAGCGGTTGGGGGATAGGTTCTTCTTTTTCGTTCTGCAGTGCTTCCAGCTCCATGAGCCGTTCTGCTGCCGTAAACGAACTGATGAAAATGGGGATGAATTTGGTTAAATTGCGCACGGGACCCTGAATTTGTCCCACCAGTTGGACGAAAGCCAACATAGCTCCGTAGGATATTTGTCCTGCAGCCAAACTGGTTGCTCCCCAGGCAAAGGTTACGAAATAACCCGTAGCAAATCCCAGATTTAAGAGCGTTGCCGAAAGTGTGGCATAACGTGTACGGGTGAGTACACAACGATGCAGTTGTTCCTGGCGGTTATGCAAAATGTGGGTGAAATAATCGGTGCGTTGCAGCGTTTTCACCACCAATGCGTGTTGCAGTGTTTCCTGTAAGATAGCTTGGATGCGACTTTCGTGGTCGCGGGTTTGGCGCGAGAGCTCGCGCATCCGTTTCACATAGAGTTTGCCTGTGATGACAAAGAACGGGATGATGCACACGATGATGAGAGCCAGTGTGCTGTCCATCAGGAAAAGAAAAAGGAAAGCCCCGACGAATTGCAGCGTGGTGGTGATGAAGGAGGGTACAGTTTCGGTGGAAAAGTTGACTACGTCTGTTACATCGCGCTCCAATCGATTGGTCAGGTTACCCGTATGGTAACTGCGCAAGTCGCTCCAGCTACATTGCAGCAGATGACCGAAAATGTACTTGCGCATATTATTCTGCGCCTTTACGCCCAGCAAAGCCTGAATCCACCGCGAAGCCACCACAAAGAAAATGCGGGCGGCCATCATGGCGGCAATGATGCAAAACGCCCAGCCCAGTCCCGGCGAGGTGCGGTGGCCCGTAGCAATGTCGACGGCCAGCTTTGTGGCCCAAACAAAGCCCAGGTCGGCGGCAACGATACAGCTGCCTACCAGCGTGTTGAGCGTGGCCTGAAGACGGTGCCCTTTCAAATGGCCCAGCAGAAAACGGAGTATGTGGGGTATAGAACGAGTCATTAGGAGTTGCGGGGGTATGGTTTGATGTTTTTAGTTGAAGAGATTAAAGTTTATTCTATGTCAGGGCAAGCCGCCCCAAACGTATGGTAAACCCTAAACTATAAACTTTTCAACTTTTGCAAAGTTGAATTACACCTTACTTCCTTTGGTCCAGCCCCCACATCAGTTTGTCGCGCAGGGTGTCGAAGAAATGCGTGTGTTCAATCTTTACCACCTTCACCGTGTGAGCGGCACGGCGCAAGGTTACGACTGTGGAGTGGGGCAGGGAAATACTGCGTCCGTCGGCGGCCAGCAAGAAGTTGTTGCTGCGGCTGCGGATGTGCAAGCGTATTTCCACGTCGTCCTTCACCACTACCGGCCTGACCGACAGACTGTGGGGTGCCACGGGTGCAAGGCAGAACGTGCCCGACTGAGGAGCCAAGATGGGGCCTCCCACACTGAGCGAGTAGCCTGTCGACCCGGTGGGCGTAGAAACAATCAAACCGTCTGCCAGGTAGGTGGCCAAATAGTCGTTGTTAATATAAGTGGCTATTTCTATGAGCGATGAGTTGTCGTGTTTCAACACCGCCACTTCGTTCAGGGCGTGGGGATAAAAGTCGGCCGGCAACTCCATGCTCGTTTCCACGCTGAGCACTTTTCGTTTTTCCACTACATAGCATCCTTTGCAAAACGCTTCGAGCGATGGCGCGATGGCTTCGGGCGAAACGTCGGCCAAAAAGCCCAGTCGCCCTGTGTTGATGCCCAGAATGGGGATGCCCGCCGTGCCTACTTTTGCTGCTGTACCCAAAAAAGTACCGTCGCCGCCAATGGAGATGGCCACATCCGCCTGCAAGGGTGAGCCGGGTTGCCAAGTTTCAAACAGCTCCGTGTCCACTCCCAACTCGCGGCGGATAAAATCGGCAAAGTTGGCTTCTATGCAAATTTGCACTTGCAGACAGCAAAGTTTTTGCAGGATAGCCGCTACGTATTGGTTCTTTTTTGTTTGATAAATATTGCCGAACAGGGCGAAGCGAAGTTGAGAATAGTCCATGATTGTGGGTTAAGAAAAATTCCTAAACGGTAGCTGCAAATGTACATGTTTTTGCTGGAACAGCAAGACGTTTATCAAGACAAAGTGCCGTATAAATCTTCCGTATGGCTATGGAATGTTTGTGTTGTATGCCATTTGATTGTTTAATGTGACCTATTTTTCGATCGGACGAGAGCTTTTTGATTGTTTTTTTGGGGTTGTTATGTTTTAGTTAGTGATAAAAATATAAAAAATTCTTGTGTGCAGTTTTAAAATCCTAAAATTTTTAGTGCAAACATTATATATAATTGTATTTTTGCCCACCGTATGGATAATGACAGGCATTCTTGCATATAAATTGTATAAGCGATGCCCTCAAACGGTAGAATTTATGACAAAATTAAGCGTAAATATAAATAAAGTGGCCACCTTGCGCAATGCCCGGGGAGGCAATAATCCCGATGTGCTTCAGACTGCACTTGATTGTGAACGGTTTGGTGCGCAGGGCATAACAGTTCATCCTCGTCCCGACGAGCGTCATATTCGTCGCAGCGATGTGTTAACATTGCGCCCGCTTTTATCAACCGAGTTCAACATAGAAGGCTATCCTTCAGAGGCTTTTTGTGATTTGGTGCTTGAGGTTTGTCCTGCACAGGTCACTTTGGTGCCCGATTCGCCTGATCAAATCACCTCCAATGCCGGTTGGGATACGTGTCGGCACGAACGTTTTCTGGCCGGAGTAGTGGAACGGTTCAAGGCTGCCGGCATTCGTACCAGCATCTTCATCGCTGCCGACAAGCAGATGGCTGCCGGTGCGCAAAGAGTGGGTGCTGATCGCGTGGAGTTGTACACCGAACCTTATGCAGCCCATTATGCCAACAACCGCTCTGAGGCCATAGCTCCCTTTGTGGAGACGGCGGCGTATTGTCGCGAGATAGGGCTGGGACTGAATGCCGGTCACGATTTGAGCCTGGAAAATTTGGCTTACTTTCATGAGTGTATACCTTGGGTGGACGAAGTCAGTATCGGGCATGCTTTGGTGTGCGATGCACTTTACCTGGGGCTGAAGGAAACCATCCGTCTGTATCGGGCGTGTTTGGCATAGTTCCTGCGTTGTGCGTTTTGTGTGAATTTATTCCTGACAAGTAGGTACTGAATGATGAACCCATTTCCAACACCTGCTTTAGGATAACATTTATTTATCTCTTTTTTCAAATGATTTATTTGTTTTTGGCTGACGGTTTTGAAGAAATAGAAACCATTGGAACCATTGATATTCTGCGCCGCTGCGGCTTGCAGGTACAAACCTTGAGTGTGACAGGCAAGCGCGTTGTTACCGGTGCCCATGGCGTGGTGGTGAAAGCCGACAGTCTGTTTCGTAAAAACCACTTGATACATTGCGATGCCTTGGTACTTCCCGGAGGCGGTAAGGGAGCGCAGACGATGGCCGGTAATAGTGTGCTTCGTTTGGCTGTTCAGCAACAGTTCCTGCAAGGTTCTATTGTAGCAGCTATTTGTGCAGCTCCGATGGTGTTTGGAGCGGCCGGTATACTGAAAGGCAAGCATGCCACGATATATCCGGGAATGCAGGAATACATTGAAGGAGCTATTTATCATGACGATGCCTATGTGGTTGAACAAGATAATATTATCACGGCTTGTGGTCCGGCTGCAGCGCATCATTTTGCCTTTGCCATAGCTCGCAGATTGGTGAAAAATCCCTCTTTGGTCGATGAAGTGGCTACAGTAATGGGCTATATAGGTCATCCTGCCGGTTTTACGGATCATATCAAGTGCTGATTTTTGTTGCTTTGACGGCCTTTATGGCGGAAGATATCTTTTCGGAAGCCCATGCGAATGCAAGGCTGTAAGAAAGCATGGATATTTTACAGACAGACATCAAGTATCTCAAGGGGGTAGGCCCTATGAGAGCCAAGTGGTTGGGTGAGGAATTACAAATCTTCACCCTGCGCGATTTGTTGTACCATTTTCCTTATAAATACATTGATCGCAGTGTGATCCACCGGGTGGCCGATTTGGTGGACGGTATGCCTTATGTGCAACTGAAGGGGCAGATTGTGGCAAAGAACGTGGAGGGAGTCGGACGAAAGGAACGTCTGACAGCACTCTTCTCTGATGGGACAGGCGTGATAGAGCTGGTGTGGTTTAGGGGTATAAAGATGACTGACAAACGGTTGCAGTTTAACCACCCCTATCTCTTGCTTGGAAAACCTGCCAATTTCAACGGTCGCATCAACATTGCCCATCCGGAGATGGAGGATGTGGGCTCTTCCGATGAACTACGCGGAACCATGCAACCCCATTACCATACAACGGACCGCATGAAGCGTCAAGGACTCACGTCGAACGTCATGGCCCGGCTTGTAGAGCATGCTTTCTCCCTGCTTGGTGAGACTTCCATTGCCGAAACGTTGCCGGATTTTCTGCTTTCGCGCCATCATTTGATGCCGCTCAGTGAAGCCCTGCATGAAATCCACCGGCCGTCAGGAGCGGAGACCTTGCCGGAAGCCACTCGTCGACTGAAGTTTGAAGAGCTTTTCTATTTGCAACTTGATATTTTGCGCACCACCCACCATCGTCGTTTGGCGGGCAAGGGATTTGTCTTTCCCAAGGTGGGCAATCTCTTTTTGGATTTCTATCACCACCACCTGCCTTTTCAACTCACCAACGCGCAGAAGCGTGTGGTGCGCGAGATTAGGCGTGATTTGTCCCTTGGCAAACAGATGAACCGGTTGTTGCAGGGTGATGTGGGCAGCGGCAAGACCATGGTGGCATTGCTTTGCTGTCTTTTGGCCATAGACAACCATTTTCAAGCCTGTGTTATGGCTCCGACGGAAATCCTGGCGCAACAACATTTTCTTTCCATGCAGTCCTATCTTCAGGGCCTTCCTGTGAAGATAGCCTTGCTCACAGGTAGTACAAAGCTGAAGGAAAGGACAGAAATACTCCGAGGGGTGGCCGATGGTTCCGTTCAGTTGCTGGTGGGAACCCATGCTTTGATTGAGCCCACCGTCAACTTCCTCAATTTGGGCCTTGCCGTGATTGACGAACAACACCGCTTTGGCGTGAAACAGCGTGCCCGGTTGTGGCAAAAGAACATTACGCCGCCTCATGTGCTGGTGATGACGGCCACACCCATCCCGCGCACGTTAGCCATGACGGTGTATGGCGATTTGGATGTGAGCATTATTGACGAGTTGCCGCCCGGTCGCAAGCCGGTGCAAACGGTACATTACCGTCAGGCCGACCGTCCGATGCTCAACCAGGGGCTGCTTCAACAACTCAAGCAGGGACGACAAGTTTATGTGGTCTATCCACTGATAAAGGAAAATGAAAAGCAGCAACTTCGCGATTTGGAAACCGGCTACGCGCAACTGGTGGAGGCTTTCCCGGATTTTAAAGTGGGCATGGTCCACGGACGTATGAAACCGGCGGAAAAAGAGGCAGCCATGCAGGCTTTCAAAGCCGGAGAAACGCAGATTCTCGTATCAACCACCGTGATTGAGGTGGGAGTAAACGTGCCCAATGCCTCCGTGATGGTCATAGAAAATGCCGACCGCTTTGGGCTGGCGCAGTTGCATCAGTTGCGGGGCAGGGTAGGGCGCGGTTCTGCACAGTCTTTCTGTATTTTGATGACGGGCAACCAGTTGTCTGAAAACACACACCGGCGCATGAAGGTGATGACCGATACGGCCGATGGTTTTGTGATAGCAGAAGAGGATTTGAAACTCCGCGGACCGGGCGACTTGGAAGGTACGGCTCAGAGCGGCATACCTTTTAATCTGCATATTGCTCACATCACCAAGGACCGTGAATTGATGGAAGTGGCCCGTGAGGACGCCCTCTTTCTGCTGCAAACCGATGCACAGGAAAATCTTCCGCAGAACCAGATGGTGTGGAGCCATTTGAGACTCTTGAAAAAGCAAACAGTCAATTTCTCTGCTATTTCCTGATGTGGCTGTTGCGTGTCAGGAATGTATGCAAAAAAGGCTGTGTGCTTGTAGCCGAATACCGAATGTTATTTATTTCAGCAAAAACTTATGTTTACGTTTCTCAAAAACTGGACATTGCCGATAGCGATAGTCAGTGGCGTAGCAGCTTATTTCTTGTACGCCCTTCTTCCCTGGCCTGCTGTAGTCCGCCAGCTTGCGGCTCCCACAGTGGCGATGGTTCAGCCCATGCTGATTTTCAGTATGTTGTTTATTTCTTTTTGTAAAATAGACATACGGCAGTTGCGCCTGCGCCGGTCGCATGGATGGTTGTTGCTGTTCCAGTGCGGCCTATTTGTAATGCTCACACTGGTGCTTCATTTTTGCTCTTTGAGTGCGGGAGTTGCTGTGGTGATAGAAGGCGCCATGCTGTGCCTCATTTGTCCTACGGCTACTGCGGCTGCCGTGGTTACGCAGAAACTCCATGGCGATGCAGCCGACGTAACCATGTACACACTGTTGATCAATCTGGCGACAGCCTTGGTTGTGCCTCTCTGTGTTCCTCTGGTCTATCCCCATCAAACGGGCTGCTTTTACAGTGCTTTTTCGCTGATTATCTCCAAAGTATTTCCTTTGTTGATATTCCCTTTAATCGTTGCACAGCTGGTGCGTTTTTGTTTGCCGAGGCTTCATCGTTGGGTGGTAAAGTTTCACAATGTAGCGTTCTATCTGTGGGCTGTGGCTCTTTGTCTGGCTATTGCCGTTACCACCCACAGTATTGTTTGCACACATCATCCGGTGATTCAGTTGTTTGGTATCGCTTTGGCCTCGCTTGTATGTTGTGGGGTGCAGTTTTGGCTGGGTCGCGTGGTAGGGTGTCGCGTGGGACTTCCCATCAGTACGGCACAGGCTTTGGGGCAGAAAAATACGGTATTTGCCATTTGGATGGGCTACACTTTTCTCAATCCTGTAACCTCGCTTGCCGGAGGTTTTTATAGCATCTGGCATAATCTTTATAACACTTGGCAACTTCGTCGCAGTCGGTAGAGAGTTCGTGCTGTTTCGTGAAAATCTCCTTTTTGCCCTGTAAGGTACCTCTCTTATATACGTGTTTTTTATCCTTGAAAAAATCGTTCAAACCTTCATGTTTGGTTGAAATGTTTTGATTTTCAGACGTTTCAGAATGAAGGTCCTGCTATTTCAATGTTGCATCATCTTCAGAAGTCCTGTCACAAGCTCCCACAGTCCGGCCTTTCCCGGCTGGAAACCGCCTTTTAATTAAAGTGATACTCTAATATATAATATCTTAATAATTGATTTTTAACAGATTATTATCGTTATATATAGAGAGAGGTTATACGTGGAATACCGGTGCGCATGACAGGTTGTCTGATGGGTAACCCTTGCTCTCTTTCTTGTAAATGTAATCTTGGGGGGATAATACCTTGAAAAAGTTCTCACGATGAAGAGTGCTTCATGGTTACAAAAAATGAACAATGAGCAGGGTGACAAAAAGGGGACATGTATATTAAAAAAACATCGTTATAGTATAAAATATTAAAATCACGAGATGAAGGTTTGGGATGAGGCTTTAATAGAGTTGTCTGATATAATCTTCATTTTAAATCCGCTGGTTTTCAATGGGTTATGAGGTGAGCTGAAAGATTGAATGATTTTATTAAGGCAAAATTACGTATATATACCTGCGCGATGCGGTAAAGTGTTTGTGGTAAATAGGTGTTGAGAAAGTTAAGGATTTAAGACTATTTTTGATTTGTGCTGTGCGGTCTTTTAAGAGGTGAGTTTGTCGCGGTTTGTCGCATGATGTATAACAAGTCCGCCACTATTTTTTCTTACTCGTCGAGTCGGGAGAAAAAGTTCGCCACTTGTGACGCAGAATCGTCGTGTTATATGATCATGCTAAGCACATTGAAGCATATCAAATACCGCAGATGAGCTTACATCTGTCCGAAGTCAGTTGGGTATTGCCTCCCCAAAAATCTTCAGCCACTTCATAAAGGGGTGTTCTGTAAAATAGCAGGCTGCCGGAATAAGTGAGTAGACGCATAGGATATTTTTAAAACCTAATTTATAGAACACCCCGAAATTCAGTTGTAAAAATCAAGGTTATTCCTTGCACAAAAAAAACAGATACAGTACTTTTGCATCACACAAACCCAATTATTCTTTTTTCTTACAACAAACAATTATGATAAACTACAAAGACTTAGGTTTGGTGAACACCCGCGAGATGTTCAAGCGTGCCATTGACGGAGGCTATGCAATCCCCGCCTTCAACTTCAACAACATGGAGCAGCTCCAGGCCATCATCCAGGCAGCCGCCGAGAAAAAGAGCCCTGTAATTCTTCAGGTTTCCAAGGGCGCCCGTGCCTATGCCAACCAGACTCTGCTTCGCTATATGGCCGAAGGTGCCGTGGAATATGCTAAGGAACTGGGTTGCAAACACCCTGAAATTGTGTTGCACCTCGACCATGGCGATTCTTTTGAAACTTGCAAGAGCTGCATCGACATGGGCTTTAGCTCAGTGATGATTGATGGTTCCGGACTTCCCTATGAGGAGAACGTGGCTCTGACGAAGAAGGTGGTTGACTATGCACATCAGTTCGACGTAACCGTTGAAGGTGAGCTCGGTGTTTTGGCCGGTGTAGAAGACGAAGTTTCCCACGCAGAAAGCCACTATACCAAACCCGAAGAAGTTGTAGATTTTGCTACTCGTACGGGTTGCGACAGCTTGGCCATTTCTATCGGTACCAGCCACGGTGCTTACAAGTTTACGCCGGAACAGTGTACTCGCGATGAGAAGACGGGCCGCTTGGTTCCTCCTCCCCTCGCATTCGACGTGCTCGACGCTGTGATGGAACAACTTCCCGGTTTCCCCATCGTGCTCCACGGTTCTTCCAGCGTGCCCCAGGAAGAAGTTGACACCATCAACAAGTATGGTGGTAAACTTCCCAATGCTGTAGGTATTCCCGAAGAACAGCTCCGCAAGGCTTCTGCCAGCGCAGTTTGCAAAATCAACATTGACTCCGACTCTCGTCTGGCCATGACGGCTGCCGTACGTAAGGTGTTCGCCGAAAAACCGGGTGAATTTGACCCGCGTAAGTATCTGGGTCCCGCTCGTGAGAACATGAAGAAGCTCTACGAACACAAGATTGTGGAGGTTCTGGGTTCTGACAATAAGTTGGCTCAGCTCGACTAACAAGGATTTCCTTTTTCTTCCCCGGTAGCAACGGTCCGGAGCATCAATGTGTCTGCCTGAAGATTTGACCTTTCCTTTTTCACCGTAGCGTGGGCAGGTCGGATTCTTTCAAGTTCCAGCACATGATGCCGTTCGGAAAATGCGGCTGTGGAAGATGTATGCCAGAGGTTTCCAAGGAACAGCCATCCTTGGAAACCTCTGAGTTTTTTTCAGGAGGTGTTTTTGTGCGGATAGGACTTCTTTCGGCACACTGAAACGGGCATATTTAGCAATAAATTCAACTTTCGAAAGTAACCTCATAACCTTATCCCCTCATAACCTCCGAAGCTTAAACAAGAAAGAATATTCAGAAATCAAGTAATGATGAAAGAATACAGCGTTTGTATGTCAGTGGCAGGTTCGGACCCTTCGGGAGGTGCGGGGCTGCAAGCCGATCTGAAAACATTCACCCTGTTGGCCTGTTATGGACAAGCTGTGCCGACGGCTCTGACAGTGCAAAATTCGCTGGGTGTGCGCGATAGTGTGCCCGTCGATGCAGAACTAGTATACCGGCAGATAGCCTGCGCGATGCAGGACCTTATGCCGCATGCTGTAAAAATCGGTATGTTGCCCAATGCTGCTGTGGCTAAGGCGGTGGCCGAAGCCCTGAGGCGGTTCAGGCCGGCTTTCGTCGTGTTGGACCCGGTGATGATTTCGAGTTCCGGTCGAAGGCTTGTTGATGAGGAGGCTGTTGAGACGATGGATAAGGAGCTGATGCCTCTTTGCACCTTGGTAACTCCCAATATTCCGGAGGCTGTGGCTCTGTCGGGAAATCCGGATGGCACACCCAAGGAATGGGCTGGTATGTTGTCGGACAAGTGGGGCAGGGTGGCCGTGCTGGTGAAGGGCGGACATGCAGCAGGCCGTCCGGTTGATGTGCTTTTTGCAGATGGTCTTCATACGTTTGAGAGCGATAGGGTGGAGACACCTAATACCCACGGAACGGGGTGCGTGCTCTCGTCGGCCATTGCAGCACTTACGACTAGGGGTTACGGACTTCCTGCGGCTGTGGAAGGGGCTAAGAAGTTCCTAACCAATGCCTTGCGCAAAGGGGGTGATTATCATGCCGGGGCAGGACACGGAGCCATGTATCTGCTGCCTGCCGACTTGTAACCTAAAGTTTTCTTTTCCGTTCCTTTTTGCTTGTAAGCATGTCCATTTTGCATGAGGTTATGCAAAACTTCGGGTTTTCTTTTGCTTTTCGTCTCTGTTGCGCTATCTTTGCAAGGAATAAAGGCTGGTCCTCAGAATGTAGCCGGAATGGGGGACATTGCTGTCAATAGTCCGGATTTCCGTTGCAGAGTGACGACCTGACGGCTGGCTTCATTCATATTAACATCTATAAGAAATACAATAATTATATGAAGGCATTTGTTTTTCCCGGACAGGGCGCGCAATTCGTAGGCATGGGCAAGGACTTGTATGAAAAGCATCCCATCGCGAAACAGTTTTTTGAAAAAGCCAATGAAATCCTCGGTTTCCGCATTACTGATATCATGTTCAGCGGAACAGATGAGGAACTGAAGCAAACCAAGGTTACGCAGCCGGCCATGTTCTTGCACAGTGTGGTCAGTGCGCTTTGTATGGGAGCCGATTTCCAGCCCGACATGGTGGCCGGTCACTCCTTGGGCGAATTGTCTGCCCTGACGGCTTCGCGCTGCCTGAGTTTTGAAGACGGCCTGCGGCTTGTAGCCGCCCGTGCCATTGCCATGCAACGGGCTTGCGAAGCACAACCCGGCACAATGGCCGCAATTATCGCTTTGGCCGATGACAAAGTGGAAGAAGTTTGTGCCGCCGTACGCGAGGAAACAGGGTTAGTTGTGGTACCGGCAAATTACAACTGCCCCGGACAGCTGGTTATTTCAGGACAGGCAGAAGCCATTGAGGTGGCCTGCCAGCGATTGAAAGAAGCCGGCGCAAAGCGTGCATTGGTGTTGCCCGTAGGAGGAGCTTTCCATTCACCTTTGATGCAGCCTGCACAGGAGGAGTTGGAAAGGGCTATCGCCACTACGGAATTTCATAAACCTATCTGCCCGGTTTACCAAAACGTGGACGGAATGCCGCATACCGACCCGGAAGAAATCAAGGCTAACCTGATTGCTCAGCTTACGGCTTCGGTTCTTTGGACCAAAGAAGTGAATAACATGGTGGCTGACGGTGCGACGGACTTTACCGAATGTGGTCCCGGCAAGACCTTGCAGGGTATGATTGTGAAAATCTGCAAGGGAAATGATCAGGTGAGAGCACATGGCGTAAATGATTGATTGCGCGCAGAATGAATACGGCGAGAGGTAGCTCTCCTCATCGCCAAACGAGTTGGCAGTGGGCTTGAAGTGGCTTTACGCATCCGGTGAGTAACTGAATGCGTAACGTCTGACAGGCCTGCCAACTCGTTTCCCTGTTTATCTATCCTGTTTTATCCATGTGAGAATTCCATATTATTTTCAGCCTGTTTCTTTCATCACAAAAACTAATTATGAAACCGCTAATATATCAAATATTTACCCGTCTTTATACCAATCATAAAACAAACAATGTGCCGGGAGGTACCTTGGAACAAAATGGCTGCGCCAAAATGAATGACTTTACTGCGGCACAGTTAAAACGTATTGCCGATTTCGGCTTTACCCACGTATGGTTTACGGGGTTGCTGGAGCATGCCACGCAAACAAACTATGAGGAATATGGTATCAAACCCGACCATCCCGCCGTGGTGAAAGGACGTGCCGGATCGCCTTATGCCATCAAGGACTATTACGACATTGATCCCGACTTGGCCACCAACGTGCCGAACCGCATGAAGGAATTTGAAAATCTCGTGTGCCGCACGCATAAGGCAGGACTGAAAATGGTCATCGACTTCGTTCCGAATCATGTGGCCCGACAGTACGGGAGCGATGCCTGTCCCAAAGGGGTGAAGGACCTCGGTGCAAACGACGATACGACGAAAGCATTTGACCCGAACAACAACTTCTACTACATCCCGGGACAAAGCCTGCACACGGGTTTCGACACAGAACGTCGTTCGGAAATTCCTTACGATGAAACACCGGCAAAAGTGACAGGCAATGATCACTTCGATGCCTGGCCTTCACGTAACGACTGGTACGAAACGGTGAAATTGAACTACGGCGTGGACTATCTCGGCGGCAGACAAACGCACTTCACACCTGTTCCCTCAACGTGGCTGAAGATGACGGATATCCTACTCTTCTGGGCCAAGAAAGGGGTGGATGCGTTCCGTTGCGACATGGCGGAAATGGTGCCCGCTGAGTTCTGGGCTTATGCCACGAAGAAGGTGAAGGAGAAATATCCGGAAGTGCTTTTCATAGCAGAGGTGTACAATCCCGCAGAATACCGCCACTACATAGCGAGCGGCTTCGATTATTTGTATGATAAAGTAGGCCTTTATGATACGCTTCGTGGCATCGTGGCTGGAGGCTGGTCAGCCAGCTGCATTACAGGCTGTTGGCAAGCTATTGACGACATCCGACCTCACATGCTGAACTTCTTAGAAAACCACGATGAGCAACGCATTGCCTCGGCCTTCTTCGCTGGCGACGCACGCAAGGCCTTGCCCGCACTGGTGGTGAGCGCGATGATGGGAACCAGTGCGTTTATGGTATACGCAGGACAGGAAATCGGAGAACCCGCCATGGAGGCCGAAGGATTTAGCGGTAGCGATGGCCGCACCACGATATTCGATTACTGGTCAGTGGCTTCGCTGCGCAAACTGACGGCGAAAAAGCCGGAGGCGCAGTTGACGAAACAGGAAAAAGAACTCTATAATTTCTATCGGCGCGTGGTGCAACTTTGTCGCAGCGAACGTGCCCTGGTGGACGGAAGTTTCTATGACCTGCAATACGTTAATTATTCCCATTCATACGGCTACAACTGCGACAAACAGTATGCTTTCATGCGCCAATCGACCGGCGGGCAGACGTTGCTGATTGTGGTGAACTTCGACGCGGTGCAGATTCACGCAGGCGTAGTAGTGCCCAATCACGCCTTCGACTACTTTAACCTGCACCGAGGAATGCGCTCTGCCCACTGTCTGCTCTCGGGTCAAATCCAAACGTTGGACTTCAAACCGGACACGCCTATCTATATTGACGTGCCAGCCTATGGTGCCGTCGTGCTGGAGTTGTAGCACGTTATCAAACGCAATTTCCTTTGTCGAAAAACTTTTTTTGAAAAAAACAACTTAAATATTTGGCAGCTACAAATTAATAATCTACCTTTGCACTCGCAAACAAGAGCTAAGGGTTAAACCTAAGCCTTTAAACGCGGAGTGGAGCAGTTGGTAGCTCGCCAGGCTCATAACCTGGAGGTCGTTCGTTCGAGTCGGGCCTCCGCAACAATCAAGTCGGAGACTTTACGGAGTCTTCGACTTTTTAGTTGGCTGATAGTCTGTTTGTTTGCTACTTTCAATGCGACGCACTCTTTACTTTATCTTTTTTTCAAAATAGTATTTTCACTTTTAATTTATGAAAATGGCTTATATCTTGATTGTTGCAGGATTAGTCTGTATTGTTGCAGGTGTCTACTTTTTATGTGCAAATCATAAGGATAACGAGAGTGTATCCGAGGCAGTAGTACACACAAAAGAGAAAGTAGAGGAAACAATCGAGCAGTCTGAAGAAAAATCGGATACTTCGGATGAACAGGATAACAAGGATAATAGTGCAAAGGGAATAGAGTTTGAGAAATATGTTGTATCACGTTTTTCTCGGAAGTACTTCTCCCTTAAAGAGTGGAGAGGTGACAAGCATAGTAATGGTATCTATGCAGAATCGAGCACTTATCCCGACATGGAATTTACTTTTACGCTGCGCGATAAAACTTATGCCTTTGCCGTAGAGTGTAAGTGGAGAGCAAAGTTCAATACGCAAAACAAACTGCGGTGGTCGTATACCGAACAACTAAATCGGTATCGTCAATTTGCGGAAGAAAGGAATATTCCCGTATTCGTGATTATCGGAATAGGCGGTACGCCTGCTGAACCCGCGGAAATCTATGTCGTTCCTTTGGCTTCAATTGAGAGTGTTGAGCTTTCTAAAACACTATTAGAGAATTATCGACACGACCTTTCAAAAACATTCTTTTTCGATATTCCCACCCAGACCCTCCGGTAATTATTGACGGGCGGCAATGCAGGAATGCAAGCGTGGAACATCACAAAGGTTTTCAAAAACCATCACAGTTAATCCCCCTACCTACCACCCACTTGCTCGCAGACTTTATATTTTTCAAAAAAACAAGCAGATAAATTTGGAGGAAAGAAAAAAATGTCTACCTTTGCACTCGCTAACAGGAAAAAGCCATTATGGCTGGATTTCTAAACAAAGAATTTCTCCTGCTTAGGTGCGTTAGTTCAGCTGGTTAGAATACATGCCTGTCACGCATGGGGTCACGGGTTCGAGTCCCGTACGCACCGCAACAAAACAATTATTGGTACCCTGACCGAGTGGCTAGGTAGCGGTCTGCAAAACCGTGTACAGCAGTTCGAATCTGCTGGGTACCTCATAAGTGCTATTTCTCATTGGGGGAGTAGCACTTTTCTATTCTTTATGCCTGATAGATACTTGTCAGTTTGTTATCTTGCTCCTTTGAATATTTTGGGCACAGTAGAAATTTAGTGGGGAATAATGGGTCAGCGGATTATTCCGGTGGGTGGCGGTAATGTCAAGCGTATAGTGTTGCCAGTCTGAACATAAAGAATTTTATGTCTCCCACTCCACGGAACTGAGTTCTGAAAGCTTTTATCTTAGCATTAAAGGATTCGGCAG
>JALEYW010000093.1:0-28803 GCA_022773145.1 Bacteroidales bacterium
ATTTATATGATTAATCAAAGTTTGCATATATCATCTGTCCCCTCTTGGGCGCATTTAGTTTCTTGTTTTTTCGGTCACATAGCCCGCTATGCTCCCTCAAAAAAAGAAACTAACTGCATCCCAATAGAGCACACATGATATCAACTAATTTTCAACACCTACTTACATTTTACATTTTACATTATTGCCAGTCCCGGCAGGACACGGTGTGAAGTCTTCTTTACAAGTCGCCGACTATTTTGTCGAGCTCGACGAGTTGACAAAACAACTCCCGGACTTTTTGGAAAGGCATAGCATCACCTCAAAAAGTTAGGTAGGTGTTTAAAGCTTAGGTATGACTAATCATGTAGACATAAACTACTTTTAAACACCTACCATCATCTTTTTTCTCTTCTACAGTCGCTTGATGATTTCCTCCACCGCGCTCTTGCCGCGATACTTGTCGCGCATGGCGTTGAACTTGTAGTGCAGTTTTACGAAGAACTGTCGCGTGTCGCCCTTGCCGCCCTGGAGGAAACGGGAGTTCTCCATGAAGACCAGGTTGCGCGAGCCCACATTGTGCAGAAGGTCCCGGCCGCCGAGCGTTACGGTGAGCGCGTCGTTCAGGAAGCTGCGCGAGGCGTACAGCTCCGTATAGTGACTCTGCTTGTCTATCTTCACGTTCTGGTAGTTGCCCCTGGTCTGGAAACTGTAGACCGCCGTGAGGTCAATCCGGGCCGGCAGTTTGAACACCTGCACCGTGGACAAGTGGAACAGCGGGTTGTTGAACTTGCGCGTGCCGTTCATCACGGGCAGCTCGCAGAACGTCTGCGTGTAGACCGCCGTGAAGCGCGGCTGCCAGTACTTGAAGCGCGGCGCATAGGTGAGGATGCCCTGCAGCTGCGTGAACGATTTGTTGAGGAAGGATATTTTCGTGATGGAAGGGTGGTCGGGCAACGAGCGTCCCCAGAACAGGATGCCGTCCTGATAGTGGTCCATCATGGCCACGGCCTGCCAGCTGCCGCGCACGAGGGTGAGGTTCACGGAGTGGATGGTGGTGGGCTTCAGGTCGGGGTTACCGCTCTGCATGAGGAAGCGGTTGCCGTAGGTCACCTTGTTGGACAGCTGTCCGTACTGCGGCCTTTGCGTCTTGGCGGTATAGGAAAACATCAGCTGCAGTGCCTTCGCGCCCTGCCCGAATGCCGTGGCAAGGGAGAAGGAGGGGAACAGGTTGTTGTACGTGGGCGAGAGGTCGGGGTTGTGAACGCCCTCGGTGGAGTAGTCGTAGGCGGCGTGCTCGTAGCGCAGTCCAGCGGAGAGCTGGTAACGGCGTGCCAGCACGGCACTCCACTGCACGAAGCCGGCCACGTTCTTTTCCTCCTGCTTGGTGTTGGTGGCCTGCAGGCCGAAGTTGTTGAGCGGGATGTAGTAGTCGTCGTGGCGGTTGGTCAGCTGGTACTGCGTGCCGAGGCTCACCTTACCGCCCAGCCACGGCCATTCGTAGGCCACCTTGGCCGCCCAGAGGCGGTTACGGGTGCGGCTCACAGAGGGCACGTAGCGGTCGTCGTGTTCCTGGCTCGTTTCGTTGGTCACGTTCGTCTTGTTGTCGCCGTTGGCGTAGAGGCTGAGGTCGGTGGAGAGTTCTCCCTTTCCGAGCTTGCCCACGTAGTAAAGGTTGAGGTCGTGCTGCAAGTCGGCATCGTTGTCCTCCTCGCCCTGGCTCAGCAATTGGTCGTAGTATTCGCCGTTGGCCAGGATGCGGCTGTCGAGGCTGAAGTAGCCCGTGCTTTTGAGAGTCTGTTTGGCCTGATAGCGGAGTCCGAAGGAGTGGTTCTCGTCCACGTCGAAGTTGAAACCGGCGGTATAGTCGGCGTAGAGCTGTTTACCCTTCATGTTCTGTCCCATGGGCAGGTACCACAGCGTGTCGGGCGTCACGGTGAGCTGGTCGGAGGGCGAGTTCCAGTAGAAGCGTCCGCCGTTGAGTCCCGCCACGGCGAAGATGTCCAGCCCCTTGTGTCGGTAGTTCACCTTCAGCCGGGAATTGTCGTTGGCATAGCGTCCCTGGCGGTACTCCTGCATGGCATCCACGCCCCAGCCCTCGCCTTTGCGGCGCACCGTGCGTATGCGCACCACGGCGGCCACGTTGGCGTCGTACCTCGCTCCCGGGGTCTGGATCACCTCCACGTGCTTCACCTCCTCGCTGGACAGCTGCTTCAGTTCCGCGAGGTCGCGCACTTGCCGCCCATTGATGTAGAAGATGGGGGTGCCCTTGCCAATCACTTCGATGGTGCCTTCCTGATCGCCCTTCTGCATGAGCCCGGGCACTTGTTTGAGCACGTCCTCGGCGGTGCCGGCCTTGGCCAGCGGTGTGTTCTCCACGGTGGTGACCATCGCGCCGTCCTTGAGTTTCGCCACGGGCCGGTAAACGGTCACTCCGGCCTCGCTGAGTGTGCGCAGGCTGTCGGCCCGGTGGCCTTGTGCCTTCACCTGCAGCCCGATGGGCAGCAGCATGATGAATACGGCAATCGCTATGATGATTTCCAGATGCTTTTTCATAAGGGAAGTAGTTTTTTGGGGAAATGGGGCGAGCACAGGGGCGCGTGGCCCCCGGCTCATGCTTTGTTCGTATTTTCGAGATAGGCGTTGTACGCCCGTACCATCTCTTCGGGCGTGATGTCGAGGAGTTTCATTTGTGCGAAAAACTGCGGCATGGCGTGTTCGCGGAAATAGGCGCGTCGTTCGGAGCGGATCAGCTGCGGCGCGTCGGCCGCCACGAAATAGCCCATGCCCCGCTTTTGGTAAATCACGCCCCTGCGGGCCAGCAGCTCGTAAGCCTTCACCGCCGTGTTCACGTTCACCTCCAGCATCGCGGCATACTCCCTCACGCCGGGCACGCGGCTCTCCGGCGCATACGTGCCGTGGAGTATCTCGTCGCTCAGGCGGTCGGCCATTTGCACATAGATAGGTTGGCTTTCTTTAAACGTCATATTGTGGTTCTTTCTAAGGAATACGATAAAGACTTTGGTTTAGAACAAATTGCGACGCACCACGGTCATGCGCTCGAACAGGCGGTAGCTCAGCCACACGAAACCTGCACCTACCAACAGCTGCACGACGGCACCCACAGGCACGATGTTGACGAGAAAAGCAAACACCTCCTTTTCCGTAAAGGAGTACTCGAACAGATCGGCCACCGTGCCGGCCACGTAAGTCCCCACCAGGGTGAGACCCAGGCCGCACAGGCCCGTCAGGATGAAGGCTTGCTTGCGGAACACCGCCGAACCGAGCAGGAAGAAGCTGTAGGTCATGAAGCCGGAGGACACTACGAACGCCACGGCACACCATCCCGTGGACTGGCCGGCAACGAAGGGCTCGCTCATCGCACGGAAGAAGACCGTGCCGTTGTTTCCGATAAACTCCCACAGGGCAGGCAGCGCCGAACCCAAGGGGGTGTCCGACCAATGGTAGACGAGCTGCCGCAGACCGTCGGCCAGCAGGATGCAAACGGCATTGAGCACCCACACGCCCACCGTACAGATCAGCAGCCGCGCCACGAATTTCTCCGCGTTGCTGGCCGGCAACATCAGGATGGAGATGCGCTTGTTCTTGTCCTTCAGCACGTCGAACGTGAAGGAGATGCCGCCCAAGATGAGAAACGCGCTGATCATGACGAAGGCACCGGTGGCACTGTGCATCCGGCCGGCGATGTACCAATCCGGGGCTTCCGGGCTGTTGCTTATGGTGTAGAAAACCAGGGCCTGGCCGACGAAGTGGGCCAAGAGGTAGGCAATGCCTATGTTGAGGAACCATTTATGATTTTGGCAGAAGGTGATGCGCATCACCTGCGCCATGCGTTTCAGACTGAAGTTTTTCATTGTTTCGGGAGGAGAATTAACAGGTGAGACTTTGGGGAAGTTTGCCGGCTTCGGCACAGCAGAAGAGGAGTTCGAGGTCCAGCGGCGTTTCGTCGTCGGGGTCGTCGTTTTCCACCACCACGGCGTGGCCCTGGAGCGAGTTCTGCACATAGAGCGCGTCGTCCGTGGGTTCGCCCAGGGCACGCTCTTCACAGCGCACGGCGGCCGAGATGTCGGCTACGGAGCGGTTGAGCAGCAGGTGCGAGCCTTGGAGCATCACCACGTGGTCCAGGAGCATCGCCACGTCGTTCACCTGGTGGGTCGACACGATGAGGGTGCGGTCCTCGGTGATGTGGCGCGCCACCACCTGCCGGAAAATGCTCTTCGAGGGGATGTCCAGCCCGTTGGTCGGCTCGTCCATGAGCAGCAGGCGGGTGCCCGTGGCCAGGGCGAAGCATACGAAGGCTTTCTTCCGCTGCCCCATCGAAAGGCTGTCGAGCTTGGCCTTCGGGTCAAGGTCGAAGTCTGTCATGCAGCGCATCAGCACCTCGTAGTCAAAGTGCGGATAAAAGCAGGCGTTGAGCTGCACGTAACGCTCCATGCTGAGGTGGGGCAGCTCTATCTCTTCGGGCACGAGGAACATTTCCTGCAACACCTCGGGCCGCCGCAGCCTGACGTCGGTGCCCTCAAAGAGCACCGTGCCCCGCTGTTGGCGCAGCAGTCCGCTCATGAGGTAGAGCAGGGTGCTCTTGCCGGTGCCGTTCTTGCCCAGCAGTCCGTAGATGTGGCCCGGCTCGAAGCGCAGGCTGAAGTGCTCGAACACGGGGGCCTTGCGCCGCCCGTAGCTGAAGTCGATTTCGTTTATCTGTAACATGATGAAAAAGTTTAATTCGGTGTAATAGTTTAATAGTACACCGCAAAAGTAGAGCTGTACTTTGGATTGTGCAAGGAAAAAAGGAAAAAAATGCGTCAGGAGGTGTAATATTTTGCTATTACACCCGATTTTGCTCTTCCGAAGCCCGTTTTTGGGGCTTCCGGAGCCTGATTTGGGAGATGGAAAAGACGGATTTTCGTTTCGGGAAATGCTTTGGCGGCGGCAGGGCAAGGCTTCGGCATAAATATATAGGGTCTGTAACAGGCTCTTGGCGAATTATGCTTATCTTCGCGGCGTGAAAAACAGCAAAGGCATATTCCGCGTTGTCATGTCCATTGCGCTGCTGCTCATGGTCGTGTTGCTTCCCCACCACCATCACCGTGGCGGGGCTGCCTGCTGGGCGCTCGAACTGTGTGCCCACGATGCGCATACGCACGACCTGCCGGCGGAACATTCGGACCACGGCCTTCCGGCATCGCACACCTGCTCGGTGGACTTCACGCCGCAACAGGTGTTCCAGGTGCCTGCCGCTACCGCCGAAACCCTGCCTTTCTGGCTCTGGGTGGGGGTTGGGGCGGCTCTCGTGCTGAACCTGTTTTTCCCATCCCTTACCACTCCTATATATAATAGGAAGCAAATTCCGCTTTTGGCCGGCCTGACGGACCGGCACCTGCGGCGGCGCGGACCGCCCTGCTTTATGGTTTAGCTTGTCTTCTTTTTATAACCATAAAGCCTTTTTCATGAAAAAAATATTCTTTTTCGGCATAGCCCTCATGGGGACTATGCTCTTGGGTGCGTGCCATTCGGACCACGCACACGACGGTCATGACCACAGTGCGGAGGAACATAACCACGAAGCGGAGGGTCACGACCACGAGGCCGAGGCCGACGGCCACAACCACGAAGCGGACGAACACGATCACGACGCTGATGAACACGCGGGCCACTCCGCCGAAATCACTTTCACCGAGGCGCAGGCGAAAGCCGCCGGCCTGCGGCTCGTCACGGTCGAGCCGGGCGAGTTTGCCGAGGTGGTGGAGGTAACGGGCCGCCTCTTGCCGGCACAGGGCGATGAGGCGACGGTGTCGGCCACGATGGCGGGCATCGTGAGCCAGGCTACGAAGAACCTGGCCGACGGTGCTGCCGTGCGTCAGGGGCAACAGCTCTTTGTCATCAACGCTTCGGCCATGGCCGACGGCAACCCGGCAGCAGCGGCCCGCGCGGAACTGGAAGCGGCGCGCAAGGCGTTGGCACGCGCCGAGCAGCTGGCGGCGGAGAAACTGCTGCCGCAACGCGAACTGGACGAGGCACGCAGCCGTTTCCGCACGGCGGAGGCGGCGGCCCGCAGTTTGGGCAACGAAACCCGGACACGCGCCGTGGCCGCGCCTTTCACGGGCTACGTGAAGGAGGTGCTGGTGCGCCCGGGCGACTATGTGCAGCCGGGACAACCGCTGGCCACGGTGACGCAGAGCCAACGCCTGCAGCTGAGTGCGGACCTGCCCGAACGCCACTTTGCCCTGTTGCCGCAAATCCAGGATGCCACGTTCCGCCTGTCGTATGAGCCGGCAGGAACGGCGCACTGCGTGAGCGAGATGGGGGGCAGTCTGGTTTCCAAGGGGAAGGCGAGCAGCGCGACGGGCTTTTCCGTTCCCGTGACCTTCGAGCTGCCCAACCGGGGACGGCTGGTTTCGGGCAGTTTCGCGCAGGTGTATCTGCAGGGGGCGACCCGGAAGGGGGTCATCACGGTGCCCAACGAGGCGCTCACCGAGGCGCAGGGGCTTTTCTTTGTGTATGTGCAAATCCATCCTGAAAGGTATCAGCGGCAGGAGGTGACCATCGGCGCGACCGATGGCCACCGCACCGAAATCCGCTCGGGCCTGACGGCGGGCCAGCACGTGGTGGCGCAAGGTGCCACGCAGGTGCGCTTAGCGGCCAACGCCACGGTGATTCCCGAAGGACACAGCCATTGAGCGGCGGCCTATGCCGCCGGAGACAGCCAGCTAAAGTTTTCTATAGAGCTCTATAGTAATTTATAGTTATCTATAGTAATCTATAGCTCCTTATAGCCTTTTATAGCGCTCCAACCCCTTAACCTCAAACCTTATGCTCAACAAAATAATTTCCCTTTCTCTCCGCAACCGTCCGTTGGTGGTGTTCTTCAGCGTGCTGCTGCTCGCTGTGGGCTGCTGGACGGCTTGGCGGATGGAGGTCGACGTTTTCCCCGACCTCAACGCGCCCACCGTGGTGGTGATGACCGAAGCCCGGGGCATGGCCGCCGAAGAGGTGGAACGGCTCGTCACCTTCCCCATCGAGACCGCCGTGAACGGTGCCACCGGCGTGCGCCGCGTGCGCTCCTCGTCCACCACGGGTTTCTCCGTGGTGTGGGTGGAATTCGACTGGGGCACGGACGTGTACCGCGACCGCCAGATTGTTTCCGAAAAGCTCGCCACGCTGGGCGACCAGTTGCCCGAAGGCGTGGGCAGTCCCACCATCGGGCCGCAGAGCAGTATCATGGGCGAAGTGCTCTTCGTGGGCCTCACCGCCGACACGACCTCCATGGGCCGCCTGCGCTCGCTCGCCGACTGGACCGTGCGCCCACGGCTGCTCAGCACGGGCGGCGTGGCACAGGTGACGGTGCTCGGAGGCGACGTGCTGGAATACCAAATCCGCCTCCACCCCGAACGGATGCGCCACTTCGGCGTGACGCTCTCGCAGGTGCTCGACGCTACGCGCCAGATGAACCGCAACGCGGCCGGCGGCGTGCTCTATGAATACGGAAACGAATACATCGTGCGCGGCGTGGTGGCCACGGCTCGCACGGAGGAGATGGCTCAGGCCGTGGTGGGCACCACGCCCGGCGGACTACCCGTGGTGCTGGCCGACGTGGCCGACGTGGAGCTGGGTGCCAAACGCCCCAAGATGGGCACTGCATCGGTCGACGGCAAGCCCGCCGTGCTCCTCACGGTGACCAAACAACCCGCCACGGGTACGCTCGAACTGACCGAGGCACTCGACACGGCCATTGCCCGACTGCGCACCGCCTTGCCCGCCGATGTGAAGGTGAACACCGAGCTTTACCGCCAGCAGGACTTCATCGACAGCTCCATATCGAACATCCGGAAGTCGCTCGTCGAGGGCGGCATCTTCGTGGTGCTGGTGCTGTTCATCTTCCTCATGAACGCGCGTACCACGCTCATCTCCCTCGTCACCATTCCCCTCTCCCTGCTCGTCACGCTCCTCGTGTTGCAGGCCATGGGCCTGACGCTCAACACCATGAGCATAGGCGGCATGGCCATAGCTATCGGTTCGCTGGTCGACGACGCGATTGTGGACGTGGAGAACGTGTACAAGCGGCTGCGCCTCAACGCCCTGTTGCCGCCGGCGCAGCGGCGCGGACGCATGGAGGTGATTTACGACGCTTCGCGCGAGGTGCGTATGCCCATCCTCAACTCCACGCTCATCATCGTGGTGAGCTTCATCCCCCTGTTCTGCCTCTCGGGCCTGGAAGGCCGTATGCTCGCCCCGCTGGGCGTGAGCTTCATCGTTTCGCTCTTCGCCTCGACGCTCGTGGCCCTGACCCTCACGCCCGTGCTGTGCAGCTATTTGCTGCGCGTCAAGGGCGACAGCGGCAGGACCAACGAACCGCGCTGGGTGCGCGCCATGAAGCACGGCTACGAACGGCTGCTGGGCACCGTGACGGGCCGTCCGGGACGCTGGGTGCTGGGCACGACCGCCGTGTTGGTGGTGCTCACCATAGGACTCTTCTTTACCCTGGGCCGCAGCTTCCTGCCGCCGTTCAACGAGGGCAGCTTCACAATCAATGTCAGCACCCTGCCCGGCGTGTCGTTTGAGGAGAGCGACCGCATCGGCCGGCGCGCCGAACAGCTCCTGATGCAGGTGCCGGAGGTGAAGCACGTGGCACGCAAAACGGGGCGCGCCGAGCTGGACGAGCACGCCCTGGGCGTGAACACGAGCGAGATAGAAGTGCCTTTCCGGCTGCAGGACCGCACGAAGGAGGAGGTGATGGCCGACATCCGGCAGAAGCTGGTCACCATCCCGGGGGTGAACATCGAGATAGGCCAACCCATCTCCCACCGCATCGATGCCATGCTCTCGGGCACGAAGGCGGGCATCGCCATCAAGCTGTTCGGCCCGGATCTGGGCGAACTGCACCGCCTGGGCCTGCGCATACAGGAAGCGACTCGCAGCGTGGAGGGCGTGGCCGACCTCAACGTGGAACAACAGATTGAACGCCCGCAACTGGTGCTGCGTCCGCGCCGCACACTCCTGGCGCGCTACGGCATCACCCTGCCGGAATTTTCGGAATACGTCAACGCCGCGCTCGGAGGCGAGGTGGTGAGCCAAGTGCAGGACGCGGGACGCACGTACGATCTGACGGTGAGAATGTCGGACCACGACATGGCGACCACGGAGCGCATCAGGCAAATGCTCATCGACACGGGCACGGGACAGAAGGTGCCCCTGAGCGAGGTGTGCGACGTGGTGTCGACCGCAGGGCCTAACACCATCAGCCGGGAGAACGCGCAACGCAAACTGGTGGTGTCGGCCAACGTGGAAGGCCGCGATATGCGCTCCGTGGTGCAAGATATGCGCCGCGCCATCGAGCAGAAGGTGGAGCTGCCCGAGGGGTACCACATCGAATACGGTGGACAGTTCGAGAGCGAGGAGGCCGCCTCGCGCCTGTTGCTGGCTCTCTCCGTGGTGAGCGTGGTGGTGATTTTCCTGCTCCTCTACCTGCAGTTCCGTTCGTGGCGGCAGGCCGTGGTGGTGCTCCTCAATTTGCCGTTAGCGCTCATCGGCGGTGTGCTGGCCTTGGTGGTGACGGGCGGCGTGGTGAGCATTCCCGCCGTGATCGGCTTTATCTCGCTCTTCGGCATAGCCACGCGCGGCGGCATGCTGCTGGTGGACCGTTACAACGAGCTGTACAGCCAAGGACTGCCGCCCCGCGAGTGTGTGCTCCAGGGTTCGCAGGACCGTCTGCTGCCCATCGTGATGACGGCCCTGTCGTCGGCCTTGGCGCTCATCCCCTTGGCGCTGGGCAGTGCGCTGCCGGGCAACGAAATCCAGAGCCCCATGGCACAGGTGATGCTGGGCGGACTGCTGACGAGCACGCTACTGAACCTGGTGGTAGTGCCCGTGGTGTTCGGCGGCATTGGCTGTTTCAAAAAGAAAAAATTACAACAAACGATTTCGGAGGTTGAAGAAAATGATGACTGACAAAACTGTTTTTTTTATGCACTATATAAAAGGTGTGGCGCGCAGGCTACGCCGCCCGCTGCTCGTGGCGGCAGGACTCCTGGCGGCGGCGAGCTTGCACGCGCAGTCGCCAGCCCTGCTCGACACCATCGCTCGGAACAACCCGACCCTGCGCGCCGCACTGGCGGGACGCAGGGCGGCGGAGGCGGCCAACAGGGCCGAAACCCGGCTGCCGGACCCGGAAGCGGAGGTGGCTTATCTCGCCGGTTCGCCCTCGGGGGTGCCGAACCGCACCAATGTGTCGCTGACGCAGGAACTGGACTGGGGGGTGCTGACGGGGCGGCGCAAAGGGCTGGTCGAGGCGGCGGACCGCACGGCGGCGGCACGGCAACGCGGCGTGTACCGTGAGGTGATGGCTGATGCGCTCGAACAACTCGTGCTGTTGGTTCACGGCAACCGCATGGTGGCCGAGATGGAGGCGCGCCTTGCGCTGGCACAGCAGGTGGAGGGACTTTGCCTAAAGCTCTATGACAAGGGCGACCTGACAGAGCCGGAAATGAACAAGGCGCGGCTGAACACGGTGGTGGCGAAGGCTGACCGCCAACGGGCGGCGGACGAACGGGCGGCGGTGATGGCACGGCTGCGTACGCTGAATGGCGGCCTGTCGTTCGTGTGCAACGATACGGTCTACTCGCTGCCGGCGGACGACCTGTGCCGCGCGGCAGAAACGCGTTCGTTGCCGCGCACCGCCGCCGTGGAGGGGGCTGAGGCCGCTGTGGCAGAGGCGGAAGCAGAAGTGAAGCTGGCACGGGCGCAGCAGTGGCCGTCGTTCACGGTGGGTTTCCAAGGGGAATATATCCGCCAGAACAATTACAGCGGCCTGAGTTTGGGCTTGTCACTTCCGCTGTGGGGCAACAAGCGGGCGGAGGTGCGTCGACGCGAGGCAGAACTATTGGCATCGCGCCTCGATTTGGCCGATACGCAGTTGACGGCCGGAGCACAGCAGGAGCTGTTGGCTCAAAAAACGCGCCGTTTGCTCCAAGTGGCCGATGAGCTGCACCAAGGATTGCTTGCCACCTCCAACAGCCGATTGTTGCAACGTTCCTTGGAGCTCGGTCAGATTTCACTCCTCGACTTTCTGCTCGAAACTTCCTTTTATTACGCTGCCCGCACCGCCTGGCTCGAAGCAGAGCGCGATGCCTACCTCTCTGCCGCCGCAATCCGCTCACTGGAGTTCTGAGCGGAGTACGGCCAAAGGCGAGAAGAGGAAAACAGTGCCGTTTAGATTTTGATGGCTCTACGAATATCTATCTTCCTAAGGCGAAAAGAAGAAAACAGTGCCGTTTAGATCCTTACGCTGCTGAGTTGGGAGTTGTGAGTGGAGCCCTCTTTCTCCTTTCTGTGCAACCCCTTCCAACGAATGGCGGACTTGTGAAAAATAGTCCGGGAGTAGAATTTTCAACTCGGCGAGTAGAAAAAAATAGTCCCGGACTTGTGAAGAGGTATTCTATAAATTAGTTTGATGAGCTATACCATTCTGCAATATGATGGAATATTCCTTGAACGAGGATTTTAGTTCGTTTCTTTCAATCGGGGAGATGATGAAAAAAGGCGCAACCGCCGGGGAAGGGGGTTGCGCCTGATGCTGAATGGCCTGTGAGGCTGGTAAACAGATGGGGTGCGGGCTGCGCTTCGGCAGCACCGCGTGGGGTTATGCCAGCCGGGCTTCGAGGTGGCGGCGGATGGCTGCGAGGAAGTCGGCGGAGTTGACGGCGTGGGGGGTGAGGCCTTCCATGAGGTTCACCAGGTCCTTCGTCACCGTGCCCTCGTTGAGCGTGTCGAAGCAGGCGGCTTCGAGCTCCTGGCCGAAGCGGACGAGATCGGGCAGGCTGTCCAGCTCGCCACGCTTCTTCAGCGCACCGCTCCAGGCGAAGATGGTGGCGATGGGGTTCGTTGAGGTTTCCTCGCCCTGGAGGTATTTGTAGTAGTGGCGCGTCACGGTGCCGTGAGCCGCTTCGTATTCGTATTTGCCGTCGGGCGATACGAGCACGGAGGTCATCATGGCCAACGAACCGAAGGCGGTGGACACCATGTCGCTCATCACGTCGCCGTCATAGTTCTTGCAAGCCCAGATGAAGCCGCCTCGGCTGCGGATGACGCGTGCCACGGCATCGTCGATGAGGGTGTAGAAGTAGGTCAGGCCGAGGCGTTCAAAGTCGGCCTTGTACTGCTGGAACACTTCGTCGAATATTTCGCGGAATCGGGCATCGTATTTCTTGGAGATGGTGTCTTTGGTGGAGAACCATACGTCCTGCCGCGTGTCGACGGCGAATTTGAAGCAGGCGTGGGCAAAGGAGCTGATGGACTTGTCCGTGTTGTGCTGGCCCTGGAGCACGCCGGGACCTTTGAACTCGTGTACCACCACTTCTTCGTGCTGGCCGTTCACGCCGTCGAAGACCAGACGCGCGGTGCCGGGCTCATTGGCGCGGATTTCCACGTTCTTGTACACGTCGCCGTAGGCGTGGCGGGCGATGGTGATGGGTTTTTCCCAGTTGCGCACGGCGGGTTTGATGGAAGGCAGGGTGATGGGTGCGCGAAAGACGGTGCCATCGAGGATGGAGCGGATGGTACCGTTGGGGCTCTTCCACATTTTGTGGAGGTTGTACTCCGTCATACGCTGGGCGTTGGGAGTGATGGTGGCGCACTTTACTGCCACGCCCAACCGCTTGGTGGCTTCGGCGGCTTCGACGGTGATGCGGTCTTCCGTCTTGTCGCGTTCGGGCAGCCCGAGGTCGTAGTATTCAGTCTTCAGGTCGACGAAGGGCAATATCAGCTCGTCCTTGATCATCTTCCAGAGTATGCGGGTCATTTCGTCGCCGTCCATTTCGACGAGCGGGGTTGTCATTTTGATTTTCTCCATGGTGGTTGATTGAAGAGGGGTTGTGGTTTTGGGGAGGGCTATAGATTTCTATAGTTATCTATAGCTTTCTATAGAATACTATAGTTTTCTATAGAATACTATAGCTCTCTATTGTTATCTGAGGCTTTCTGTTTTTAGGGCGGCCTATGCCTGTTTGGCGGCGTAGTAGTTCATCAGGCAGCCGTCGGCCAGGATCTGGCGTTCAGCGGCAGTGAGGTTGCAGAAGCGAAGCTTGAGGTCGAAGATGCCGTTGGCCGTGATGACTTTCGCCTCGGCTTCCTCGCGGCCTTCGAGGATGGCCTGGCGGATGTCGGGCACGAAAATGAAGTCGCCGGGTTCGTAGTCGAAGGGCGTGCCGGGGTCGATGGTGTACGGCACGATGCCCCAGTTGATGCAGTTGCTGCGGTAACGCTTTGTGGCATATTCATAGCAGATGTTGGCATCGCCGCCCAGCACCTTCTGGCAGCTGGCGGCCTGCTCGCGCGCCGAGCCGTCGCCGGGCTTGTTGGCAAACACGCAGGAGCCGAAGGACGTTTCGTCCGCCTTTGCCCCGAGCTTCTCCAACACTTGGGCCACCCTCTCGGGCACGTTGCCGGCGCGGCGGGCCAGGTCGTCGGCCTGGATGCGCTTGCTGCGGCCCACGTATTCCGGCACGCGGCGCGACAGGGCGAACTCCGAGAGTTTCAACGGGTTGGAACGGTAGCTCGATGTCTCGCCTGAGGGAATCAGTTCGTCGGTTGTCGTCACGGGGTCGTGGATGACGGCGGCGAGTTCCAGCAGCTGGTTACGCTCCATGGCGTACATTTTCGGCCAGTCCTTGATGTTGGGGCCGTAGCGCAGCGGTTCGTCCGTGTGGGCGTGGCCAAATCCGTAGTAAACGCGTTTCTCGTAAATCCGTGCGTCGTAGTCGTAAGGCTGGTGAGCGTCGGCAAATTCCACGTCCGTAGCTGCTGTGATGCAGCCGCCGTTTGCCGCCGTGGCTGCGATGGAGCGTGCATCCATGAGTGCCACGAGTGAAATCTGTCCCTGCCCCGGTTTCGAGCCTTCGCGGTTCGGGAAGTTGCGCGTGGTGTGGCGGATGCTCAGCCCGTTGTTGGCCGGCACGTCGCCCGCCCCGAAGCACGGACCGCAGAAGGCCGGCTTGATGACAGCGCCGGCTTCGAGCAACTCCTCAGCAATGCCGTGGCGCGTCACCGAGAGGTAAACCGGCACCGACTGCGGGAATACCGACAGGCTGAAGTAGTCATTGCCCACGGAGCGGTCTTTCAGGATGGAAGCCGCCTGGCTTAGGTTGTCGTACGTACCTCCGGAGCAACCGGCTATGATGCCTTGGTCTGCCCACAGCTTTCCGTCGCGCAGTTTGCCGAGCAGGTCCACCTGCACCTTGTCGCCGTAGCGTTTGCGTGCGTCTTCTTCCACCTCGCGCAGGATGCGTTCCGGTTCGGCCTGCAGTTCGTGAATGGTATAGGCGTTGGAGGGGTGGAAGGGCAGGGCAATCATCGACTCCTGCGTGCTCAGGTCGATACGGATCATGCCGTCGTAGTAAGCCACCTTGCCCGGGCGGAGTTCGCGGTAGTCCTCGGCGCGGTGGTGCAGTTCATAGTGGTGGCGCACCTCCTCGTCCGTCGTCCAGATGGAACTGAGGCAGGTCGTTTCCGTCGTCATCACGTCGATGCCGTTGCGGAAATCCGTGGGAAGTTCCTTCACGCCGGGTCCGGCGAACTCCAGCACTTTGTTCTTCACGAAGCCATTTTCAAACACGGCCTTGACCAGCGAAATGGCCACGTCGTGCGGTCCCACGCCCCTCCGGGGCTTGCCTTCGAGCCATACGAGCACCACCTCCGGAGCCTGGATGTCCCACGTGTTGCGCAGCAGCTGTTTGGCCAGTTCGCCGCCGCCTTCGCCCACGCCCATGCAGCCCAGCGAGCCGTAGCGGGTGTGTGAGTCGGAGCCCAGGATCATGTGGCCGCACTTCACCATCGCCTCACGGGCGAACTGGTGGATCACCGCCATGTTGGCCGGCACGTAGATGCCGCCGTACTTCTTGGCCGCCGAGAGGCCGAACACGTGGTCGTCCTCGTTGATGGTGCCTCCCACAGCGCAGAGCGAGTTGTGGCAGTTGGTCATGGCGTAGGGCAGGGGGAACTCCTTCAGGCCCGAGGCACGGGCTGTCTGGATGATGCCTACGTAAGTGATGTCGTGGCTCATCATGGCATCGAAGCGGATGTGCATTGCTTTGCCCTGTCCGCCTTGCGTGTCGTGCGAGCGCAGTATCTGGTACGTAATGGTCTGTTCGCGTGCCGCCTCGGGAGCGGGCAGTCCGTCGTTGCTGTCGGCTATGTGCTGGCCGTCGAGCAAATAAACACCGTGGTTGATGAGTTCAATCATAGCGCGATAGTTTGTTAGGTTGTAGAGGGGATATGTTGTTTCGTGATTCCTGTTTTTGTGGAAATATCCACAAAAGTGGGTCGTTGCGAGCAAATGGTCAAGAAATTAGATCGGGAATGATCCCTTTGACAAAAACGGTAAGGGAAAGCATGTCCGCCGCACCGCCGGGCGAAAGGTTTTGTGCAGTGAAGGAGCGGCAGAGCGTTTCGAGCGCATCAGGCGAAAAATCCTGTGCCACGCGGGCCGCTTCTTCGCGGGCCCGGGCAGCCCGTTCCGCTCCGGCGCGGTGGAGCATATTGGTGTCGTCGAGGGTGGAAATGATGCGGAGCAGCAGGCGGTGAAGCCCGTGAGGGTCGTCGGCATGGCGTTGCAGGAAAGGCAACCAGTCACTGAATAGCGCGGCATAGCCGCCCAGCGCGTTGCCCAGTGCGCCCCCCACTTTATACTGCGAGCGTACCAGCGCGCCGTGGGTGGCCGGTGGTTGCTTGAAGTCCGCCGCGAGCAGCCGGATGGCCTGTTGCAGCGCGGAGGGCTCCACTCGGCCGTGTTTGCGCAGCAGATGAGCCGAGGCCGCCACCGCCAGACCGAGCGCGAAGAGGGCACCCCGATGCGTGTTCACCCCTCCTGTGGCGCGGAGCATCTCCTCCTCGCCCGCCAGTCCGATGGCCATCAGCGTGCGGCACTGCGGCATTTCCTCCTGCCACCCCGCGCGGGCCACCGCCAGGAGTGTGGGGCGCAGTGCGTCGATGCTGCGCGCCATCAGTGCGTGGTCCATGTCGCGGTGCGCGCCCGCTCCCCGAAGGTCCACCAGTCCCGGTTTCGGGGTCAGGTCCAGCTCGGTGCGCAGCGCGATGGTCGCCGCGTGGGCCAGCACATAAGGCACCGCCTGCGGGGCTGCCAGTTGCAAAGCCTGCCAGGTGCGTCCCTCTTGCAGCGCGCGGCGCAGCGAACTGGCCGATACCGGAGCCGCTTCGGCGGCAGCGGACGGCGAACCGTGGGCCGGCAGCGTCATCCTTTCCAGCTCCACCACCTCAATGCCCGCCGGCGGCAACAGCCGATGCATCGCGGCGTTGTACTCCGCCGTCAGTTCGTCCGCAGGCTCCGTTCCCACAAAGCGGAGGGAGGCCTGCAGCGCAGGGGCAATGTGTCGGGTGAAAATGTTCAGGTCCAATTCGATGTGTGCCAACGAGCGTCGGCTCTTTTCTTTGATAAAATAGGTGGGAAAGGTGGCGCGCGAAACCGTGTAGAGGCTGGCTTCGGCCAGCACCACGTTGGGCAATTGTGCTACCGCCTCTGCCAGCATGGCGCGCCGTTCCTTGTAGGAAAATAGCGTGAGCGGATTGTCCGCCACGGGGATGACTACCAGTCTGTCGCACCGGCGGCTCGCTTGGTCAATGAGATAAAGATGTCCCTTGGTGAGCGGGTTCGCGTTCATCACGATGACACCGCACGTACCCTGCTCCGGTCGCAGCGAACGCAGGTGGCCGAGGTAACGGTCCAGGGCCAGGCGGTCCGTTTCGAGGAGAGCCGCTCCCTCGCTCTGGCCTATCAGGCAGAACCCCATGCTGCGGAACAGCGGGATGTTCTGCGGACGGGTGAACACCGTGACATCGCGGCATCCCTCCTCCAACGCATAAGCCCGCAGGTGCGTCACGATTTTCGCCGCCAGGTTCAGGTGGCGCGCCTCGGCACATACCGCCAGCCCCTTGATGGTCGATCCGTCCAACCCGCCGCATGCCAGCAGGCGGTCGTCGTCGTCGAAGATGCCGGACATGTAGTCTAAGCGTGGCATCTGCAACCCTTGCGTCAGCAGGAAACTTTCCGCCTGCCGCCGGCTCCAGGGTGAGGAGAGCGGTATGCTGCGGAGACTGAGCGTGGCCGCCGCGTCGTCGTAGGAGTAGGGATAGGAGTCAGCCCACATAGTCAGCAATCATTCGGTCAACGTGTGCGAGCAAATCATCGAGCGAGTGCGTATGGTTGCGCATACAAAATCGTGCCGCCTCATTGCAGAGCATACAGCGCCGGGGAGGTCGGCCCATGGCCTCGCGGCTCAGCGGAATGCCACCCGGCAACACCACATCGAGGTCGAAGAGGCGGCCCAGCGGATGCTCGTCCTCAATCTGCAGGGTAAGGAACTTCGCCGCGCGCGGTTCGAGGTTCACCACGCGGTAGCCCTCAAAACCCGTGTCGAGGTCGTGCTGTTCGGCGTGGAGCGTGAGCCGGGCAAAACGCTCGTCGAGCGCGCGCCACGCCTCGCGGGCAATGAGCAGCGACTGCGCGTTGCGCTTCACGCTGCCCGGCAGCACCACGGTGAGCACCACCAGTGCCTTTCCCGGATATTCCGCCAGCAGTGCCAGCTGCCGGCTACGGCGTGCATCGCGTGCGGCGAGGATTTCTGCGAGAGAGGACATACAGGGCTACGGCTTGATTTCCTTGATGACATCCAGCACCGAACCGTCGCGAGCCAGCACCACGCCCACCGTCTTCGGCCCGAAAGGCAACGGATCCGGTTGGCCGATGATAGAGAGCGCCTTGTCGCGCAGCCAGTGGATATCCACCACGTTCAGCTTCGCCTCCTTGAGTCGCTCCGCCAGTTCCGGTCGCAGCGGGTTCACCGCAATGCCGTATTCCGTCACGATGACATCCACCGAGCGTCCCGGCGTGATGAGCGTCGTCACCTCGTCGACCACGCAGGGGATGCGTCCGCGCAGCAAGGGGCAGACAATGATGGAGAGCGCGGAGTCTGCCGCCGTGTCCGGGTGGCCTCCCACCGCTCCGCGTATGATGCCATCGGAGCCGACGAGCACGTTCACGTTAAAGTTCACGTCCGCTTCGAGTGCGGACAGAATGACAATGTCCAGGTAGTGCGTGGCCGAGCCCGGCTCGTTCGGTCCGGCATATTCGCAGGCCGACACCTCCTTGTGCATGGCGTCCGTCTTGAGCGACTCTGCCGCCACTTTGTCGAACGACTGCACGTCGACGAGCCGTTCGATGAGCCCCTCTTCGTGGAGCTTCACCATGTGGGCCGTGATGCCGCCCAAAGCGAACGAAGCCTTCACGCCGGCCTCCAGCATGGAGGAACGCAGGTATTTCACGGCGGCCAATGAGGCACCGCCGCTGCCCGTCTGGATGGAGAAGCCGTTTTTGAAATATCCGCTGGCGACGATAACCTTGGCCGCCTGCTTGGCCAGCAGGATATCGCGCGGGTTCTTCGTGTCGCGGATGGCTCCGGAGGAAATTTTCGACGAGTCGCCCACGGAGTCCACCTCCACGACGAAGTCCACGTTGTGTTCCGAAATGGCGTTGGGCGTATTGGGGTAGGGCACGAGGTCGTCGGTGAGGATAACCACCTTGTCGGCATATTGCGCGTCGGGCAGGGCGTAGCCCAGCGAGCCGCAGATACTCTTGGCGTTGGGCGAGCGCGAATAGCCGCAGGCGTTGCCCAGAGGGTCGGCGGAAGAAGCGCCGAGAAACGCCACATCTATGTGCAGCTCGCCCCGTGCGATGGCATCGCCCCGCGCCCCGTGGCTGCGGAACACGACCGGTTCCTCCATGAGCCCCATGGAGATGGCGCGGGCCAGTTCGCCGCGCAGGCCCGAGGTGGAGATGCGGCTGATAACCCCTTGACGGATATGTCCGATGAGCGGTTCGTGCACATCGCTCAAGCTCGAAGCCGCCAGGTGAAGGTTCTTGAAACCCATCTCGGCCAGCTTGTCCACCACGAGGTTCACCACCTTGTCGCCACCGCGAAAGTGGTGGTGGAAGGAGATGGTCATGCCGTCGCGGAGTCCGGATTGGCGTATGGCATCCTCCAGAGAAGTGAGTTTGCTGCTTTGCGCCTGCAGCTCGGCGCGCGGTGTCGTGTTCTTTTCCGGCAGGTTCTCCGGCCGGCACACCGTTTTATGTAGTTGTTGGGCCACTTGTTCCAAGTCGGTAGCCCTTTCTTGTCGTGTGTTCATCTTGTTCCGGTTTACGTAAGCACAATCTTTCGTCAGATATCCGTTTCGTCGATGATGCCCGAGGCGATGGCCAGGTCGATGGTGCGCTGAGCCCTGATGACCACAGGCTTGTCCACCATTTTCCCGTTCACCGACACCACTCCCGAGCCTCTTGCCTCCGCTTCCTTGATGGCCGCGAGGATGGTGCGGGCCTTGGCGATGTCCTTCTCCTTGGGTGCGAACACCTCGTTGACCACTTCAATCTGCCGGGGGTTGATGATAGACTTGCCGTCGAAGCCGAGCGATTTGATATACTCCACTTCGGCGCGGAAAGTGTCCATATCGTTGAGGTTGGAGTAGACTGTGTCGAGCGCGTCGATGCCCGCTGCGCGTGCTGCCACCACGATGGTCTGTCGTGCCAGCTGCAGTTCGTTGCCCGAGGGCGTTCGTTGCGTTTTGAGGTTGGCGCAGTAATCCTCCGCGCCGAGTGCGATGCCCATCATGCGGGTAGAGGCAGTGGCAATGTCGTAAGCGTTGACCACCCCGAGCGCGCTTTCGATGGCCGCCATAATCTGGGTGCGTCCCACGCAGCCCAGTCTTTGCTCCACGCGGAGAATTTCGGCCTCCACCTCGCGCACCTCATCGGCCGTTTCGGTTTTGGGCATACGGATGACGTGAACCCCGGCGCGTACCACGGCTTCGATGTCCTTTCGTCCGAAGGGCGTGTTGAGGGGGTTGATGCGCACCACCATCTCGGTGTTGCCATAGTCCACGCTTTGCAGCGCATGGTACACGAGCAGGCGGGCAGCGTCTTTTTCGGCCAGCGTCACGGAGTCCTCCAGGTCGAGCATGATGGAGTCGGGTCCGTAGATGTGCGCATCGGCCATCATGCCGGGATTGTTGCCCGGCACGAACATCATGGTTCTTCTGAGTCGCTGCATTTTTCAGGTAGGTTTAAGGTAGGTGCAGAAATGAAGAAAAAGGATTTCTTTTGTTTGTCTTCGGCCTTAGCCTTCAAAGAGGCTGTGCCCTGTGGCGCGTTCGATGGCGGCGGCGGTGCGGGCCCGTACGGTGCAGTCGAGTGCGCCTTTGTCAATGGCCTCGATGCGGGCGTCGTTAAGGCCGAGGCTGTGAGCCGTTTCGGCGATGACACGTTTGATTTGTTCGCCAAACTGGTAGGCCACGGTGCTATCGAGCGTGATGTCGATGCCTTCCGTTTCGGCAGGGAAGATTTGGATGAAGATGTCGCCGGATTCCAAGGTGCCGGCTTGTGCTTGCTTCACGGTCATGCTGTGAATAGTTTTCAGGTAGAGGATGTAAGGTTTACTTTGGTTGAGGCGCGGCGCAGCGTGTGTGCTTTGCTTCGACACCGTGGCAAAACTATGCCTTTTTTTGCACACACCAAATTAAAGTGTGCTTTTTTTTAATTCTCCTTTCAAGTGAAGGTTTTTAGGGATGTTTTCGGCCTCTTCGGCGAGGTGGTTTTCGGGGTCGTGGATTTGTAAATATAAGACGACAACTTGAACAACATGTGACAACTCTTTTGCGGATAGCAAGTTGTTATTTGTTGTCTGCTGTTGTCGTAGGAAATAAAAGACGACAACTTAGACAACATGTGACAACTTTTTTGTGGATGGAAAGTTGTTATTTGTTTTCTGCTGTTGTCGTTCTCTCAGTTCACAGCTTGGTTTTTCGCATCGGGAGGGGTAAAATGGCATTTGGGTCAAGCTATTCCTGTTGCGCTTCCCGGCGTAGCCCGGTCAGGATGCGGCAAAATTCCTGTTCGGTGAGGATGGTCTCAAAAGAGTTGCGCGATGCCCGCGAGCAATAGAGTCTTTTCTTGCCTGTGGCCATGAGTGCATTCCGGAAGGGCTCGCTCTGTTTGAACATGGCTTCGTAGGCGTGTCGCACCAAGTGGATGTAGTCCGAGCATTGGCGGTCAACCACTCGTCCTTTCCACCACACAATCTGACTTTTGCGCCATCGGTGTGAGGCCATGCTTCTGGCCTCTCTGCCTTTCAGGCTGCAAAGGTGACGTTGCTTCTCCTTGTCCTGTTGTTTGAGCGATTGCAGAAAACCCTCCATACTGGCACATTCCACCCCGTCGAAGCAGAAACAGTTGTTGCTGAGGTTGCTCAAAAGAGCCGACGACCCGGAGCTGTTGACAGAGATGTCAATAGCTATGCCCAGCCATACCTGGCATTGAATCCATATAGTTCTTAGAATGCTCATAAAGATAATGTGTAAAAGCCGTTTTCACCGTTTTCTTAAAGCTCGTTCTGCTTTTTTTAAAAGACTTTGCGCCTGATTGCGTGCTGTCCTTGCTTTTCGGTCATAGTATTCTGATCTTTCTGTGGCTCGTTTGGCTTTTTGTTGTTCGTATTTAGCTTGGTTGAATTTATTCTTTTTGGTGTAGTATGCCGCTTCCCGCAAGTGGTTTTGTGCCTGTCGGTTATAGTAGTCGGCTTCCCGTTCATAGTTCAGTGCCCTGCGTGTGTAGTATTCAGCTTCGCGTTGGTAAGCCTGTGCCTGCTTGATGTCTGCGTCGCGGCTCTGAGCGTGGAGTGGCAGGGTAAACAACATCCAGACACCCAACCATGCCAAACGTTTGACGCATTGCGTCAGCAGTTGTAACATGCGGCTCTGCTTCCGGCCTGTAGAGTTGTCCTGTGTGCTGTCTGTCTGTTTCATTCGGGAAAGTGTAGTTTTATGTTTTACGCTACACATCGGGCAAAAGTAGCTATATTTTTTACAAAAAACTAATTTGTCCAATTTTTTTACTCTTAAAGAAGAAAAGGAGAACAATTCGGGTGATTGGGCACAATCTATTTGAACAAGGAAGCGGCGCTTTGTTGTTCCTATTGCCCGTTTTGGGAAACACCGCCAACAACTTAGGCCGCTGAAAACCGGTAATCATCAAAAGAATGAACGATTTTTTGTCGCAACATAGCGGCTTTTCGATTTTAATACTTATTTTTGCACGTCTTTTGCGTAAGGCGAGTTATGTATCGGGGCGTAGCGCAGTCCGGTTAGCGCACCTGCTTTGGGAGCAGGGGGTCGTGGGTTCGAATCCCGTCGCCCCGACAAAAATGAACAAGGAGTCAGTCCTGCGGTTTGAACCGTGCGGATTGACTCCTTGCTATGTATGGTTGCTTCTGTATAACAAAGTCATTTTTGTAGAAGATAAGCGGCGGCTCGGCATAGAAAAAGGAAAGCAGAAGCTTTCCTTTTTTGCTCTGCTCTCACCTTGCACTATCTTTGCACGCGGAAAAACAAGGATTGAAGATTATTATTTATAAGATGCCCATGAACATTCCCGAAATTACTGCAGCCGAAGCTGCCGCCCTGATTAGTCATGGCGACCTCCTGGCCGTGGGAGGTTTTGGCCCCGCCGGTTCTCCGAAAGTCATCACGCCGGCACTCGCGCGGCGGGCACGTCAAGAGCATGAGGCGGGCAGGCCGTTCAAGGTTGACGTTGTCACGGGTGCCTCCATCGGTGCCAGTTGCGACGGCGAGCTTGCGGCAGCTGATGCCGTTGACCGTCGCCTGCCCTTCAGCGTCAACGCCGAAATGCGACGCGCTTACAACAGCGGACGCGTGCGCTATACCGACCTTAATCTCTCCGACAATGCCGCACACTTGCGGCAGGGGCTCACAGGCCGCATCACGTGGGGCATCATCGAAGCTTGCGACGTTCAGGAGGTGTGTGGCAAAATACGCATCTACCTCACTGCCGGCGTGGGTATAGCCCCCACCATTTGCCGACTGGCCGAGAAAGGCGTGTTCATAGAGTTGAACGAGTGGCATTCCGGAAAAATCATCGGGATGCACGACATTTACGAGATAGAAGACCCTTGGTTCCGCGCACCCATCCGTATCACGCAGCCCGTCGAGGTCATCGGCGTTCCTTATATCGAGGTGCAGCCCGGACACATCCGTGGCATCGTACGCACGAACCTTCCCGACGAAGCGCGCGCCATGTCGCCCTCCACACCCGACACCGAGCAGATAGGCCACCATACGGCCGACTTCTTGGTGTGGAATATGCGTCGTGGCCATTTGTGGTCCCAGAAACTCATCCTGCAAAGCGGTGTAGGCAGTGGAGCCAATGCCGTGCTGGGTGCTTTGGGAAGTTGTAAGGAAGTGCCCGATTTCTACATCTATACCGAGGTGTTCCAAGAAGAAGCCATGCGCCTGCTCAGCGAAGGCCGCGTGGTGGCGGCTTCTACAGGAGCCCTGACCCTCAGTCCTGAACATTTGCAGCGGCTTTATGCCGACATCAACGCCTATCGCGGACGTTTGCTGATACGTCCTTCTGAAATATCCAACTGTCCCGAAATCATTGCGCGCTTGGGTATCTGTTCGCTCAACACCGCTGTGGAGGTGGACATCTACGGCCACGTCAATTCCACCAAGGTGGGCGGCACGCAGATGCTCAACGGCGTGGGCGGTTCGTGCGATTTCACCTGCAACGCCATGCTCGCCACCTTCACCTGTTGTTCCACGGCCAAGGAGGGACGCATCAGTTCCATCGTGCCCTTCTGCTCCCATGTGGACCACACGGAGCACTATGTCGATGTCATCGTCACCGAGCAGGGCGTGGCCGACCTGCGCAACAAGTCGGCTTTGGAGCGTGCCGAGGCTCTCATCGCCATTGCGCACCCCGACTACCGCCCCATCCTGCGCGAGTACCTCCGTCTGGCATCCCGTCAGGGCGGCCACACCTACCATCTCCTGCCCGCCGCCTTTGCCCTGCACGACACCTACCGCCGCAAGGGCGATATGCGCCTCGTTGACTGGGGAGAATACATCCGTTAGCCTGAGGCTGTGGGCCGCAACGCCCTCCCCCACCCTATTATGCCGATGTGTGAAACGCCGTTTCTGGGCTGATTCGCAGTGTCGGCAAACTATTGACAATAAGTCCCGGACTATTTTTTTCTTCTCGCCGATTAGGAAAAAATAGTCCGGGACTTGTTGTCGTCTACTCGCCGAGTTGTTAGAAACAGTCGGCTACTTTTGAATAGCACTTCACGCCATGCCCGCCTTGGTCAACGAGGCGGGTAAACCACGCAGTCAAATCCGTGGTTTGTTTGAGAAGTAAACTATTGCGCTCGTGTGCCATGTGCGCGCTGTGTCGGGACCATGCCACCACAGGGTGCGATGCGCTTTTCGCATAGCTACATACCGTTGTGTGTCAGGAGAGCACAGCTACAGTGGTGCGCATATCAAGCGGGAAACCTGTGTCGGAACGACACAATTACCAGGTTCCATGCGCTTTTCGCGCGCGCGTATATACCGTTTTTTATTCTTCAAAAAAGCATTCACCCTTTCACACAGAGCTTGTTTCCTTCTGATTTTCATGCGTTTTGAGTGTGAAGGGTTTGATTTCAAAGCCTTCACACCGGGGTGCAGGTTTGTGAAGGGATTGAGGGAACAAGTATTCACACTGGAAACTGTTGGAAGTCAGGGAGATGCGGTATCATCGCGCCTTATGCGGTGAATACTTGGAATTTCAACCCTTCACACTTGAATTACCTGATAATCAGGAGGAAACAAGCACTGTGTGAAAGGGTGAATGCTTTTTTTGAGGATAAAATTACGTATAAAGAGAACGAAGTATTGGGACAGCACATGCAATTTGTACCCTATTCTTCTTGCAAGTGTTATTCCATTCCCGAAACTTCACTCCCGTTACTCTTCGCCGGCAAAGAGGGGGTCCCAAGCGGGCAGCTGCACGGGTTTCTGCTCCAGCAGTCGCAGCGTTTCGGCCGGTACATACTTGCGGTCCACCACCAAGCGGAACATATACTCGTCAAACCATTCGTCCGTCATGATCAGGTGGCCGCGATAGCCGCTTGATGCGCCCCAGGAGTTCTCTACCATCCACTTCTTCGCCTTTCCGTCGGCATCGAGGTCAACTGCCATGAGTGTCATGGCGTGGCTGGAGGCCGAAGCGAAGGTGCTGATGCGCTCCGCCTTGGTCATGGGGAAATCTGTGTCGAACAGCGAAGCATAGTCGTAGTTGCGCAGCGAGAGCACGCCCGTTTTGGAGTTGAGGAACTTGCCCACGTCGCACGAGAAGTACATCATCGTAGAGTCCTTGATGGAGGCGATGGCCAAGGGCTTGATTTCCTCCATCGGCAGGTTGAGGTACGTCCACTGTGCGCCGTCGTAGCTGTGGCGGTCCATGTCGATGGTATACGTTTTGTGGTACGGGCGCGAGGGGTCGTTCATCACCATGATGAAATCGTTCTTCAGGTCCTTGCCGATGTACTCCTTGTAGAACGACAGCGGCGTGTATTCCTTCGTGCCGACGGGTTTGCCGTCTGCTCCCTTCATGGTCCATGTGAACTGCTGCACAGGTTCGCCGAGGCAGATGCTCAGGATGCGGTACACCGTGGCGAGCATTTCCGTCTTACGCTTTTGGAGCGCGGCGGCCTTCTCCCCTTTCGCCGCAGCCTTGCGCAGCGTGAGGCCATACTCGCGGAGTTTGAGCGAGAGGATGGATGCCATGCGCGAGGTGTTGTTGGCGTTGTAGCTTTCGGGCATCACGTCGGCCGGCACCAGACCGTATTTCGTCACCACGTCCATCACGCCGCAGAACGTGCCGCCGTCCGACAGTGGGTTCTTGAACAGCCATTCCACCAGCTTGTCGTCCATCGGTTTGTTGGCGTTGTCGATGACCGCCTGGAGGAAGAGGTTCGCCTTTTCCAGTTGGTCGTAGAAGAAGCAGTAGCTCTGTGAAAATTGAAACTCGCCCAGGTTGTGCTCTTTAATCATCTGGGCGCGCATCACGTTCAGTCCGGTGAAGAGCCAGCAGCGTCCCGAGCTCTGTTGGTCTGTTATGCCCTTGGAAGGCACCTCGTTGGAGAAATACGTGTCGTTGGCGTCCGGATTGTTCGGGTTGGTGGCCAGCTGGTTGATGGATGTTCCGGCCAGGGCGTTGCGCAGTGCCGTCGTGGCGGCCTTGTCTGTGGTCTGTGCCTTGCGGAAGGAGGCCAGCATTTCGGCTGTGATGCCGCCTTTCGCCGCTTCCTGCGCACCGAGCAGCAGGGCAGGAGCCGAGAGGAGGAGGGTAAGGAAAATCTTTTTCATGTTGGTATTTGGAGAGGTGAATAATATGAGTCTGTTGGAGATATTGGCAGCGCGGAGTTGCCGTTTGGCGGAGCAACTGCGGGAGTACGGAAGGCTATGCCTTTCGCTCAAATTTGATTTCCACTTTACTGTTCCACAGGGCAATGGCGATGAAGTAGAACACGACGGCTGAAATCCAGCCGCCCACCACGTCGACCAAGTAGTGCGCCTGGATGTAGACCGTGGCGCAGCACAGGAAGAAATAGAACGGGAGCGCGGCGTAGCACAGCCACCGGCGGTCTTTCCACAGCAGGAAGAGCAGTACCGTGCTCATGCCCACGTGCGACGAGGGGAAGGCTGCCGTGGGGCGCTCGCCCGAGGCTTGCGTGGCCTCCACCAAGTCGTGGAAGAAGCCCTGCGGGCCGGGGCCGGGAGCCAGCTCCGTGTGGTAGCGGAAGTAGTCGTTCAGGTGCGGAAAGTGGCCTTGCAGTATCAGGTCCTGGCCCACGGCGTGGAAGTAGTACTGCGGACCGGCCACGGGCAGGAACAGGTACACCGCATAGTAGAGGAAGAAACACGTCAGCACGATGAAAGCCGTGCGCTCAAAGCGTTCGCGGTGGCCAAAGAGCGGCGAGAGCACCGTCAGGGCAATCAGCGGATAATAGGCAAAGTAGCCCATGTGGAACAGCTCGCTCCAGAGTTTTTGGGGCAGCCATTGCGAAAAACTGATGGCCGGCTGGCAGCCGAAGAACCGGGCATCGGCCTCGGCAAACACGTGGTCGAGGTTGGGGTACAGCTGGCAAAACTCGTACGTGTCGGGATACCAATAGCCCAGCAGCGACAGGGGAAAGAAGTAGCGCAGCAGGAGCGTGTAGCCGTTGGGTCGGGCGCGGTAAATGAGGTATATCAACGCCATGCCCGCCACTACGAAGGCGCGGCCTTCGAGCAGTCGCTGCGGGTCGGACATCTCGTGCTGATAGTTAAAGATGAGCACCGTGGTAAAGAGCGTGTAAACCAGCGTAACCAGCTCTATGCCTAACGGTTTGCGGCGTATGGGTTCGTCCATGAGAGTCAGAAAGTTTAGGAAAATGATGAAGGGAAAATGGGGTAGGGGGTTGAGGGGAAATGTAGGGCTTGGCAGTTGGCGGTTTTAGAGCCATTCCGCCTGGCGGTACCATTCCACCGCCGCTTTCACCCCTCGGGCGAGCGGCCACTGCGGAAAATAGCCCAGTTCGCGCCGGGCAGCCTCGATGTCGCACTGCCAGTTGCGCTGCCGCATGATGCGGTATTTGTCCAAGTTCAGCGTGGCCGTGCGTCCCAGCCATGCCGCCGTCTTGCCGGCGATGAGGCACACCAACCACAGCACCCAGAGCGGTGCCACGATGTGCCACACGCGCTTCACGCCCAACTCCTTTTGCAGCAGGTCGCTGAAGGCGCGGCTGGTGTAGCTCTTGCCATCGGAGAGTATATAAGCCTTTCCGCGTGTTCCGTGAGTCAAGGCCAGAAATGCCGCCTGCACCAGGTCGGCCACGTAGATGAAAGTGAGCACCTGCGGCTTGAAGCCCACCGAAAAATCGATGTGGCGGCGGATGCTCTGCGCCATCATGAAATAGTCGCGTTCACGCGGACCGTAAACCCCCGTTGGGCGTAGCACCACGTAGTTCAGGTTGGGGATTTCGCTTAAATACTTTTCCGCTAACAGCTTGGAGCGTCCGTAGGCCGTGTTGGGCAGCGGCGTGTCCGCCTCGCTTACGGAGCGGAAGTCGATTTCGTGTATCGGGCCGCACACGCTGAGGGAGCTGATGAACACAAAGCGTCCGCCGGGGCGCAACGCCTCCGTTTCGAGCAGGTTCAGTGCCAGGTGCAGCGTACCTTCGGCGTTGATTCGTTCAAAGTCTTCGGGCCGGCGGCATTTCGTGGCTCCTGCCGCGTGGATTACGTAGTCGAACGCGCCGTGTTTCTCCACGTGTTCCATCAGCTGTGTCTTCAGCCGTTCTTCGCGGCCCAGGTCCAGCTCGATAAACCGGATGCGTTCGTCTTGCAGGTATTTCCGGCTGCTCGTAGGCCTCACGGCGGCCCACACCTCCATTTGCAGCTCCAGGGCCTGTTCCACGAGGAAGCTGCCGATGAAGCCCGATGCGCCGGTGATGAGAATTTTGTCCATGACTTGAGAGCTTTTGCTCTTAGAGCTCAGCTCAGTATATGAGTTTAAAGTTTATAGTTCAACTTTCAGAAGTATCGAAAGTTGAAGGTTATAAGGTGATGGTCGCTTCGCTCCCAGGGTTATGAAGTAATAATAATACTGTTTGACGCAGTCAAAATAGCTCAATGAGTAACTTTATAACCTCATAACCTTCAATCTCATAACCTTCAAAATTAAAATTTATAGTTTAAAGATGCTGGTTTAAGTAGGTGTTGAAAATTAGTTTATATTTATATGTTTAATCAAAGTTTGCATAGATCATCTGTCCCCTCTTGGGCGCATTTAGTTCCTTGTTTTTTCGGTCACATAGCCCGCTATGCTCCCTCAAAAAAAGAAACTAACTGCATCCCAATAGA
>JALEYW010000024.1:0-12608 GCA_022773145.1 Bacteroidales bacterium
CGCCGTATGCCGAACGGCACGTACGGTGGTGTGAGAGGTCGGTAAACACGAAAATAGGAGATAAACACCCTATGATTAGTGTTTACCTCCTACTCGATGTTTCGCTCGTCATGTGCCTCTGTCAGACGCTCGGCCAGCGCAGTCCACTCAAAGCCGGCAATGAAGAAGGGCCGTTGTCATTCACCATTCACCATTTTGGCTCAGCAATCACCGTGACAGACTCTCTGTATATACGTATTTTATTCCCCCAAAAATGTATTCACACCTTCACCGAAAGGCTGTTTCCTTCTGATTTTCATACAAATAAAGTGTGAAGGCTTGGATTTTCAAGCATTCACAGCAGGTTCGTCAGCGAGGGGCGGTGTGAAGGCTTGAAACCCCAACCCTTCACACGTGAAACACTTGAAAATCAGCAAGAAACGTACGCTTTGTGAACGTGTGAATGCTTTTTCGGACGAAAAAATACGTATATATAGGCGTGTGAATACTTGGATTTTCAAGCATTCACAGCAGGTTCGTCAGCGAGGGGCGGTGTGAAGGCTTGAACTTCCAACCCTTCACACTTGAAACAGATGAAAATCAGCAAGAAACGTACGCTTTGTGAACGTGTGAATGCTTTTTCGGACGAAAAAATACGTATATATAGGCGTGTGAATACTTGGATTTTCAACCGTTCACAGCAGACTCGTATATCAGGGCGGGGTGAAGGCTTGAACTTCCAACCCTTCACACTTGAAACAGATGAAAATCAGCAAGAAACGTACGCTTTGTGAACGTGTGAATGCTTTTTCGGGCGAAAAAATACGTATATATAGGCGTGTGAATACTTCGTTTCTCGACCCTTCACAGCAGGTTTTGCAAGCGAGTGTGAAGGATTGGTGCGTGCTGATGAGGGGTGGTGAAAGGTTGGTGAAGGGTTGATGAGAACCCGTTACACCTTTCACACAGACCCTTGTTTTTGTTACAGGATTTTACACAGCAACGGTTCTATTTTGGTCAGTTCGGGGAGTACGGCTTACAAGTCCCGGACTATTTTTTTCTAATCGGCGAGTAGGAAAAACAAGTCCTGGACTTGTGGGCACCATCTCGCCGAGTTGTGCAACTTCCGTGTTTTCCCTGCTTGCTTTCGTGTGTAAGTGTCCCTCGCCACAATACAGATATCCACCGAACAGCACTATACGGCAAAGGGTCTATACACCACCATCGTGGCGCATAGACCCTTGTCGTTCCCACGAAGGGCGGGGGAAGATGAGGCTACCAATAGTTGTTTTGATCGTCGTCCTCAAAATCGTCAGGGTAGCCCTCTCCGAAATTCACTTCCGTTTCGTCCACTCCTGACAGACACAGCAGCTGCTCTGGATGCACATCGAAGCACTTCATTTCGGGCTTGATATATTGTTTGTCCATAATCATCAGCTTTTATTTGTTGAAAACCACTTTTCCGTTCCGGATGACCAAGCCTTTCTGCGAACTTCCTGCCGGCAGACGGCGGCCGCTCAGGTCGTAGGTCTCCGTCGCCTTGCGCTCATCGCCATAGACGTTCACGATGCCCGTCACGTTCTCCTCGCCGATGACAGAGAGCACGATGCTGCTGATGGAAGCTGCAGGCGATGCCGAATGACGCGGCGCGATGGTCAGGTAGTGGCGCATAGGTTCCAGGCTGTGGAAATGCTGCCACGTGCCGTTGGTCCACAGCGTGTACGGGTCGTACAGCGTTGCGCCGCTCTCGCCCATATCATTGTAAGTGCCCGTGAAGGTATAGGTGAAGTCCACACTCTGGCAGTCGATACTGTTCGTCTCTGCCGGTGCAGGAGTGACGTCGGATAATTGCAGCACCATGTCACAGTAGTCACTGCTGAGCGGCTTCACCAAGTAAGGATAGTTGGCCTTCAACGTCACGCCGGGCTGTTGGCGGAAGCTCTCCACCACGGTCTTTTCCGCCTTGCCGTCGTTGTCCAGGTCATACTGATGCACGTTGTTGATGCGTGAGAAAGCATATTTGTCGCAAAGCTCGGAGGTCAGCGTCAGGTCGAAGGGTACGTACCACGTAGTCCATTCCGTCGAGCCAAACGAGCGGCTATAGGTGAAGTCAGCCACGGTGAGCACCGCTTGGTTGTCGTACGTTGTGGCATCCATCACGTCGTATCTTGCCACGCTGAAGGCCGTCGCATCCTCATTGGGAACAGCTTCGATGGTTCCTGCCGCATCGACAAAATATTTTTTTTGGCCGCAGCCTCTATTATAACATTCCTTATAATAAATCTTTTTGTCCTTGTCGAATGAGGTGGTTTCACCCGTAAAATTATGCTTGCATGTGAAATAGCCGGTTGTATAGTTGGCATATTTGGCATTGGTCTTGTTGAGGTCGTATGAAATGGCTCCAACCAGGGATGTGCAGCCGTCAAACATATGGGTTGATGAGGTAACACTCTCTGTTGTGAACAAGTCAGAAGCATATATGGTAACGAGGCCTGAGCAATCATCGAACATATATCTCATATCCGTCACATTGGCTGTGTTGAAGCCTGACAGGTCGAGCGAGGTGAGGCCTGAGCAATAATAGAACATATCGTACATGCTCGTCACGTTGGCTGTGTTGAAGTTTGACAGGTCAAGCGAGGTGAGGTCCGAGCAATAAAAGAACATACGCTCCATATTCGTCACATTGTCGGTGTTGAAGCCTGACAGGTCGAGCGAGGTGAGGCCTGAGCAACCATAGAACATATAGCCCATATACGTCACCTTGTCGGTGTTGAAACTTGACAGGTCAAGCGAGGTGAGTCCTGAGCAATTATAGAACATATGGCCCATATCCGTCACATTGGCTGTGTTGAAACTTGACAGGTCGAGCGAGGTGAGGCCTGAGCAATAATAGAACATATCGTACATGCTCGTCACGTTGGCTGTGTTGAAGTTTGACAGGTCGAGCGAGGTGAGGCCTGAGCAATAATAGAACATACCGTACATGCTCGTCACGTTGGCTGTGTTGAAGCTTGACAGGTCGAGCGAGGTGAGGCCTGTGCAATTATTGAACATATAACTCATATCCTCCACATTGGCTGTGTTGAAGCCTGATAGGTCAAGCGAGGTGAGGCCTGAGCAATAATAGAACATATAGCCCATATCCGTCACATTTTCGGTGTTGAAGCCAGACAGGTCGAGCGAGGTGAAGCCTGAGCAACCATAGAACATACACCGCATATTCGTCACATTGTCGGTATTGAAGTTTGACAGGTCGAGCGAGGTGAGTCTTGAGCAACCATCGAACATAAGGGACATATCTGTCACTTCTGAAGTATTGAGATTCTTCATACCTTGGATTTCTGTCAATTTATCACAGAGATAGAACCACTCACGGCATGTAGTTGGCCGTGCGTCAGCAAATGATGCATCAAATACAACTTTCTTAATTTGAGAGGAATTCCCTATCCAGAGGGGATCAATAAAGTCATTATCTAAAAAGTCATCAACTGTAGGAACATAATACACCTCTCGGGTAGACGTACTCTCCGGCTGGTTTTCATCATACTTGAACGTCAGCGTACCGGTCGTGGTGTCGAATACCGTGTACATCGTTTTTTGTCCCCACGTCGCGTTGAAACAAAGGCAGAGGATAAATAGTGAGAATAATTTTTTCATGAAAAAGGATACAGAAAAGGCGTGCAACCATTCTTTTGCTTGCCTATTTTCGGGCTACCGCCAAGTGGCCCCACATCCAACAAGCGCAGAATGGCTCACGCCTTGAGGCGTGAACCTTCATACTGCTTGTTCTCGGATGTGGAATATTGGCGGTATTCGAAAATAGAGAACAAGAGCAAAAAGCTCAGTAATATGTATGTTCTAAATCAAGTCAAAGGGAACGGAACGCACGCGGAGTGAAAATGAGGGGAGGCTGTGTGCCTCGTTGTTATATCTCTCAATGGCCTGACCGCTGCCCAAAGTGCTGGCGTGCGGAGGCGGTGCGTTCATCGGGGCTGTCTGTTTCGTAGGTGGCAATCCGGACCGCAGGCGGAAAGATGCTGCGGAGGAATTTGCGCGGAATAGGGAGTTAAAAAGGTGAAACGTGGCATTCTGTCTGTCATGGTCGTGGGGCGAGTGAATGCGTGTTCGCCGGCAACCATGTCGGCAAAAGTAGTACAAGCGCAGGGATATGGCAAGGAAAGTCCGGTGTTTTTCAAGTTCAGGCACCTATTTAGTGATAAATATTTAATGACAAAGCTGTCAGGTAAATGGAGCGTGGCGGAGGTCTTCAGGGCGTAGAGGGTAGTGGTGTAGACCACGGTACCGAAGCCCATGTCGAGCTGCTCAAAGGTCTTCAGCTCACCCGTTTCTAAAGAATTCCTCGGGAGCCCACTCGTCGCGCCATTCTACCACGGGGACGTTGTCCTTGAAGGTGATGGGCAACCAGATGTAGCGGGCATCGATGGGATGCTTGGGTCGCCAGATGTCCGCCATGAAGATGAAAGCGCCGGGCTTTCCCTGCACGGGCAGGATGTAGGTGCTCTGTCCGCCGAAGGTCAGCTTCGCGCCAGGGCCGACGCAGGGCGAGGGCAACTGCTTCCAAGGTCCGCTGATGCGTTCGGCGGTGAACATCCGCGCTTCGTTCGGGTCCCAGCCCGTGCAGCCGCTGGTGATGAGCCAATAGCGGCCTTCGTGCTTGAAGATGGCCGGTGCCTCGTTCTGTCCGCCGGGAGCGATGCGCCAGTAGCGGCCTGTGTGGAAGGTGAAATCGTCCGAGAGTTCCGCCACTTGGAGCGTGAGGTTATCTTCGGATGAGAAAATGTGGTAAGCCCGGCCGTCGTCGTCGACAAAGAGCGTCATGTCGCGCGCCATCTGCCCTCCGTTGAAGTCGCGTTTAAGAAAAAGCCCCTGCGCGATGGCTTTGCGCCACGGTTCTGTCCACCATTGGCCGAAGTGGGCGGTGTTGAGCGTGTCGGCACAGGCGCGGTCGGCCTCGGTCCAGTCGGCAGGCCAGCAGTAGGGGTTCACACGGCCCGAGCGCAGGTATTGGAAAGGCCCGGCCGGCTTGTCGGCCACCGCCACGGCAGCCCGGGCGGCAGCATAGCCGCGCCCTTTCAGTTCGAGGTGGAACCACATGACGAACTTGCCCGTCTGGGGGCAGTAAATCACCTTGGGGCGTTCCAGGGTGCAGCCCTTCTCGATGTCGCTGCCCACCTGTTCCTCCACCGGCAGGGCCACGCCGCAGTAGGTCCAGTTCACGAGGTCCTTGGAGCGGTAGCACGTCACGCCCACCAAGGCCGACGAGGTGTTCTCAGCCTTGTGTTCGCCGTACCAGTAGTAATATCCTTTGTGGAACATCACGCCGCCGCCGTGGGCGTTGATGTGGTTGCCGGCAGCGTCGGGCCAGATTTCACCGGGCTTGATGGTGCGCTCTTTGGCCGTCAGGGGCAACGCTAAAAGCAGGAAGAGCAGGAATGAAAAGAATTTTTTCATACAAGAAAAGCTGTGATTAAGGTTTGCGCGGCAAAGTTAAGGAATATGGATTGGCAAACGGGTGCGCTGCTAATGAATAATGAAAGTTCATGAGGTGATGGTCGCTTCGCTCCCAGATCATGATGTTATCCTCATAACCTAATCCCTCATAACCTATGTTTGCATTCTTAAACGGTGCTGCGCTGCAATTACAGGACTTTTAGGGAAAGTCCCCCCCCCCACACTTTTTGAGGCCTCATTCAGGTGGGGCGACTGCTTTTCCCATGCGTTTTCAATGTGGGACAAGCAAAAATGCTCCTAAACGGAAAGAAATGTAAAAAAAACTGTAGTTTTTGCACGAAACCCTTGGCTTGTGTGCAAAGCGGCCTTACTTTTGCCGCAGTTTTTACCAATAAATACGATAAATGAGAAAACAAATCCTCACTACCGCCCTAGTGCTGGGCACCACAGCTACGGCCTGGGCCGGAGGCTTCCTGACCAATTCCAACCAGAATGCGGCATTCCTGCGCAACCCGGCGCGCGACGGTTACATCGCCATTGACGGTTGCTATTACAACCCCGCCGGTGTGGGCTTCATGAGCGAAGGATGGCATTTGGGCTTCGACATCCAGAGTGCCTACCAGACTCGTACGGTCGAGACCTTCTTCCCCTTCTTTCAGGGCGGCATCGTGAACGGCATAGCCAACGGTCAGAATCAGGAAAAGAAGTTCGAGGGCAAGGCCACCGCGCCTGTCATCCCCTCCATCGACTTGGCTCGTGTGGGCAAGCGTTGGTTTGCCACCTTCCACTTCGGCATCACCGGTGGTGGCGGCAAGTGTAAGTTCGACGACGGTCTGCCTTCGTTCGAGAGCCAGGTGGCCATGGTACCCGTGCTGGTCAACGCCATCAATCCCGGTGCCGTGACAGGTTATTCCATGGACACGTACATGCAGGGTCGCCAGTACTACTTCGGAGGCCAGTTTGGTGTAGGTTACAAGGTGCTTCCCAACCTGAGCGTCAGTGCAGGCGGCCGCGTGGTCTATGCAGACTGTAACTACTATGGCTATGTGCGCAACATCCAGGTGCAGACCGCTGCCGGACTGGTGCCTGCTGGCACGTTCTTCGAGAACGCCAATATGCCCCACTTCGCCGCTTTGGCCGGTGACCGCGAGCTCAACTGCGACCAGACCGGCTGGGGATTTACGCCCATCATCGGTGTGGACTACCAGCTCGGCAAACTCAACCTGGCTGCCAAGTATGAATTCAAGACCCGTCTGCGCCTGAAGAACCGTTCCGGCGAGAACACCAGCGGACTCGAGGAATACGACGACGGCAAGAAGCTCCCTGCCGACATTCCCGCCATCCTCACCCTCGGCGCAAAGTACGACGTGAAGGACAACGTCCGTCTGTCGGCCGCCTTCCACTACTATTTCGACAAGCAGGCCACCCAGTATGGAGCCCGCGAGGAGAAGCTCGAAGGAGGCGGATGGGAAGTGCTGGCTGGTGCTGAAGTTGACCTCAGCAAACGGATTACCGTGAGTGCCGGTTGGCAAACCACCAACTACGGACTGGGCGACAACAGCCGCTTCATCAGCGACATGAGTTTCGTGACCAACTCCAACTCCGTAGGTCTGGGCGCCCGCATCAAGCTGCGCGAACGTGTGGCCCTCAACGTGGCCTACTTCAAGACCATTTACAAGCACTACGAGCGCAAGATGGACGACTACTGCGACATCAAGCAGACCATGGGCGGCATGGTAACGCCCCTGGCTCAGCAGTTGCAGGCCGGTGCACAGCAGTTGCAGGGTGTCATTGCCAACCCCAACACGTCGGAAGCCGATCGTCTCATTGCACAGCAGCAGTTGGGCATCATCAGCGGCGAGCTGGGAGCTATCCAGCAAATTTCTACCGGACTGGGCTCGCTCAGCACTGCCGGCCGCGACAACTTCCACCGTACGAACGATGTGTTCGGCATCGGTCTGGAAATAGACTTCTGATGGGTTGAAGATTTAGTTTATTGGATAATGTTGGAAGACAGGCCGGGACGTGGCAAAGGAAATGATGTAGCCTCCGCATAGGCTTTCCCCTTTGCTCCCGCCTTGTCCTGTCTTGGCAAAAGAGGTTATCAAGTCACTGAACGTACAGCAGCATACTGTTGCGGTGTCAGTTTCTTGATAGCCTCTTTTTTGTTTACGGCAAATTCGCCGCCGGGGCGCGGTGGCCGGTTCACCGCCGTGCGTACACCGGCTCCAGCACGTCCTCGGAAGGCCAGTGGGGAAGGAAGAACAGGGGTAACGGGCGGCCACCCACGCCGCTCCAGTCGATGCGGCGCACGTCCTCCAGGTAAGGAGGGCCGAAGTCGAAAGAGCGCCCGTAGAGCAGGATGGCGCGGCGGCCTTCGTCGATTTTCCACAGCCCGCCGCCGAACACACATTGCTCGCCGGGCTGCAACAAGTCCTTATGCAGGTAAACGCGGCCGAACTTCAGCACGCCGTCTTGGTTGATGATAAATTTCTGATACATGATGACGTAATCGTTGGGGTAAGTTTCATTCCATGGCAGCTCCTTCCGGCCTTCCTGCCGTGCGGAGCCGTAGTCACGCGCCGCCTTCAGCCTCCCTTTCCACCGTCAGTCGGCGCACCTCGCCGTTCTGCCAAGCCGGTATGTCGTGGAGCGTGCTCCCTTGCAGCGTGGCGGCGATGCAGCGGTTGAAAAGCCCGTGAGCCATGGCGAGCACCGACAGTCCGTCGTACTGACACCTTATATATATAAGGAAGCGGCGGGCGCGGTCCATCATCTGCGCCACCGTTTCCGCGTCGGCAGCCAGTGGGCGGTGGCGCAGGGTCGCTGCGGGCAGGCCCGTCATGCTTCCCCAGTCCCGTTCGCGTAGCAAGGGGCAGGGCAGGGGAGTGAGCCCCACGCCCTCCGCCACGATGTCCGCCGTCCGGCGCGCCCGCAGCAAGTCGCTGGTGAGAAAAACGTCGAAATGCAGGCCGCTCGCGCACAGCTCATCGCGCAGGGCCGCCGCCTGCTCCAAGCCGCGCGCCGTGAGGCGCCCCGGCAGGTGGCCTTGGAGTATCTTCGCCACATTTTCCTCGGTTTCGCCGTGGCGGGTAAGGTAGAGCGTAAGCATATAGAAGCAACAAAAAGTAAATAATCCGGGGCAAAAATAAAAAATATGCTTCGTTAGCGTGCAAATCATTAGGTTTTTGTTATATCTTTGCCCCCAATTACAAGTAGGAGGCAGAAAGGTTAAAAAAATGATACGCCTGGCCTGCCGGAAGCCTGCGGGCATTTCAGCCCGGTGGTTCCGAACAACACAACAACAACTGGATGATGCGCAAGACCATAGAGTTCACAAAAATGCACGGAGCAGGTAACGATTATATTTACGTCAACACCCTGCAATTCCCTATTGACAATCCAGAACACTGGGCGGAAGCATGGAGCGACCGCCATAAAGGTATCGGCGGCGACGGACTGGTGCTTATCACCCCGGCCGAAGATGCTGACTTCGGCATGCGCATCTTCAACAACGACGGCTCCGAAGCCCGTATGTGCGGCAACGCCTCGCGCTGTATCGGCAAATACCTTTACGAAAAGGGGCTGACGCAGCAAACGGAAATCCGCCTCGCTACGCTCTCGGGCATCAAGGTGCTCAAACTCAAGGTCAACGCCGAGGGCGGCGTGGATGAGGTGACGGTGGACATGGACAGTCCCTGGTTGGCCGTGCCCTCACAGCTTGCTACGCCTGACGGCAGTCTGACCGAAGGGGCGGTGAAGGCCACCGACGGAAAGGAGTACACCGGCACGTTCGTGTCGATGGGTAACCCCCATTTCGTGGTATTTGTCGACGATGTGGAAAGTCTGGACGTGGCTACCGTGGGTCCCACGCTGGAGTTCGCCCCCATTTTTCCCGAACGGTGCAACATAGAGTTTGCCACCGTGCGTCCCGACGGCACCGTACGAATGCGCGTGTGGGAACGCGGTTCCGGCATCACCATGGCCTGCGGCACGGGTGCCTGTGCCACGGCAGTGGCCGCCGCACTGACCTGTCGCGCCCCGCGCAAGAGCGAGGTGGTCATGGACGGCGGTGCGCTCTGCATTGAATGGCGCGAAGCCGACGGTAGGGTGTGGATGACAGGTCCCGCCACCCACGTGTTTGACGGTAAAATCACTTACGAAGAATAAAAGCGGAAAAACGCAGTTTGCCCCAGCGGCAGGCTGCGTTTTTCAATACACAATTCAACTTCTGGAAGCTCCGGAGGTTGAAGGTTACAAGGTTAGGGTCGCTTCGCTTCCGGGTTATGAGGTTATAAAGTTACTGCTGTAACGCCTAAATACCATCCACTCAAATAGTAATCTTATAACCTCATAACCTTATCCCTCATAACCTCTGAAACTTAAATACACAAAAAAGCTATATGGCAACGATCAACGAGAACTTCCTGAAACTGCAAAAGAATTATCTCTTTGCCGACATCGCCCAGAAAGTGGCCGCCTTCAAGGAGGCAAACCCCGAAGCGGCGATCATACGCCTCGGCATAGGCGATGTAACCCGTCCCTTGGCTCCCGCCGTCATCCGCGCCCTCCACGAGGCTACCGACGAGATGGGACGCGCCGAAACCTTCCGAGGTTACGGGCCGGAACACGGCTACGAATTTCTGCGCCGCGCCATCGTGGAAAACGACTTTGCGCCCCGGGGCGTGCAGATTGACCCCGACGAGGTTTTTGTGAACGATGGTGCCAAGAGCGATACGGGCAACTTCGGCGACATCCTGGGCACGGACAACAGTATCTGCGTCACCGATCCCATCTACCCCGTCTACATCGACTCCAACGTGATGGGAGGCCGCGCCGGGGAGTTTCAGGGTGGTGCATGGAGCCGCATCACTTATTGTCCCTGCACTGCAGAAAACGGTTTTGTGCCCCAACTGCCCGACCATCCCACAGATATGATATATCTTTGCTACCCGAATAACCCCACGGGTACTACGCTTTGCCGCGCCGAACTGGAAAAATGGGTGGCCTACGCCCTGAAAAACCACAGCATCCTGCTCTACGATGCTGCCTACGAGGCTTACATCACACGCGAGGGTATCCCGCATTCCATCTACGAAATACCCGGTGCCAAGCAGTGTGCGGTGGAATTTCATTCCTACTCCAAAACGGCGGGCTTCACCGGCTTGCGCTGCGGCTACACCGTGGTGCCCAAGGAGCTGAAGGTGGTCAGCGCCAACGGTGAGGAAGTGGAGCTCAACCAGCTGTGGAACCGTCGCCAATGCACCAAGTTCAACGGAACGGCCTACATCGTGCAGCGCGCTGCCGCCGCCATCTACACCGACGAGGGACGCGCTCAGGTGCGCGAGACCATCGGCTACTATATGGAGAACGCACGCCTCATGCGCGAGGGACTGACTGCCGTGGGCCTGCAGGTGTATGGCGGAGTGGATGCTCCCTACATCTGGTTCAAGACCCCCGACGGCATGGGCAGCTGGGAGTTCTTTGAAAAGCTCCTCCACGAATGCCACTTGGTGAGCACCCCCGGCGTGGGCTTCGGTCCTGCCGGCGAAGGCTACATCCGCCTGACTGCATTCGGTCGGCGCGAGGATTGCCAAGAGGCTATGCGACGCCTGAAGCAGGGCTTCTGACAATGCGCTCGTTCGTTCGCACTCCTTATTATATATATACACCGAATTACATATACACCCTTAACATATTTTCCCTATGAGTACCCTTCGTTTTAAAGTTGTGGAAGAAGCGTTCAAGAAACGCCCTGTTGAAGTGGCAACGCCTGCAGAACGTCCGTCGGACTATTTTGGCAAGTATGTCTTCAACCAAGAGAAAATGTTCAAGTACCTGCCCCTGAAAACCTACCTGCAGCTCCGCGAGGTGATTGAGAAAGGCACCGTACTGCCCCTCTCCGTGGCCAATGAGGTGGCCAAAGGCATGAAGCAGTGGGCCATGGATATGGGCGTTACGCACTGCACGCACTGGTTCCAGCCGCTCACTGAAGGTACGGCAGAGAAACACGATGCTTTCGTGGAACATGACTTCAAAGGCGGCATGGTGGAGGATTTTTCCGGAAAAGAACTCGTGCAGCAGGAACCTGACGCTTCGTCGTTCCCCAACGGCGGCATCCGCTCCACCTTCGAGGCACGCGGCTACTCGGCCTGGGACCCCGCTTCGCCCGTCTTCATCATCGGCGACACGCTCATGATTCCCACCATCTTCGTGAGCTACACCGGTGAGGCGCTCGACTACAAGGCTCCCCTCAAAAAGGCACTCGCCGCCGTCGACAAGGCCGCCACTGCCGTTTGCCAGTACTTCGACCCGCAGGTGACTCGCGTCACGGCCAACCTTGGATGGGAACAGGAGTACTTCCTCATCGACGAAGGGCTTTATGCCGCGCGCCCCGACCTGCTCCTCACGGGACGCACCCTCATGGGACACGACTCCGCCAAGAACCAGCAGATGGAGGACCACTACTTCGGTGCTATACCCGAACGTGTGGCCGAATTTATGCGCGACTTGGAAATCCAGGCCCTGGAACTGGGTATTCCCTGCAAGACGCGCCACAACGAGGTGGCGCCCAACCAGTTCGAGCTGGCTCCCATCTTTGAGGAGTGTAACCTTGCCGTGGACCACAATATGCTCATCATGTCGCTCATGCGCAAGATTGCCCGCAAGCACGGCTTCCGCTGCCTGCTCCACGAGAAGCCTTTCGCCGGCATCAACGGTTCGGGCAAGCACAACAACTGGTCGCTGACCACCGATACAGGCATTATCCTCCACGCCCCCGGCAAGACGCCTGAGGACGCCCTCCGCTTCATCACCTTCGTAGTAGAGACCCTCATGGGCGTGTATCGCCACAACGGCCTCTTGAAGGCTTCCATCATGAGCGCCACGAATGCCCACCGCCTCGGCGCTAACGAAGCGCCTCCCGCCATCATCTCCTCCTTCCTCGGCAAGCAGGTGAGCGAACTGCTCGACCGCGTGGAGCACTCCACCACCGACGAGCTCTTTGCCATGGAGGGCAAGCACGGCGTGAAGCTCGACATTCCGCAGATTCCCGAGCTGATGATCGACAACACCGACCGCAACCGCACCTCTCCCTTCGCTTTCACGGGCAACCGCTTCGAGTTCCGCGCCGTAGGCTCAATCGCCAACTGCGC
>JALEYW010000068.1:0-32744 GCA_022773145.1 Bacteroidales bacterium
TGGGAAAGTAAAGCCTGTGGACTGTCCTCTTGTGGATGACCGACCTTGTGTCCTAAAAAGCAATGGCAGGAAGAAGCAGGAAAAACGAGGAGGAATAACTATCTCCGAAGCCGCTAAGTCTTTAGCTTAGCGGTAGTTCACGGAACCACGTACTTTTTCCCTCCTTTGATATAGGTTCCTTTATCAGGAACTTCCGGAAGCCGTTTGCCCTGCATGTCGTAAACAGCCACTGGGCGGAGTATGGGGTTGCTCCGGACAGGATTTTGGGTGGCTGTATCCTCCGAGTTTTTCGTTAGTCGGTACGGTGATCGTAGGGCATCGTAGGCGCATTGTTGACAAATGGTGTAGTTGTCGTCTGTAATCGCGTAAAATGGTGTTTTGTCGGCATTGATGGCCCGGACTTTTGGGGAGGGCGGAGCGTCTAATGACGAGACTCCAAAAACGGGTCGGCAGAAGGTTTCAAACCAAGTGATGCCGGCGATGTAATGCCCAACACCGTTGGCAATGTGTGTGCCTTCGCGGGTGAGCTCCATATCATCGTTGATGGAGGTGGAACGTGCATTTTGTATAGCTGTGCCTACGGGAATGACAATGGGAATGTCGTATTCCTCGCACAAACGTTCTGTGGCATCAGCAATGTCCTGCCATCCCTCTTCGCAGTAAGGTTTACTGTAAAAGGCGGGGCTATGCGACCACGTCATGTGCCAGGCAATGAGAATGTCTTTATTGGAACTTTCCTTCCGAATAGCATCAACGAGTGTACCGATGTAGGGTGTAAAGGTGTCGTATTCGTCGGAAATGTTGGAGTATTGCTGCAACACAATCACATCCCATGGCTCGTGCAACAAGGTTTTCACTGTCCACGTGGTGTCCGGGAGGGTTAAAGTCCCGCCCATGTGGTAAACGTAGGGCACTTCTTTGTCATTGACTAAGTAGTCGTACCAATATTCAAGCGAGGCACCGGCATACATGGCGCAGTATATACCATATTTGTGGCGACTCACACCGGCATCTTCTAACATTTGAGGCAGACAGATGGTTCCGTCAAGACTATAGCTGTTGCCAATGCAGAGCAAGCGGAGAGTGTCGGTAGGGAATTTGAGCCCTGGCGAGATGGTATCTGCTGTAGTGCATAGGGAGGTTGCTTCCGTCCTGTTTGTCGCAAGGCAGAACGTGCAAAAAACCAAGAGCAGCGTGCCAAATTGTTTTTTTGATAATAACATGGTTAGTGTATGATGAAATTTGAAAGCGTATGAAATAGGTTCGTGTGAAGGTGGATTGTCCGCAGGAGGAACCCGATGGAGAGAATCGGGTTGGCAGAAGCTCATGTCTGACTAATCATATAGATATAATCTCATTCTAACACCTACTTATGCAATGCCTTTACCAAGTCCAGGACTTGTTTTTCCTACTCGCCGAGTTGTGAGAAATAGATGGCGACTTGTGCAGAGAACTCCACGCTGTGTCCGGTTGGGCAGGCGAAGCGGAAAAAGCATGCTGCTTCTACCTTCTGGATAGTCTGTTAATGGCAGAGATATTTCCGCACTGAGTAACTTCATCACCTCCTCACCTTATCCCTCATCACCTCCGCATTTTTCCATGCTGAAAATGCCGTTATGTGTTTGAAAAGTCCCCTTTTCGCGCGCGCGTATATACGGTTTTTATTTCCCGAAATAAGTATTCACCCCTTCACACGGTGTGCGTTTTCTGCTGATATTCATCGGTTTTAACTGTGAAGGTTTTGATTTTCAAGCCTTCACACGGGCGGTGAATGCTTGTGAAAGGTTGGAATGGCAAGCCTTCACAGCGGAAAAGCGTTGAGAATCAATGGAAAACAACGAATTTGCTCCTTTTTGGCGTGAATACTTGAAAATCAAAGCCTTCACACCTAAAACACCTGAAAACCAGGTGTAAAGAACCTTCATGTGAAGGGGTGAATGCTTTTTTCGAGGATAAAAAAGCGTATAGTAGAGGGTGAAACATTGGGGTTGTATGTTGCCATTCACTCCGTATGCTTGTAGCAGGTGTCATTCAACTCCCGAAACGTTGTCATGAACCTGCTTCAGCTTTGAACGGTTGTCGCATCTGCAAGATTCGGGAAAATTGACAGTGGGGCATCCGTTGCTAACAGATACCCCACTGCCATTGATGAACGGATGTTTCGCCAGATATAAGGCTTATTCATCCATGTGCTCCCAAACGTCGTTGCTGTTCTCCTTTTTGTTTCCCAACCAATCGGAAGAAGAGTTGTCTTTGTTGAACTCGTAACTGCTGTCTTTGAGTCGCATGCTTCCTTCGAGCAGATGGCTTTCTGAGGATAAAGCGATTTGGGTAATCTGCGGGGTTAAATAGTATTTTTTCATAGGGTAGTTGCTATTTGATGAGTACTTTTTTGCCTGATCCGGTCACGTAAACGCCCGTCGTGGGGTAGAGCACACGTTGTCCGCGCAGGTTGTAGAAAATGTCGTCTTCTTCAGCGTTGGCTTCGGGAAGACTGATGCCCGTTTGCTGCGAGAAGTCGAAGAGCAGGGCAGAGGCACCTTTGCTGCCTACTTTAGAAGCGAGAAGATATGCCTTGTTGGCAGGTACCTGCGTGCCGGCGGAAAGGTAGAAGCCTACGCCGTCTTTGTTACCCAAGCCGTAGAATGTTTCGGCGGTGAGTCCGGTGCGACGGGCGGTGGCACCGTTGAGCAGGTTGCTCGTCAGTTGCACAGCTTCGCCGGTGTAGGAAATGTCCAGTTTGATGGTCTTGGCCTCAGAGGTATTGATGACCACGCCTTCGCCTGCTTTGAGCAAGGTACCGGCGGGCACTTGCGTGAGGCTGAGGTAGTTGCCTTCCTTCAGCGTTTCGGCAATGTACACTTTGCACTCGTCCGTGGCGGGCACTACGACATCTACGGGCAGACAGGTGGCGGTCCAGAGCGCGTCGCTGACGGTGATGGGCAGCGAGGTGGCTTCGGCCAACTGCCATACGGAGGCGTTGCCGTCAGACGGTTCGGTGTTGGAGAGGATGAACTTATTCTTAGAGGAAGCCAGGTAGAAGTCATTGCACTTGAGCGACACGTCGGCCACAAGGTCGTTGCCAAACTCGCTGCGCTTGGTCAGGGTATAGTCGCCTGCCCATTGGGCCAGTGCCAATACCTCAATCTGCTGACCGTTGCCGCCACTGCCGGACTTGCCGCCGTAGTAGCCGCCGGAGTTGAGGTGGAAAATCTCATTCTTGCCCGATACTTTGGCGAAACGTACCAAGGCGGCAGGGGTGAGAGGAGATGCTGCGGTGGAAACTACGCGCTCGGCATTGTTGTAGTCTGTGGCTTGGATTGCACCGTTGGCATCAGCCGGCGGATTGGTTATGACGTACTGTTTATCGGAAGCATTCTTCAGCGTGTAGGCACGTTGGTACAGTTTGCCTTCGGCATAGGCCAAGAGGTCACCGCTGCTTTTGCTGCACAGGTTGCCGTCGACAGCCTGAAACCACTCGTTACCTTCTGCCACAGCATACTTTTCTACAGCCGAACAGCCGCTGAAGGGTTTGTTGTGGAGCGTGGGGTCACTGATGAAGAGGCTGGTGACATTGATTCCTGCGGGAATGGAATGTGAGAAGGTTGTGATGTCGTTGAAGGTGACCCCCGTGAAGGTCTTGGTTTCAACGTCCTTGTTATCCGCATAGAGCGACATCGTCACTTTACCCTGACCGTCATGAACGATAACAATCTTGAACTTGCTGGTGGCTGTGGTGGAAAAACCGGTCGCCGTAGGTCCATTTACCTTAGCTGTCAGCGTACCGTTTTTAGCCCAATAGAGCTGAAAACCGCCTGTGTAGTAATCGGCCAACGCGTTTGTTCCTGTAGCCAACAGGCCAGAACCCCAATCGTTATAGGATGAAGCACCATCCGTTGTGCCACAAAGCGTGAGCTGCCAAGGCGATTTGCCGGGAATGGTGACATCGGGAGTGATGGTGGCATTCTCAGTGCCAGCACCCATATAGGAAGTATTCAGATAGCTGTCGAGAGCTATGCAGGAAGCAGGCAGGATGAGGGAGGTCAGCGACGCGTTGCCTTGAAACGTGGTCGGGGCAATGCCCATCAACTCCTTTCCAACGCTATTAGCCTGCGTCATGTCCAGTGCGCCACTACCAGATTGGTCCACTCGGATGATATATACCTTGTCGTCAATCTCCTCGTATGCAAATTTCCAGTCGTTGTAGGTAAGCGTTGCTGTCGATTCAAAGCGTGCGGTAAATTCTCCGCTTTCAGCAGGATAATAATAGAAGCTGGCGTCTGTAGAAGCTACACGTCCATACTTGTCTTCCCAATGCTTGAATTTGTAACTATTCTTGGGCTCGGCTTCCATACAGATTTGCGTACCAACAGGCACATTGATGTCTACACCGGAAACGCCCGTAATGTTGCGCACTGTTCCCTTGTTCTCGTCTTCACTCTTGATGACAATGTGGGTGGCGTGGTTGGCTTTGTCGAGCACGTTGACGAGCACTTCGTAGCACATGCGGTTGAGCGTGTTCTTGGCGGGGAAGGCGCCGGTCTCGCTGTCGTAGCCGCTCTTCCAGGCACCGTCGAAGCGCAGACGCAGGTGGGTGATGCCGGTCGGCATGTCGTAGGGGAGGAGCACGGTGATGGGGTCGTTGCAGATGCCGCTGAATTGGCTGTTCTTGTTGCCGCGTACGGTGACAAGTTCACCTTCATCGTCGAAGTCGCCGTCGCCGTTGAGGTCGATGTAGGCGGAGAGGTTGCAATAGCTCATGTTGCCTGCGTCAGAGAGGTTCACCTTGAAGCAGCTGCCCTTTGCCACCTGCACGAGGGTCGGGGCGGTGTTGAAGAGAGTGGTTGGCACTGCCGACGCGGTGTAGATCTCGGTTGTGTTGCCGTCCTGGGTGTAGGAGATGGAAGTGACGTATTGGTTGTTGCGGATGGCGTCGCTGTCGGTCCAGTCCTCGCCGGGCACGCCCCAGATGCTCTGCACGAAGTGGGCAGTGAGGGTGGCGGCGTCCTTGCCGTAGTAGTGGTAGGGGTTGTCGGTGCTCTCGCTCATCGTGCCGTTGATGTCCACGTTCCATTTCAGGAAGTCATAGCCCGAATAGGCGTTGGCGCGGAGGGTGAGATAGTCGGTGGTGGTCACGCTTGTGCCGTCGTGGTCGTCGATGCTGACCGATCCCATGTTTTCGCATCCTGCAGCGATGCTGACGCTGACGGTGCGGGCTTTGGTGATGTTGTCAGCCAGTGCGAGCTGATAGTTCAGCACGGTTTGGTCGTCCAAGACGAGGCGTGCTTTGACCAGACCTGCGGCAGCTCCGGCAGGGATGGCAACAGTGGCTTCGGTGAAGGTCTCGCCATCACCGTAGGCACCGTCGTTGTTGAGGTCTATGCTCAGCGAAGAGAGGGTGGCGCCGTTGGGCAGGGGGGCGGTGTAGTTTTCGCCGCGATAGCCCTGTGTGGCATACACATCATTCTTCAGCGTCTGCTCCACGTGGCGGCGCACATAGCTCTTGTGCCCCTTCGTGTCGGTGAGCGACCAGAAGTAGGTGTTGAACAGTTCTTTGGCAATGGTCTTTGTGTTGCCTTCGGGGGCTGCGGTGTATTGATAGGTGTGGTTGGTGTCCTTTTGCCAGCCTTTTCCCCATTCATACCAGGAAGAAGGCAGGGCAGAGCCATTAAGCAGGTGGTCAAAGTAGAGTTCCCAGCGACGCATATAGTAGTCCTTCAACATGCCTCCCCACTCGCGGTTAGAGTAGTCGAAAAGCGACCAGTTGTTTTTCGTGTCCCAGCTTGTGATTTGCAGTCGGAGGTTGTCGTGTTCCAACCAGTCGGCATCGGCAGAGGTAGCACCGCCTGCCACGGCGGCAGGTTCGGAGGCTATGGCCCGTGCCATTTCGCCCCAGTTACCGTAGCGATAGCTCTGGTGGGTGTTGAGCAGTTTGTCAATGCCCTCGATGAGGTTGAGATAGTGCTGCGAACGTGCGGCAAAGTCAGCATTGTCCTTTCCGCCTTTGTTCCAGTCGGAATTGAGTTGCTGGAGCAAAGTCGTGGCATAGTCAGTCAATGCCTGACGGGTTACATCGAGCAGGTCGTAATTGTAGTTGTTGCCTGACAGAGCTTCCACTTGGCTGAGCAGATCGTCGGCAGCTTCAATCACAAAGTCCGTGTTATGTGAAATCACCGCCGTACTCCATGCCGACACCTTGGTGGCTGTAAGGCTGGGCTGCGCACAGACAATGGGTTCGGATGTGCCTTGCTGGCCTGTGGTGCAGTTATATACCGAGTGGTACAGTTTGTCGTAAGCGTTCTGCGCCTGGGTGTTTACCTGACCATAACGTGCGGTAGTATAGTCCTTCACCCAGTCAAACTTATTGGAAGGTTTGTCCATCCAAGGCAGTTCGTAGAGCATATCATAGAGCATGGGGTTCGTTTCGATACCTTCGGGTGTGGCACCGATACCCTTGCACTGTCCGGGCTTGGCGGTAAGCGAAGCATAATAATTGTCCATCGTCTGGTCGAAACGTCCGTGCAGACCGATGCGACCGCCGAAGTTGTGGAGCATGCAGTAGATGAAGTTGTGGTTGCCGAAGCTTCCGTTCTTGCCGCGCGGGTCGTTCTCGCCGAAGAGGTCGAGCACCATGAGCTTGCCCTGGGCTACGTTGTTGAGCAGGGTGCTGCTGGGGTTGTGTCCCCAAGCCTGAACCACCCATACTGCGTCATCGCTGACGTTGGAGGAGAGGGTATTGGAGAGAGCCTTGATGAAACCGGATTGGTCAGCGAAGGAGTTGGGGGTTTTATCCTTGTCTAAATAGGTGCCGCCTTCATGGTTCACGTCCATGGAATAGTACTTGGAAGTGCCCATCACATTCTTCAAGTGTTCATAATATTTCTTGGAAACCTCGTCCCACTTGTTGCTCTTGTGACCGATGAGACCGGGAGCTTCAATTCCTTGCCAATAACCACTGGAATTGACTTCTGTCGCACCGCCTTTTGTACCGAAGTCGCGGGGAACAGCTCCAGAGAAGGCGGGCAGCACAGGGGTCATGCCGAAACTGCGCATACGTGCCAGCATTGTTTGGCACAAGGCACGTGAGCGTTCATACCACCACTTGGGGTTGGGACCTCCGTGGCCTTCCAAGTTAATCATGCCCCACCATCCTTGGAATGCAGGGCCGGCCACGTGTTTGCTCACTTCGGCGGCGGTGTAGCCATATTCTTCAGTATAAAGGTCATACCAAACCGCATCGAGACCAACCAGCATCAAAGGCATATTGATGCCGTGTAATGCCATCCAGTCAATCTCTTGCAGCCAGCGTTCCGTGGTCCACAGGGCGCAGGAGTAGGAGTAGGTACAGTAGTTGAGATAGTAGCGCAAGTCTGCCGAACAGGTGTGGGTCTCTTCGCCCGAGGGCACGGGGAAGTCCACAGCCGAGAGATCGGCCGTCAGCTGGTTCCATGTCAGGTTGACGTGGGCGTAGTGGTTGAGATACCAGTTGATACCTGTCGTCACGGCAAGGATGCAGTTACCCTTGATGCAGGGCTTCCCGTTTTGCGAGGTGATGACGAAGATGTCTTTGCCGTTCGTGCTGAGCGCGTCGTCCACGATGGTGACGAAGCGTGAGGCAGTTCCGTCGCCGCCAATGCGGTTCAGCAGGGCGGTTACGGCTTGCGGGTTGGTGGTTCCCGTGGCGTGGAGCGTCATGAAACAGCATCCGGCGGACAGAAGCCAAACCCAGAGTAAGAGAATTCTTTTCATAATGATATGTATTAGGTTATTAGTTGTGCAAGTGGAATGAGCTAACAAGGCTGTGTTAGATGTAAGGTCGGAAAGTGTGAAATAGTCAACTATTCTGTGGGGCGGTTGGCAGGCGTTGTCGCTCCTTGCCCCGAAAGTCAGCCCCAAACCTCTCAATTTTCTGCAAAAATAGTGCAAGGCGAGCGCAATAAGCTTGCTTAAATTGCCGAGCCGCAGCCTATCTTCTGCAAATATAAAAACAATATTTAACGTTAGGCCGATTTGCACACTTTTTTCGTCCATTTTTCCGAATGAAGGACGGAATAGTGCGTTCCCAAGACCCAATGTTGTGAAAATATTACCGTTTCTCGTCGTTCATCTCCACACAGAGAAAGCCGTCAATCGTACCTTTTTCTGACGAAAAGTTAATTCCTGATGCCGGGATGCGCCGTTTGTCAGCGGCATAGGGCAGGCCATAACCTTTCTCCTTGATTTGCCGCACCGCCTCCTCGGCCGCACCGTTGAGTTTGAACTCCATGATATACACATAGTCGGGACATTCCACCACGCAATTAATCCGACCCTCGCTCGTTTCCTTCTCGGCACACGTGCTGTAGAAACCCAGCATCAGGAGGATGAGATAGAAAGAATAATGGAAGTAGCGTTCACACTCCATCGGGTCGTCTTTCCGTTGGAAGCGGTAACTCACGGACGAGAGCAAGGCCGTCATGTATTTGCGGAACTTCTCCGTATCGCCTGCCTCCAGTGCGTCCGTCACGTCAATAAGTCGTGGTCTTCTCCATCAGCTTTGAAGCCAACATGTCCGCCGCCTGGATGATGTTCACCAGTGCGCATTTGTCCGTTGCGGCGTAGTAGGCGTAGCGTTGGCTCGTCCCGTTTTCCGCCATGTCGAACATCCCCATGTGCCAGCGGATGGCCAGCATCTCCTCCGGCTTCAGCCGCATATACCAGCTGATCATCAGGCACGACTTTTCGCCGTGGCCAAAAGGAAATTCGTCCTTCAGCTCATAGCCGGGGTACGAAACCCACCGTCCGCTTTCGTCCTTTTTCCACCGCTCCGTGGGGTGGTAAAACTTCACCTTGCACAAATCGTGCAGCAGGGAGGCAATGGCGATGCTCTCCATCGGTATTTCCTCAGTGAAGGGTGAGGTGCCGTTCTGGATGGCCGGCAGCGCGATGTGCTGGTAAAGTTTCACCGCCGTTTCAAACACGTTGATGGAGTGGAGGCACAGGCCGCCCTCTTCGTTGAGGTGGAACGATGCCGAACTGGGTGCGGTGAAGAAGTCGCTGTTTTCCAAATAGGCCAACAGCTTGTCCATCCCTTCGCGGCGGATATGTTCTTTGCAGAGCGCGATGAAGCGTTCTTTATTCTTAGCTACTGTTTCTTTTTCCATGGTTCAGAGTTTTTCCTTCAGTTCCAGCCCCATCTTCCGGGCCTGTGCCAGGATAAAGTCGAGGGCCGGTTGTCGTTCGTTCGGTATTTTCCCGTCAAGTATGGCATCCTTCAGTGCGGACTTCAGCGAGCCTATTTCGCGGCAGGGGGGCAGACCGAACAGGTGCATGATTTCCTCGCCGTTTACGGGCGGTTGGAAATTGCGGATGCGGTCTTTTTCCTCTATGTCTACGAGCTTTTGGCGCACCGTCTTAAAGTTTTGCAAGAAGTTCTTTTTCCTTTGTTCATTCTTGCTCGTAATGTCTGCTTCGCAGAGGAGCATCAGGTCGTCAATGTCGTCGCCGGCCTCGAAAAGCAGCCTTCTGACCGCACTGTCCGTCACAATGTCGTCCGCAATGGCGATAGGCCTCATGTGAAGCCCCACGAGTTTCGCCACATACTTCATCCTGTCGTCCATGGGCAGTTTCAGCCGGCGGAAGAGCGGAGCAATCATTTTTTCGCCCAGGTAGTTGTGGTTGTGGAACGTCCATCCCACGGTCGGTTCCCACCGTTTGCTGCGCGGTTTGCCAATGTCGTGGAGCAGTGCCGCCCAGCGCAGGTACAGGTTGTCGCTCTGGGAGGCCACGGTGTCGAGCACCTCCAACGTGTGGTAGAAATTGTTCTTGTGCGAGCGACCATTGCGCGTTTCCACGCAGTCCAATGCTGCCAGTTCGGGCAGGATGATGGCCAACAGTCCGCACCGGTGCAGCTCTACGAAGCCGCGCGACGGCGTGGACGTTTTCATGATTTTGTTCAGCTCCTCGATGATGCGCTCCGCACTGATGATGCGGATGCGCTCCTTGTTGCGCTCCAGCGCGTCGAAGGTTTCCTCCTCGATGACGAAGCGTAGCTGTGTGGCAAAGCGTACGCAGCGCATCATGCGCAGCGGGTCGTCGCTGAAGGTCACGTCCGGGTCGAGTGGGGTGGCGATGATGCCGTCGCGCAGGTCGAGCAGCCCGTCGAAGGGGTCAATGAGTTGGCCGCGCCGCTGGCTGTTCAGACACACGGCCATGGCATTGATGGTAAAGTCGCGGCGGTTCTGGTCGTCTTCCAGCGTACCGTTTTCAACGATGGGCTTTCGCGAGTCGTGGGTGTAGCTTTCCTTGCGTGCGCCCACAAACTCCACCTCGCGGCCTCGCCATTTCACCTGTGCCGTGCCAAAATTGCGGAACACGGCTAAGTGGGCTCCGCGTCCCAGCTTATGCGCCAAGGCTTCGGCCATCTCGATGCCGCTGCCCACCACCACCACATCGATGTCGTTCGTGGGCCGTTCGAGAAACAGGTCGCGCACGTAGCCGCCCACCAAGTAACATTCGCAGCCCTTCTCGTCGGCTGTTTCCGTAATCTTGGCGAACACCTCGTCGTCAATCTTCGCTAATATCTCTTCTTTCGTCAGCAGTTTCATGCGGTTGTGCTTTTATTTATGCTGACTGTAATACGATTGTCTGACCAGTCGGAGGGTGTAGCTGCTTTGGTAGGTGTAGTCGTCTACATCGAGCACCATGTAGTCGTCATCAATGCTTCGTACGTAGGCCACTATCTCCGGGTTGTACGAGTTAAAGTAAATGTATAGCTCGCGCCCCCTTCTGTCCCAACTTCCACTTTCATAAAGGCCATCATAGCCTTGTGCCATAAACCCACCGTTGGTGTAGAAGGTCCAATAGTCGCCGGGGCGGTAGTTGCAGTTGTAGCTGCCCGTTACTTCCACGATGCGCCAGTCGCCGAACACGTCGGTGTGGCGAGCGTCCCACCAGTCTTCTTCACAGCCTGTCAGCGTGAGCAGACAGATGGCGGAGAGTATGAGGTGCATGAGCAGATGTTTCTGTTTTTCCATGTAGTTGTTTGTTTGAGGGTTCATAGTGTATGTGTATTGTCAGTGATGTTACATGAAGTGATAGGTGATCTTGGGAGAATAAACGGCCGTTTGGGGGAAGGGGCAGGATGCGTTCGACTGGCTTGCCGGTCCGGCGGTGGTCTTCTTCGGGTCGGTAATTCCCACGGGGGTGAGTATTGTTCTCCCGGTGGCATCCCACGGCAAAGGTACTATTTTCTGCGGATGTTCCGTATAATTGTGCTTTTTTCTACCTTTCCAATCGCCCATTTTGGGGCTTTGAGAACCGATGAGTTGCGTTTCAAACGGTCTTCTTCACCTTTTTTGCAGTCAAAACAATTTAAATTTACAATTTTCATACTTATTATACTGTGAATTTTGTATACTAAATCATATACAAACGTGTCAAATTCACAATTTTCTGCTACGTGGCGGTAAGACAGGCGGATGAATGAAGGATGACTGACTGTTGTTTGTTATCGTTCATTAGTTTTCTGTTCAAAATCATAGGAAAATGAAACGGTATGAAACTTTGAACGATATGTTTCGGGTAAAAAGACGTATATATAGGAAAATATCACGTTTTTAAACGTTCAATTCGTAAATTCGAACTGTTGTTTTTCGGCAGGGTAACTGACAAATGGTTGGTTTGCCGGTGCTGTTGCCGTAACTCGCCAGGCGGATACCTGTAGTTCCCTGCATTTTCATCGTTCCTTTTCGACCCAACATCCCAACTCGCCGATTAGAATTAACAACTCGCCGATTAGATTTGCCGACTCGCCGACTTGTTCATCCAACTCGGTGACTTGTAATTTCAATATGACGACTTTCTCCGGATGTTCGCCGACAAAAATGTTCTGTTCGTCGTGAAGTATTGGCATTATGTAGTCAAAAATTCCACATTGCCCGCCCATGCAATACGTACTTTCCAATCCTTGATTAAAGGTTTGATAATTTTAGCCTGACATGCCTTCTTCGTACAAAGCGACCTTTTTAATTCATGAATTCTATGTCCAGATTTGTTACATTTGTATACTAAATCATATACAATGTATTAAAAATCTAAAATTTACCCCCCCCCGATAAGCAAGTGTAAACACTATTTTTGTACGAATAACAAAGAAAATTCAAAAGTAAACCCTAACTTTGCGACACGAAAACAGAAATTCCGGCTTTCTTATATAGCTAAATGTACAGAAACTAACAATCCTCTGACACTTCTATGGATTGACAACTATATATATACAGAATAGTCCTTGAAAAGAATAATCGTATTCCCAACTTATACGCACCCTAATCGGTGTTTAAACTTATAAAAGCAAACTTTTCTAATTGCACGCTCATGAACGTGATAAGTAAATACGGCCTGCTGTGTATCCTTTTCTGGATGAGTTGCTTCGTGGCACACGGCCAGCAGATGGCGGTGAAAACCAATCTGCTCTACGATGCCACCACCTCGCCCAACCTCGGTTTCGAGATGAAGCTGGGTGAGAAGTGGACGGGGCAGCTCGTGGCCGGCCTGAATGTGTGGGACATCAACTCCTCTAAAAACCGCAAGTGGCGACATGTGCTGGTGCAGCCCGAAATGCGTTACTGGCTCTGCGAACCCTTTGCCGGCCACTTCTTCGGCGCACACCTGCTCTATACCCACTACAACGCAGGCAACGTGAAATTGCCCTTCGGCCTGTGGAGCGGACTGAAAAATCACCGATACCAAGGCGACCTGGGCGGCATCGGCGTGGCCTACGGTTACAGCTGGATGATAGACAACCGCTGGAGCGTGGAAGCCTCTGTGGGCGTGGGCTACGGCATTACGCATTATAAGAAATACGACTGCGAACATTGCGGCACGTTCTATGGCACGGAAACGAAACACCTGTTCATGCCAACCAAACTCGCCGTGTCCATCGTTTACTATCCGGGACGTAAAAAATAACTCAGTGGCGGCAGGTGGGCATATCGGTTTTGCCATCAACTTGTTCCGCTCCAATCCTGTAATTCCTACGATATGAAAATGAAGATTCAACATATTGTGTCAGTGCTCGTAGCATGGCTCTTCTGTCTCGGCACATTGCCCGCCGAAGCACAAAAGAGTGGGGCAGACTTTCGCGTTCTCAGCCACGAATGGGTGGACAGTGAGTCGCTGCGCTTGCGCTTCGCTCTCACGGCGGCCGACACCTTGGCGGGAAGCGACTATGCTGTGGTGTACACCCCCTTGCTGTTCGACCAGCAGGGCGACACGCTGCGACTCTCTCCCGTCATTTTCCGTGGCAAACGCAACCGTCGCCGCGTGGAGCGCCACCGTTACTACGGCGAGCAGGTCGGGCCGGCCTGTCCCGAACCCTCCGTGGGCGACACGCTGTGGTACGAACGCCTCATCACCCTCAGCGAAGCCCCCTGGCTCCATGAAGGCCGGTTGTGCGTGGAGGTGGAGGCTGAAAGAGAGGGCTGTTGCCGCGTGGAGGCATTGCCCACAGACCGGCTGGGCTGCTTGGCATATATTCCGCCCTTTGTACCCGCCATTCTCCCCGTGGAGGACAACACGGGCAAGGCGGGCGAGCTGCAACGCACCAACCCCGTGCTGCAACACATCTCGAAATACCGCCCTTATGACGAAACGCGCATCCTCCGCAAGGAGGGCGATATGCTCTTTGTCAACTTCCCCCTCGACAAGACCACGCTGCTCCACGACTTCCGTTCCAATGGTCCTACGCTCGACACCATCGTGAGCATCACGCGCCAAATCATGGCCGACACCACCTCGACCGTGAAACTCATCCAGATTATCGGTCTGGCATCCGTGGAGGGCAGCATCAAACACAACTGCTGGTTGGCCGAAAACCGTGCCATCGCCCTGCGCACTTATGTGCAGGAGCGCGTGCCTTCATCTAACGCCCTCTACGAGATATGCAACGGTTGTGAAGGTTGGAGCGAGCTGCGCGACCAGATCAACGATTCCGACTTTGAAGGTAAGGAGGGACTGCTCGACATCATTGACCACACGGCGGATGCCAACGAGCGGGAACGACTGATGAAGCGTTACCAAGGCGGTAAGCCCTGGGCTTACGTGAAAGAGCACATCCTGCAAGACCAACGTAACTCAGGTTACCTGCGCATCTACTACGACTATGTACCCGACACCGCCGCCGCTACCATCAATGCCGCTTCGGAACTGCTGCGGCAGGACAAGGCGGACGAAGCCCTGGCTCAACTCCGCACGGTGCAGGCCGACCCGCGTTCGTGGAACGCGCTCGGTACCGCGCTCTACCTGACGGGACAGGAGGCCGAAGGCATGGACTTCATCCGCCGCGCCGCATCACAGGGCAATGCGCAGGCCATCGAGAACCTCCGGCAGATGGAGGCTATCGCCACGGCACGCGAAGCAGCCTGGTAGGTGGCCGCCGGGGCAATAGCTCTCTATAGCTTGCTATAGCTCTCTATCCAACAAATCACTTTAGAAACAATTATCTTTTATTTATTCACTCAAAACTTTTAAAGTTATGAAGTATTTTAATCAATTTACCGGATTCAGTGCATTGCTGCTGGCCGGTACCATGGGCTTTGCCGCTTGTTCTTCTGACGACGAGGTGGCAGACGTGAACCCTTCCTACGATGGTTCGAGCGTTAAGACGCAGTTTTCTATTGCGGTCACGCAAAAGGCCAATAAGGGTAGCAGAATGACTGATAACCAAGCACAGGAAGATGGGGTATTTGATGGAATGCAAAACATTAAACTCTATCCCTTTGCACTGGGAAGCAGTACGCTGAGCAGCGCGACCAACATCGTTCAGGAACCCAGCGATTTGGCTGATTTCGTTGCCTTCAACTACCAAAATTCAGGACGTAGTCTGAATGGAAAGATCTACAACAACCAGTCGTTCAACATGGGTACGGATCATTTCCTTTTCTATGCAGAATCGAAAGGTAGCACTGAGGGCCGCATCAAGGCTACACATGGTTCTGCCGGCAATGATGTTTCTACTTTGAATTTTGACTTGAAAACCATCAAGGAAGAAAAGTTTTCGGATGATACTGAGTATAACAAAAAAAGGGATGCGACCTTGGCTGCCCTGAACAATGTAATTCGAGTATTGAAAGCCTCTGCTACAAACGACCCTTCTGTTAAAGTTCTTCTCGAAAACTTTGAAGGTTTGAATGGATCGGACTACTACGATTTGGCTGGTTCTTCTGAATCTGTAAGGGCATGGGTTGAGATAACCTACAAGTCTTTGAAAGGCATGAGCGGTACAGCATACCACACCTTAGCTGATAACATTCTGAAGAACGAATCAGGTAACATTTTCACCTACGATTCCGACAAACTGCAATGGGTTAACGACCCCAAATGGCCCACCAACTACGGTTTGCCCGCTGGTGCTGTTGCAGTAAGATACAATCCTGCTGTCGGTTTCGAGGTGAAAAATGCTAACATTGGCGGTGCTCAGGCTGCACCGGTTGAGAAGTATACTTTCCCCGCTTCGCTGTACTACCGTGCAGACTGCGATGCCAAGACCAAGAACACAACCTACTTCAATCTTCCTGACGAAAGCACCAAGACGAATGCCACTGAAGCTAATTGGGGTGCTGTAGCAGGTAACTTCACCGATGGCAAGACCATTACTCCTTCAACCCGTTCAGTCATTCTGGAAAAACAAGTTCAGTACGCCGTTGCTGATCTGAGAACTTCTATCCGTTTCAATAATGGTGACATTAAAGACAAGAAAAACTACGAAGTAACCGTTGGTACAAACACCTTCGAAGTTACCGGTGTACTTGTAGGTAACCAGAACTCAGTGGACTACAAGTTTGAAAAGACCGGTTCGGAAGCCTATACTATTTATGATCCTGTATTCAAAAGTTCGGATCCTACCTATGTAACGAAGACTGGCTATACCGACGAAAACCACACCTTGGTACTGGAATCTCCGAGCACGGGTACAACAGATGTGGTAATCGCCGTTGAAATGAAGAACAATGGTGCCCCCTTCTATGGTGTCAACAACTGCATCATCCCTACTGGCACTAAATTCTATCTGATTGCCACCTTGCAGGTTGCCAATGACGCACAGCCTGAAGGAACAACATCTAACCTTGACCGAATCTTCAAGCAGGACTACTTCACGACTGTGAAACTGACCATCAACTCATTGGCAAATGCCTACAATGTCGTGCCTGACCTGAGAGCTCCCCAATTGGAATTTGGCCTGTCGGTTGACCTGAACTGGCAAGCAGGTATGAACTTTGAAGTAAACATTGGCGGCGACAACTAAATCTTTCGCATCTCTCCACTCCCCCGCAAGCGGGCCACGGCAGCGCGGCGGGAGAGTGTCACCACAGGGCTGCCGGCCGGGGACGGCCGGCAGTTCACTACAAAATTGACCGGCGTAACATAGGAATGGAAGCCGGTGGCCGATACGTTTTGGATTGTTCGGCATTTCGCTGATAAGACAATGCGCATGGGCTGTTCCTTACAAACCAATACCTATCACTTTATGCACCGCATATCCGCTTATCTGCTTGCTGCTTTGTGTCTGACTTTCGCTTCGTGTATCAACGAAGACTTGTCGGACTGTGGCGTTAATTACGGACTGGAATATCAGGTGATGCTTACCACCAATGTTCAAACGGAGATTACTACCGAACTGACTTCCGAAGCCGAAGTGGAGGTGGGCGAGAAGTTACTGCAGGCTCTTTCCGGTTTCTTCGCAAAATATGCAAACGATGTGGACCTCAATTTCTATACCCTTGACCCTCCGCAGGAACTGCGCCACAACGAGTATCACTACATCGGCGGCTCCTCAGCCAGCTATACCATCTACCTGCCGGCAGAGGACTATCGACACCTGTCTGTGGCTAACGTGAGCGGCGAGGCGACGGTGAACATGCAGGCCAATTCGCACGCATCACTTTTTAACATGGTGCAGGAAGCCGGCGACACCGTGCCTTCGCATACCTACGGCCTCTTCTCCGCACGGCGCAATATGCAGGTGTTGGGCGACAAGGACCAGGTGTTCCATGTGTCGCTCTATATGCAAAACTGTGCCGCCGCACTTGTGGTGGACCAGAAAGGAGTGGCTCACCAGGATATGCAGGTGTTTCTCCAAGACCTTGCCACTGGCTTCACGGTGAACGACAGTACCTATATATATAAGGACTCTCCCGTGGTGCGTACTCATCGGCTTGATACAGACGGTCAACTGCTCTGCAATTACGGTATGAGCTTCCCTTCGCCCGCATCGCCGGCTGAAGTGGAGCCTTCGGGACGCGACGTGACGGAAACCACACTGTGGCGCATCAAGGCATACGTTACCATGCCCGACGGTAGCATTACGGAAACGACCCTCTCCATTCCCACGCCCCTAAAGGCCGGCCAACTCCGCATTATCAAAGCCTATATGTTGCCCAACGGCGGCCTGACTCCGGTGGATGCCGAGGTGGGAGCCAGCGTAGAACTGGACTGGAAGCAGGGCGGCACTTACGAGCCGGAACTGTAGGTCTGCGCCTCGGAGGGTGTAGCAGCACCATCGTATTTTCTTCTCTATTAAAGAACCTCAAAGCGGAGCCTTCTTTATCTCTATGACACAACAAACTAATCTCCTATCGTATATGAAACTCTGCGCCCTTTTCTTGGCGGTAATGCTATTGGCCGCCTGCCACAGCGAGGACGAAGCGGCAGATACCATCCAGGTGCCGGTGCGCCTCAGCGTGATGACTGGCTCGCCTTCCATGCAGCGGGCACCGGCCGACCCCGGCACGGCGGAGAAGTTCGCGCTGCCCTCCCACGCCTATATCTATGTGTTGACTTACTCCCAACTGAAAGAGCAGGGCACAGCCAAACTTATCTACCAAGGCACTGACGGACACATAGATCTGGACCCCGAAAAATGGAAGCAGGACACCACCACACCCGAAATTTACCACTACACCGGCGACATCAATCTCTTTATGCCGATCGACATGATGTCGGGGCGCGTGCTGGCGGCAGTTTCTTCCGCAGAAATTAAGGACTTGAGTTTCTCCGCTACCACACCCGCCACTTTCGACGCACTGAGCAGCATAACGTACAGCGTGCCCTCAGGCACAGCCGAAGCACAGAATGAATACATGAAAAACCTTTACTCCACGCCTTACAACTTGGTCTACAAATACGATACTGATTTGGGAAGACTTGTGGGACTTCCCTTGGACGATAAAGAGAACGGTACGGACAAGCTCTATTACGGTACCATTCTTGATGCTGCAGAGAAGGTGTCCCATGTCGACATCGTGCTCTACCACGTGGCGGCACGCCTTGACGTGAAATGGGAAGTGGCCCCTGCGCGGCGCAAGGACAACGCGCTGACCTTCTTCGAGGTGTGCAACCTGCCGCAAAAGCCCTGCTACCTTTTCCGCCCCACGGAGAACGTGAAGGACGGTGCCAACACTACCTACTCCGGCACACAGTGCCGTTCCATCCTCAAGACCAGCACGGCAGAGGGTAACCTTGACCCTTCCACTTACTGGCAAGGCCGCCGCGTGATGTATGTGCCGCAACATTATCTGCGGCAGGGCGGCATGACTTATTACCCTTTCGACGTGCGCTTGGGGGTCAATGGGGTACCCATCGAGGATGAAACCTCCACGCCCGAAGCCGGGAAATACTACGGGCAGAAGTTCTCATTCAATCAGGCGTTTACACCCCACCGGGTGTTTACCTCCTGGATTGCAGTGGGAGTGAATGTCAAAACGCAGATAAACAACAACTTAAGATTGAGATAGTTTTCTATAGTTATTGATAGATATCAATAGTTTCCTATAGTTATCTTTAGAAATCTTTAGCCTTCTATAAACTCTCCTGAAAACACCAAACAAAACTGATTATGTGCTACCGTAAACTCCATATTCCTTTCCTGTTCTTTTTGCTCAGCCTCTTCGTGCAGGCTGCGCATGCCCAGTTAGTGCGTTATGTCACCATCACAGGAACCTATGCCGGTGATGGACTGAGCTGGGCCACTGCCAAGAACAACTTGCAGGATGCCATCAACGACCTGCACAACTATATGCAGCAAAAGGGTATCAGCGAAGGAGGACGCATCTATGTGGCCCAGGGCAAGTATGTGCCAACGGAAAGTACGGAGCAGGCCGGTGGCGGCGTGCTCTTCACTTCGTTTAAGATGTATGCCGGCATCAGTGTGTACGGTGGATATAAAGGAGATGAATCGGGGGATGCGCTCGAACCCGACAACCGCCCCTTGAAAGGCGGTGCTACCAAACCTTGGGAGATGAAGTACCAGACTATCCTCTCTGGTAACCACTCCAGCACGGAAACCGTTTTCCAATGGGATCCAACCAACAAGAAGGAAGTCTATACCACTTCTTTCCCAGGCAATTCCTACCACGTCGTGTGGTTTGCCACCAACGGACTGGATGACAAAAACCGCGCCAAGCCCTTGGGCGGCACCTCGCTCCTCGACGGTTGCATCATCGAGGACGGCAATGCTTCCAACCGCTCGGTGGAAACCATGCGAGTGCATACCGCCTTCGGTGCCGGCATCTACATGACCGCCGGTGCCAAGGTGGACCGTTGCATCGTGCGCCACAACGAATCCACGCGCCGGGGCGGCGGCATCTACCTTGACAACGGCGGCGAGGTGGATCGTTGCTACATCTACGCTAACCAGTGTCTCGGCATCGGTATCGTGGCCGGCTACGGCGGCGGTGTGTGCGTGGACGATGAGGGCAAAGTGCTCCGCAGCCTCATCCACAACAACGTGGCACGCATCGGCGGCGGTGCCTGCCTCTCAGCCGAGACCGTGCATCAAAAGGCAGAAGAGAATGCGATTGGCGTGAACACCAGCGACTGCTTCAATCCTGCTCTGGCCGGCAGCGTGGTGTCCAACAACACCTCGACCACCGAGGCCGGCGGCGTGTTCATGTACAAAGGTGGCCAGATGAACCACAACACCATTGTGCGCAACAAATGCACCGGCCCCAACGTCATCATCTCCGGTCGTCGCTATGGCCGCAGCGCCGGCGTGTATGTCGACAAGGCCGCCATGATTACCAACTCCGTGCTTTGGGGCGGACAGGTGGATGCCAACAGTGATGTGCAGTATGCTTCCTACACCGTGGAGTCCACCGAGTTGCTCTATCCTTACATCAGCTATACCGCCGTTTCCAACCACGATTTGGCCGACTGGACCAGCACCTCCAAGCTCGAAGTGCTGGCTTTGGGCACGAAGAACACGGCCACTTCCTCCACCGACAACCAATACTATCCCCGTTTCCTTGCCGCCACCAGCGGCATCGACCCGGACAACATCAAGCCCGGCGTGGAGGCCGACAATGCTACCGCCGCCACCCCCGAGACGCGCTGGATGCCGGCCGGCTTCTCGCCACTGCGTGAACATGGTGTGCAGATAGTGGACATAGCCACCTACGACCGTGCCCTCATCTCGCACCTCACCACCGACATGAACGGCAACACTTATGCCGCCCGCACCACCATCGGTGCCTATGTTCCCACCAAGAACACCTACACCCCACGCCTCTTGCCCTCCGTGGAACCGGGGGAGAGTGGGGATGTGCTCACCCTCTTTGTTGACCCCAACCGTAATCTCACTACGCTGAGCGGCGAGGAGAATGTGGGGCACAGCTGGGACAAACCTCTGGGCAACATCAACGACGCACTCAACTGGTTCCTGGACAACCGGAACCAGAGTGTGGAATATTATGCGGATGCCGCCACCAACACCTTGACCACTACGACCATAGGCAGCGATACCAAGCTACAGGTGTTGGTCAAGGCTGGCACGTGTACTACGGCAGGTTCCTACTTCTCCTCCCGTATGCGTTCTTCCTATATCCGTATGTACGACAATACCCGTGTGTACGGCGGCTATCCCGCCGATGCCACTGGCACAAGCCTCGACGGACGCAACCCCTCGGAGAACCTGACGACCATTTCGGCCAATATCATCAGCAACGGCTATGAGTTCAACACCTGTCACATCGTAGGTTTTGCCGAGGCCAGCAATGCAGTGCTCGACGGTTTCCGCCTCGCTTATGCCTATTCGCTCCCCAACGACGAGCTGAACAACATTGTGGGCACAAGTTCGCCCATCTATTTCAATCCCGCACTGAGAGACGGCGGTGCCATTGTCATACAGAACGAGGTGGGCAACTTCACCACTCCTATGCTCAACAACAAGGTGCGCAATTGCATCCTTTCCAACTGCACCTCCAACCAAGGGGCGGCCATCTTCGTACAGAGCACCTCTCCCACGGTGAACATCAGCTTGGACGTGGAAAACGTGATTGTCCACAACAACACCTCTACCACCACGACCACGCCTGCCGCCGTATGGGTGGAGAGCGAGAGCGGCAAGGGCGGCAATGTGACAGTAAACTTCAACCACTGCGACTTCCTGAAGAATGTGGGCTACGGCCTGTACGTGAAGGGCGGCAATGCCACCGTGAAGCTCGACAACAGCGTGGTGTGGGCCAATGCCTCGGCTGCCATGGACCGTTCGGAGAACCTGGCCGAAGCCGCCTATGCCGGCAAGGTGCGGACGTGGATGACGGAAAACGGCGGCAACTTGAGTGGCAGCTACAACTTCTTCGACACCGGTACCTCCATCACGGGCTTTACCAATAGCCAGAGCACCCTGACTTATGTGGAGGATGTCACCAACTACACTTACCCCATCTTTGTCAATCCCACCAAGAACATCGGAGCAACGCAGGAGGGCGATTTGACCAAATACGGCGGCACAGTCAACTTCATGCCCCGAAACATGAACCCCATGGTCAATGCGGCGGTGACTTCCAACATGGCTGCCACCGACCTTACCTCTGTGGTCACCCGTTCCTACGGCGGTGCCGCCGATGTGGGCGCGGTGGAGAACACTTTCTTGCCTGAAAACGGAAATGTATTTTATGTAACTCCTACTGGAGCGGGAAGAAAGGATGGTTCCTCATGGAGCAATGCCATTGCGGGAAATGAGGTTTACGACCTAACTACCAAAACATCGTTGGGAATACAAACTACCGCAGATGCCTATTTGACAGGTACGTATAAGGAAACCTCCGTTTCGACTTCTGGCTTTTGGGATTCCGGTAGCGGAAATACCATTAACACGGATTGGAAAGGCAAATTGACAGGTGTCACCATCACCAACAATCGATACGAGCGATACATCAGCGGTTTGCAATTTGCTGTGGAAACTGCCTCTTTAGCGTCAAGTTCCGCTGATAAAAAAGAGGTGTGGATAGCCGGAGGTACTTATACTGATTATAAAGGCTATGTTATCCGTGATAAAATCATTGTCTATGGCGGTTTCCCGGATTTTGGCACTCCGGGCATGGATGAACGCCATCCCTTGCTTTCCACTTCCATTCCTGTCAGCAAGGCTAACCAAAACTTGGAGAGCCAGATTGCCCATTACGAAACCATTTTGCAGATTTCATCTACTGAGAGCGTCACGAACAACGGGAATTTTGTTTCACCTGCAGATTGGCTTCGCAATGAAAGTAGTGTCATCCGCAGACCAGTACTCAGACAGCCCGATGTATGCTTACCTACTTATGGACCCGCTGAGAGTCGTAAACTTCCCGAAAGTGATAATGGCACATACGCATCCAATACTTACCGTTTTCCCGGTGCGGAAAATGGAAAAACCGATGCCAACTATGTAGAATACGAAGGAGCTGTGTGGGATGGTTTTACCATTCAAAACGGATACATTGTCAATTATTACGCCAATCGTGACGGTGGTGCTGGTGTGCGCATGTTTCGTGGAGTCACGCTGCGTAACAGTGTGGTAAAACGAAACATGAATTATTCCACTCGTAACAGAGGCGGTGGTGTTTATTGTGACGGTAGCAACTCTGTTGTTGAGAATTGCTTTATATTCAACAATAATGCTGAAGGAAGCGGTAAGGACTTTTACGGTGGTGGAATGTATATGATTGTGGGCACCGGCTTCAATTTGTTGGTGACCAGAAATTATGCCACTACAAACGGTGGTGGGCTGTTTATTGAAAACGCAACATTCTACAACAATACTGTTGCCTATAACAACAGTGAAGGTTGTGGCGGAATCTACCAATGGAGTGGTGATTATCTAACCCCTTCATTGGACATTTTCAATTGTCTTTTGTATGGCAATAACCATAAGGCAATAGACTCTTCGCTGTCAGGCACAGAATTCAACACAAATTTTAAGGCCGTCATGAATTGTTATATTCAGACTGCAGAAAATTTGGATTCTAAGTTTTCTATATACAATAAAATAGGAAACTCCAATTATTTGGGAACAGGAACTGCGTTAGATAATCCTTTTGACAAAGGAGGAAATGCTGTTACCGCATTGGATTTCTCTTTGTCATCAGCCAGCAAATGTATCAATTCTGGTTTGAATGACCCCAACAATGTAACATTGCCTGAAACCGATGTGGATTTTACCGCCCGCATCCAGGACTGTACCGTTGACATCGGAGCCTACGAATACAACGGTGCCTACGACATTGCCCCAACCTCCGGCACGGCGGCAGACGGCACTACGCCCACGGCAACCTATTACGTTACCGGACCCGGTAGGGGCACGGCTTCGGCGCAAAATCCCGCTAATGCTGCCTGTATGCAGAAACTCCAGAAAGTGCTGGATGCAGCCGGACGGTATAAGTTCACCCATCCCGGTACGCAGGTGATTGTCAAATTGGCGCGTGTGGCAGGAGGTGGCTATGCGCCGAGCCGCAGCTATGTGACCGAAAAGAACAACACCGAGGCTGACAACCCGCGCACCTACTCCCTCATGGTGCCGCGCGGCGTGGAAGTGTGGGGCGGCTACTTAGAAGACTTCGAGGAAGTCGAGCGCGACGTTATAGCCAACGGCACACTCCTCACCGGAGCCTATACCAGCGACGGACAGAACGTGAACTGCTACCACGTGGTGACCTTCACCGACAACCTCTTCGACGAAGATGGCGAGCTCATCGGCAGAGGGCATACCACCTCATCCTACAACGGCATTACCGACCCCACGCTTAACCCGGCCCTTTCTACGGCCTCCACCAAACTCGACGCGAAGAAGGACCGCGCCATCCTTGACGGCCTCTTCATCGAGGACGGCGATGCAGAAGGCGAAATAACCACTTCCTCCGAAGCCGACATCAACCGCTACGGCGGCGCGGCCATCGTGCCCGACTATGCCCATGTGCGCAACTGCATCCTGCGCAACAACACGGCGGCCAACGGCGGCGGTGCCCTATTCCTTCAGGAGGGGGCTTTGGTAAGTGGCTGCATCATGACGGACAACTCCGCCGACAAAGGCGGTGCCATTTACGTGCAGCAGAACACCAAGGCCAACTTCGACCCCACGAAGTGGGACTACATCCGCAACTTCGCCCACATCATCTCCTGCACCATCTCCGACAACGAGGCAACTTCTTCGGGCGGCGGATTGTGGTTCAACAACAACGTGCGTGTGAACAGTTCCGTGCTCTGGAACAACAAGAGTAACAACGCGGCCAACGTGAACGGACAGACCGACCCCTTCTCCACCCAGGCGGAGTCAAACACCTCGGTCTTCTATCCCTTCTCTTACTGCGCGGTGGAGAACATCCGCATGGCGGGCATGAACAACATCAGCGTGAGCACCACCAACGAGAAGGGTGTGCGCTTCGTGAGCCGAGCCAACAAAGACGGCAACGACTATTATTACCTCCAGCATTACTCTGTGCTGGCGCGTTCCGGTATGTCGCAGCAGGACTATACCAACATCCGCATTTCCCAGCCTGCAGAAACGGACATGCGCTTCTACTTCCCCACGCTCGAAGCAGAGGACATGGCCGGCAACTCACGTACCACCTACAACCTGGATGAGTTGGGAAAGCAGCTTGACACTCCCGGTGTGAAGGACTTTGTGGAAATCGGTGCCCGTGCCTACAACGGCCCGCTCCTTGTGACACCTACTGCCGACAATCTCATCACCCGCCTCTTCGTGGTGAAGCCCGAGGACATTGATGAGGATATCTTCGAGGCCATGTCTTCCTATACCAAAGGCAAGCCTTTCGTGGAAGGCTGCTCCTTCGCTTTCCCGATGCAGAAGTTGGACGATGCCCTGCTCTACGTGCAGACAGCGCGCAAAACGCTGGGTGATACCGAGGTGAATGGCACGAAAGTGAAGGACACGAAGTTTGAAATCTTCGTGAGCCGTGGCACCTACTACCCTTACCGTACGGTGACGGGCCAGTATTCCTATTCGCGTGGCAACACATTCCTCGTGCCCGAGGGTGTAAGCATCTTCGGCGGCCTGCGCGATGACCTGGCCGACGGTACCAATACGGACTCCTATTTCTATACTTCCACCGATCCCAACCAAAAGCTTACCCTTACCGCCACGATTACGGTGAACGGCTCCACCACCACTCGCAGCTTTACCCTCAAGGGACAGACCACGGAGAACATCCTCCGGGCCCGCGAGCTGGAGGACCTCAACCACAATTCGCTCATGGAGCCTTGGGAAATGAAGTACCAGACCATCCTCTCGGGCAAGAGTGTGAACTCCGAAACGGCAGACAATGTCTACCACGTCATCACCTGCATTGCCGACGAGGACTATGTGGGCACCTTGCCTACGCCGACCAACACTACCGCTACACCCAACATTGACAACTACACCCGCGAACATACCGGCGTGCCCATCTTGCTCGACGGTTTGCAAATCATGGACGGAAAAGCATTGGGCTACGATGCCGCCTCCGTGGCCAACGCCTATTCCTATTATAAAGGAGGCGGTGTGCTGGTGGACGGCAACTGGCAGAAGCCGACAAGAGGCAGCTGGAACGCCAATGGCACAGTGGACACTTCGGACGAGATTCATTCCCGTTCCACCGACCCTGCCGCTGTGGGCAAGCGCTGCATACCCTTGGTGGTGCGCAACTGCGAGTTCACCAACAACCGCGCCGGTGCCGGCGGAGCTATCTACAGCAACGGTGTGGTGGAAATCTTCTCCAGCAACTTTGCCCAGAATGCTTCCAAACAGCGCGACGAAGTGGCCAACTTGCCCGAAACTTCCACGAAGTACAACGGCAACGGCGGTGCGATTTACAGCACCTATGTGCTCTCGGCCGTCAACACCATCTTCGCTAACAACGAGGCCGGACTGGTGGAGGAAACTGCCGACCTGAACAACCTCACGGACAAAGGTTCGCGCGGCGGTGCCGTGTTCCACGGTGCCACGGCTGGCTATGGATCATTGCAGATGGTCAACTGTAACTTCGTGCGCAACCAGGCACTGAGCTATCCCGCCATCTACCTGTGCTACCCCAACCGGGGCGATGTCAACATGAGCGACAACCCCCACAAGGTGGTCAACTCCATCTTCTGGGGCAACGAAATAACTCCCGACTGCACCATTTCCGGTTCGGAGAAACAGGTCAACTTCGTGTGCAGCTATTGGAACCGCGTACCCACCAACGGAGCCATGGCCGAAGACCCTTCCGTCTTCACTGATGCCCGCCTGTCGGCTGACGGAATCACACCCGGCATCGGCGAAAACCTCTGGTTCTGTGCCTACGAGGAAGGAAGAGGCTGTGTGCCGCGCATGGACGACCGGGGCACCATTGACTACCGCACTATCTCCTACAAGCTCAATGAATACATCCCTAACCTGTTCAAGAAAGGTACGTATTGGGAGAACGGTGACAGTGGCACCCCCGTAGAGAAGAATTTCGACAACAACGGCACGAAATACATTTGGGTTACGAACAACATTTACCTGAGCGGTGAGAACAACGCGCTCAACGGCCCCAACTTCGTCAATCCCTCCTTAGGCCCCGGCGTGAACAACTACCTGCCTTCGGCCGACTGGATGATGTCGCGTCAGAACAACCTGACGGACAACGGGTGGTCGCGCATACAGCAGCATATTCAGCTCAACGATGTCACGCAAAACTACGACTGCTCCTTCGTGACTGATGCCGGCGACTACATTGCACAAGGTATCTATGCTGACACCCGCAACAACCGCAAGGATAACAACTATATTAAGATGCCCATCGGCAACGAAAAGTATATGGAGTTCACTGACGGCTCCCCAATGTTCCGCATCTCCAAAGACCCGAACCCCTCGCAAAACCAGACCTACATCGACCTCGGCGTGTACGAGTACCAGCACATTCAGCTCAACCCGAAGAAGGGCGACGAGACCGATGTACTCTGGGTGAGCACACAGGAAAAACCCGAAAACGGCGTGGCCGACGGCAGTTCCTGGAGGCAGCCCACCAGCGATATGCAGCGCGCCATTGAAACCCTGCTGGCCAGCCGCAATAACCACCATAAGCAAATCAATGTCATCGAGGGTAACTACTCGCCCATCTATACCATCGATGGCTACATGGCCTTCACCATCAACTCCGGCTCACTCAACGCTGCTGCCACATTGCCCTTGGTTAAGGACAGACCCGGCGGAGAGATCGACGGCAATCTGGGCGTGAAGTCGCTCACTATACTCGGCGGCTGGAGCAAGGATGTGGAAAACCTGTACAATGCGGAAACCTATCCCACCACGTGGGAAATGGCCGGACGTTCAGGTGTAGCAATGGATAAAATGTCCACGTTGCTTCGCATAGTCGACGCACACAACTGGTACAATGTGGGCTCTAATGCTTCGCGCATCTCAGCTACACAGGAGAATGCTGCCGACAACACACAGCGGGTCATCCCTATCACGATTGACGGCATTACGTTCCAAAACGTATATGGCAACAAGACCAATGAGGGTGCTGCCATCTATTACAGCGACCAGTATCAGTTCTCCGACCCCACCGAACGTGATGAAACCCTGCATTCTGGTGAGTTGGCAGCCGCTTCCGCAGACGGCGCACCGAAGCTTAAGCTCGGCCGTAGCATCTTCCGCCTCAACGGCAACACCACCACTGTGCCGGCTGTTACCATAGGAAAGGGTGGAGGCCACTCCTTGGTGTACAACACGCTCTTCCATAGCAATATGGGACAGTCGCTCCGGGCTTACAACACCCACGTGGTGAATTGCACTTTCGCCCTCAACGGCGACAACGTGGAGTTGCAGAACGATGCTGCCGTCAGCCCTACTACGCCCTCATGGCATTCCTCTATCCTCAACTCCCTGCTCTGGCGCAACGGTGCTGAAGATACCAAGGAGTACGACCTGCCCTCCGAATCCACCGATTACCTGAGCGGCAACGCCATCTTCGGCAAAGCATCGGTTTATCCCACTGGAACGGTGGTCAACCATGACACCGGCGTGCTCTCCATTGCCCTTTCCGGCGGAGGAAAGAACGATGCCAACCAGCCCTTGGTGGCCGACAACGCTGATGTGCTCTGCGGCCCCAACTTCATGCTTCCCCTGACCGAGGCCGTGGCCGAAAGCGACAGGGAGTTGCGCGACTTCCACCTCCGTCCCTCGGCACGCACCATCAACAAGGGCGACAACATCTTGTATCTGAACACTGTGGGTGTTGCAGCCGATACCCTTTCGCGCGAAAAGGACTTGGCTTTCATGCCCCGTTTTGCCGGTTCCACCACCGCTCCCGTCATTGACCGTGGAGCCTACGAGTACCAAGGCGACCTGCAGCGCGTCATCTACGTCGACCCCACCCGTATGGTGACGGGCGATGGCACTTCTTGGGGTAATCCCTACGGCCACGGCGAACTCCAGTCGGCCATTGACCTCGCTGCCGTGTTCAGCAGTATCAACACGGGGCGGCGCGCCTACGTGTTCTGCAAGGGCGGACAGCTGACGGGTGAACGGCTCACCCCGCGTGCCGGCGTGAGCGTATTTGCCGGCATCGAACCGAACTATACGCAGGAGGCCACGGCCAGGAACCAAGCAGCTGAGGACACCGACCCTTATGCCGGCGGCTATTATGACAAGGACCTGAAGGACTATGTGACCCGCGTGTTGGGCGACCGCCCGGGTATCGTTTCGCCATCAGCCCAGCGCACCGGCATCACCGGCGTGCAAACCGCCGGCAACTATGCCGCCATGGCCTTGCTCGACGGCTTCGACATCGCGCCGCAGTCAGTCGACGTAACCACTCCTGTGGTGGATTTGGGCGATGATACAACGCCCCTTCCCGTCGTGTTGCGCAATGCTGTGGTCCACGATGTCCACAACACGGCTGTCGAAACGGCTTCCGGTGCTGCCGCTGCCGTGAGGGCGCGCGGCGGACTGCTCTACAATGTGCTGGTGCGCGACTGCTCCGCACAGGCCGACGGCGTGGCTGCCACTTTCCTCGGCAACAAGGGACGCGCGGTGAACTGTACCTTCCTCGGCACAGGCGCAACAGGCTACGCACTGGAAACGTCAAATGCCGACAACGAAACTTATCAGGTGACCCACTGCATTACGTGGAACGAACAGCTTCCTCAGAATGAGCGATTGGGACGCAAGGGCTCGTCTGCGGGTTACCAAAACTGCAATACCCTGGACGAGGGTTATCCCTTTGCCCGTTACCTCCAGGCCACTGCCGACAACCATCCGGCCAAGCCCGCTGCCTTCACCGACAAGCAGGATCTGTGGTATCAGTTGGAAGAAAAGTCGAAAAACCTCGACTTTGCCGGTACGGACTTCACCGATGCTTTGTACACTTCTTTGCAGAACGCGCTGAGACTGTCTGTCGATGAGCGTGTCATGGTCATTCAATACGCCACCGACCGTGACCTGCTGGGCAATCCGCGTCTGCCGCAGTATAACCCGCTGATTGACCGGGGCTGTTACGAAACGTGGAATGTGCCCGAAGGAAAGGCGGCCAAAGCCACCTATGCCTATACGGGTGATTCCTCGCGTGGCCGCTTGGCCGGAGGTCGCCGTCATCCACAGGAAGGCTCGGTGGTCTATGTGCAAAAGAACGCTTCGCTCGTGATGAGTTCCGATGATTTTAACCCGGCTTCCACTACGGCGGCGGGTCGCAACGAGGTGCTCCGCCCGGGCTACCTACTGCTGTGTGAAGGGGCATCGCTCTTCAGCGAAGGCACGGCGGTCAGTCTGGGCCATGTCGGTGTGGAACGCACGGTTGATGCCGATGCCGGTGCTTTGGTAGCATTGCCTTATGCGTTCGATTTCTCCCAAGCACGTTACATCACGTATGATGCCTCGGGCCAGGTTCAGGAAACTGTGCCCGAATCCGCTACCGAAGTACTTTACTACGATGGCGAAGCCCGTGCCACCTACAACTATATTGCACAAACTGAACCGAACTCGCCTTGCTGGAAACCATGTGCTACCGGCAAACGTGCCGCCTGCATGGGTGTTTGGTATCATCCCACCGTTTCAGGCACTTACCGCTTTACCGCAGCCGACGTGTCTACCACCGACGGCAGTCAGCCCGTTTATCGCGAGGGCTACTACGACGGTGCGTCCGAAGCGGCCAAGATGGTCACGCTGACACAATATGACAATCGCGATGTGGTGGGCGAGAAGCCGTATTATACCGTGGAGGAGAACATGGGGTGGAATCTCGTAGGCTCTCCCTACTTGGTCAGCGATTATCCCTGCTGGCTACCGCAGGGAACCAGCGTTTCTTTCGCTCCGGACGACTATCCCATGTCGCTACCCCGCTTCTTCTATACGGCAGACGCTCTGGGTAAATTCTCTGCACATCCTTCGTGGAAAGCCACCGAAGGCAAGGGACTTTCGCCAGCCACGGCTTTCTTTACCCAAACGGCCACTCTCCAGTCTGCCGAAACGCTCCGTTTCCTTCTGCCTCATTATGCCGGCGACACACCGGTGGCTGCCGCTCCTGGCAAGGTGTTGTCGTTGACCGATGGCCTGGGTCGGAAGGACGAAGTAACGCTCCAGCCCGATGTTGACAACGAGGGTTCGGTGGCTTTCCACCTCGGCACGGACGGCTTGCACTGGTCACCACTTCAGCCGGGACTGCCACAACTCTATGCCGCGACGGCGCAGGGTACACCGTTGGCGTGGGCAGCTTCCGTTCCGGTGGGCACAGCCATCCCCCTCGGACTGAATAGCGGTGCCGGCGGTCTCTGTAAGTTGGGCTTGCCCGAACCCGAAGCTTTTGCCGACTTCACGCACGTTTGGCTGACGGACAAAGTGACGGGGCTGGTTACGGACTTGAAACACGATGTTTATACGGTGCCGCTCGAAGCAGGCGAAGCAACGGACATTCGTTTCACGGTACAGTTTGGCGGTGTCAGCCCGAACCCCGGTGCCAGTGGTGAACAAGCACTCTACCAAATCACTGCCCGTCAGGGCTACATACACATAGAAGGACTATTAGGCGGCGAGAACATTGCCGTCTACGATGCTTCGGGTCGCCTCCAGCTCAGCGACCACGCCCGCACCAACCATTATGCCGCGCCCTTCTTGCCGGGCAACTATGTGGTCAAGGTGGAAGGCTACAGCCGCAAGGTGCTGGTGATGCCGTAGCGGAGAGAGCTGGAAAGGCTGGGAACCGGAGTTTCCGGGTTATCTGGATTTTCGGATAATCCGGACTTTCCGGAAAACCCAAAAAATCAGCGCTTTCCTCTAAAAAAACGCAGCGGAATGCGCTTGCTTCCAGAGTAATCCATATATTCGCGCCTTATTAAACATTAACGCGCCCTATGGAAAACAGGAGCAAGAACATTCCGCTGCAACACTATTCCGACGGCACCCCGAGTGTGATGCGTAAGCCTACTGTCTACCAGGAACTTCACTTCTACCGCAAGAGCGATGTGCTGGTGCAGCTGACAAAAGCCTTCTGCGAACGCTTCCTGCCACACTACGGCGACCGCACCGTAGACCAGATGGTACAGGCGGCACGCTCCGTCAAGCAAAACATTGTAGAAGGGTTCACTGACGGACAAACGTCGTTTGAAGTAGAGATGAAACTTCTGGGGATTGCCAAAGGCAGCAACAAAGAACTGTTAGAGGACTACCAAGATTATATCAAACAGCACGGCATACCAGAATGGGCCAAGGATAACCTCACGAGGTATAATAAAATGAGAGATTTCTGCCGGGCGCACAGTGACGAACGCGACTACCGCCGCTTCTTTGCTATGTGGAGCGATGAGGAAATGGCCAACCTCGCCATCTGCCTTTGTCACATGGTAGACAAGGCCCTGACTACATTCTTGGCCAAGCGCGACCGCGAATTTGTAGAAGAAGGCGGCATTAGGGAGCGCATGACAGCTGCACGCTTGGATATGCGCGGCACGCAAAAACAGATTATTGCTCAGCAAGAGCAAGAAATCTCCCAGCTCAAAGCGAAGATTGCCTCACAGCAACGAGAAATAGAGGCGTTGAGGGCGAAGTTAGCGGGGAAGGCCGGAGAGGCTGAAGAGCCCGGAGAACCCGGATAGTCCGGATTATCCGGAAAACCCGGAAAACCCAGAAAACCCGGAATATCCGGATTATCCGGATTATCCGGACTTTCCGGACTTATCCGGACTTTCCGGAATACTCCTCCGCCCTCACTGATACACCACGGCATAGCGGTTACCCAAGCGGCGATGCTGCTTCTCCGCTCCCAAGCGGCGGAGAAGCTTACCCATGCGCATGGCGGTGATGCCCTGCAACGCCTTCGATGAGGTGCGTTTTAGGTGCTCGAATATCTCCGTGGCCGATAGCCACTCGGCCTTCGCGCGCTCCTCGGCCGTAGGCAGACGGAACGACTGGGCAAAAGCGGCTTCCAAGGGGCTTTCGCGGTAGTACAAAGCGTTGTGCCGTTCTATTTCGGCCTCCTCTTCTTTGGTGAACAGCA